>CAXSED010000074.1:14604-20908 GCA_964236475.1 uncultured Chthoniobacterales bacterium
CCCGACGCCGGGCAGATCGCCGTGTCCGTCGCCAAGGCGCTCGAAAAGCTGCACTACACCGAGCACCCGCTGGACAACAGCGTTTCCGAAAGGCTGCTCAAGACGTACATCGAGACGCTCGACTACAACAAGCTGTTCTTCACCCAGCAGGACATCGACGGCTTCGAGAAACAGTACGGCACCGAACTGGACGACGACATCTGGCTGGGCGACCTGAAGCCCGCCTACACGATCTACGATCTCTACGTCAAACGCGTCGAGGCCCGCGTGGTCAAGATCAAGGCGCTCGTCAAAAACGAGAAGTTCGACTTCACCGGGCACGGCTCCATTGAGGTCAGCCGCCAGAAATCGCCCTGGCCCAAGGACGAGGCCGACGCCGACCGTCTGTGGCATGATCGCATCGAGAACGAACTCTTGAGCGAGAGCCTCGCCGCCAAGGCCGACGATGACAAAGACAAGAAGGACAAGCCCGTGGCGGACGCCAAACCCGCCGACGCGCCGGAAGTCGCCGTCGCCAAGCGGTATGACCGGCTGCTGCGCTCCATCCACGAGCAGACCAAGGAAGACGAATCGAAGTTTTTCCTCAACGCGCTGGCGCAGAGCTACGATCCGCACAGCGAGTACATGTCGCCCAGCGAGATGGATAATTTCCAGATCAACATGCGCCTCTCGCTCATCGGCATCGGCGCGATGCTGCGCAGCGAGGACGGGTACTCGAAGATCATCGAACTGATCCCCGGAGGCCCGGCGGCGGTGGAGGGCGAACTCAAGATCGACGACAAGATCACGGCGGTCGCGCAGGGCAACGACGCCTTCGTGGACACCGTGGACATGAAGCTCGACAAGGTCGTCGAGATGATTCGCGGCAAGAAGAACACGACGGTGCGTTTGCAGGTCGTGCCCTCGGGCGTGACGGACAATTCCAAGCGCAAGATCATCGCCATCAAGCGCGACGAGGTGAAGCTCACCGAAGGCGAGGCCCGCGCCGAGATCATCGAGCACCCCAATGACAAGGGCAGCGTCGATAAGCTGGGCTGGATCACCCTGCCCGGATTCTACGCCGAGATGGACCGCTCGCATTCTGCCGGGGGCGGCGCGCCCAAGAGCACCACGGCGGACGTGCGCCGGTTGCTGGATCGTCTCAACAAAGAGGGGATCACCGGGCTGGTGATCGACCTGCGGCGCAACGGTGGCGGCTCGCTGGAAGAAGCCGTCAACCTGACCGGGCTGTTCATCAAGAAAGGCCCGGTGGTGCAGAGCAAGAATTACGACAAGAAAATCGACGTGCTCAGTGACCGCGATCCGTCCATCAGCTACAACGGGCCGATGGTCGTACTGACCAGCCACATCAGCGCGTCGGCGAGCGAGATTTTCGCCGGAGCGTTGCAGGACTACGGGCGCGCGGTGATCGTGGGCGACAAGAGCACCTTCGGTAAGGGCACGGTGCAGACCTTGCTGGAAGTGGGGCGGTTCATGTCGCCGTTCGGCTTCAAGGTGGCGGACGCGGGCGCGCTGAAACTGACGATCCAGAAGTTCTACCGGCCCTCGGGTCAATCGACGCAGCTCAAGGGCGTGGAGAGCGACATCGTGCTGCCGTCGCGGTTCGCTCACCTGGACGTGGGCGAGGACGCGCTCAAGTACCCGCTGGCGTTCGACGAGGTCAAACCGGCGGACTACGAAAAGTGGGTAGGCCCGACGCCCGATTTGAACGACCTGCGGGCGCGTTCGGCGGCGCGGATCAAGAGCGACCCGGAGTTTAAATATCTGGAGCAGGACATCGCCAAGATGGACGAGCGCATCAAGGACAACAGCCTGTCGCTGAACAAGGCCGAGCGCGAGTCGGAGATCGCGGCGGACAAGAAGCGTCTCGCCGATATCAAGGCCGAGCGGCTGGCCCGGCACACGGAAAAACCCGTCGAATACGCGCTGACCCTGGCCGACGTGGACAAGCCCAAGCTGGCGCTCGTCGGCGCGGACAAGGACAAGGACAAGAAGGCGAAGAACAAAACCGCCGACGCCGATAAACCGGCGGCGGACAAGGTGGCCAAGGCCGATGACGCCGACGCCAAGAGCGCGGACCCGGTCTCGGCGGAAGCCGACGAGGACGCGGATTTTTCCGACAAGGAAAAGCCCGACGCGGTGGACCCGATCAAGACCGAGAGCCTGAGCATCCTGGAAGACCTCGCCGAGCAGCAACGCCGCGTGAAGCTGGCGGCGGGCAGCGGCGCGCACCCGAAGGGGTAATCCCGCCTCGCCTCGTTCCCAAGCGCAGGCCTGGGAACGAGGGGGAGACAACGAGGAAAACCGCCGGCGATTTCCTCCTTGCCCCCGGAGTGGGGATGCCCTGGAATCACCGACGTGAATCCTCCCCCGCCACGCCTGATCTCCGCGGGCTGCGCGGTGGTGATTGCCTTGGTGCTGGCCGCAGTCCTCGTGCCCCATTTTCACCGCGACACCGGCCTGACCTCGCTGATCCGGTTCGGGGAGCGGCACCGGCAATTCCTCGCGCCCGAGCTGGCCGGAGTGCCGGTGTACCTCGTGCCGCACCACGATGGTTTCGACGGCCAGTACTACGCGCACATGGCGTTGCATCCTCCGTGGAGATACCATGACCTCAGCGACCACTACGATTTTCCCACGTACCGGCTCCGGCGCATCTTCCTGCCGACGCTCGCCTGGACGCTCGGCCTGGGTAGGCCGTTCTGGATCGTCCACATTTATTCTTGGTTCAACGTGGCGGCCTGGCTCGCGCTGGCCTTCCTGCTGACGACCTGGCTGCCGCTGCAAAACTGGATCAACTTTGGCCGCTGGACCGGCTGTCTGCTCGCCGCCGGGGTGCTGGAGAGTCTGCGCGGCTCCCTGACCGACCTGCCCAGCCTGCTGCTGACCCTGGTGGGGATGCGCTGGTGGGAAACGCGGAAGCCGCGGTTGGGATCGGTCGCGTTCACCGTGAGCGTGCTGACCCGCGACACCGTGGCCTTATCGGTGCTGGGTCTGCTCTGGCCTCACCCGCCCAGCCGCCGGGGTTTCGCGCGGGTGGCCGTGCTGGGCGGGCTGATCGTGCTGCCGACTGCCCTGTGGTCGCTGTACGTTTCGCATTCCTTCCCGTCGTCGAGCATCGGCGGGGTGGCGGGAAATTTTAATTGGCCGTTCCGGGCGGTGGCCGGCACGACGATGGACGCGCTGGCCCACCTGCGCCACGGCGTCGAAGACAATGGCCGCTATACCTTCCGCCTGATCACCCTGGGTTCCTTCGCCGTCCAGGCCGGGGTGGTGCTGAGCGGGTGGAAACGAGGGCCGCAATGGTTTCGCATGGCGGTGCCGTTCATCCTGCTTTTCCCGTTCCTGGGCCTGCCGGTCTGGGAGGGTCCCTGGGGCCTGTGGCGCGCAATCCTGCCGGTCACGGTGGCGTTCTGTTTCCTGGTGCCCGCCAACCGCTGGTTCTGGCCCCTGCTGTTGGCCGGTTCGCTGCCGAGCCTGCACGCGTTCTTTCGGCTGGTCTTTTGACGGGGGTGCCGCGCCCGGTCCTTGTGCCGCCGGGCGGGACACGGTAGGTTCAGCGGCGACGCGCGGTCCGGGCCAAGATCACCCGCCGCCTCTCCCGGCTCCCTGAAAACCCTCGAAGCCAGCCTCCGCATCCCCGACCTGTGGCAGCAACAGGCGGTCGCCGCCCTGCGCGCCGGGCGCGACGTGGTCGTCCATGCGCCGACCGGCGCGGGCAAGACGTACGTTTTCGAGCTGCTCTATGCCTCGCTCAAGGGGCAGGCCATTTACACCGTGCCGACGCGCGCGCTGGCCAACGACAAATTCGCCGAATGGCGCGCCGCCGGTTGGGACGTGGGCATCACCACGGGCGACGTGAGTGAACGGCCCGACGCGCGGGTGGTCGTCGCCACGCTGGAAACGCAGCGCGGCCAACTGGTCAGTGGACGCGGGCCGCGGCTGCTGGTCATCGATGAATACCAGATGCTCGCCGACGCCCACCGGGGCGCGAATTACGAACTGGCTCTCGCGCTGGCCCCGCCCGGCACGCAACTGCTTCTCCTGAGCGGCAGCGTGGGCAACCCCGGCGACGTGGCCGCTTGGCTGCGGCGGCTGGGGCGCGAGGTGGAGCTCGTTGTCCACCAGGAACGCCCCGTGCCGCTGGAGGAATCCGCGCTCGACACGCTGCCTTTTCACGTGGACATCCGGAGCCTCGGCGGTGGCGGCCCAAGCGCGGGTTACTGGCCCCGGCTGGTCGCCAAGGCACTCCTTGCCGACCTGGGGCCGATCCTCGTGTTCGCCCCGCGCCGGGCGGCGGCGGAGGACCTGGCGCGCGACCTCGCCAGCGCGCTGCCCGTCGATGATCCGCTCGTGTTGTCCCCGGAACAAACCGCGCTGGCGGGGGAGAAACTCGCCAAGCTCTTACGCAAACGGTTGGCCTACCACCATAGCGGGTTGCCTTACGCGGCGCGCGCCGGGTTGATCGAACCGCTGGCCAAGACCGGGCAACTGCGCGCCGTGGTGGCGACGACCGGTCTCGCGGCAGGCGTCAATTTTTCCATGCGCTCGGTGCTGGTGACGGATACGCGCTACGGCGTGCGGCATTTCGAGCGGCACTTGCAACCCGAGGAACTGCTGCAAATGTTCGGGCGCGCGGGGCGTCGCGGGCTGGACGAAAGCGGGTACGTGCTGGTCGCGCCGGGGCGTCCGAGGCTGGAGGACGCGCGGCCCAAATCGCTCAAGCGCGGCGCGCAGATCGACTGGCCAACCCTGCTCGGGGTGATGAACGCCGCCCGGGACCGCGACGGCGAGACGCCGTTGGCCGCCGCCGCGAGTTTGTGCGCGCGGTTGTTCAGCGTGCAGAACGTGCCGCTGGGAGTGGAGCGCAGCGTGGTGGACGGGCCGCGTCCGTGCGGGTTGTTCGTGGACGCCGAACGCACCCGGCTGGCGCGTCCGCAGAGCGTGGAGATTCTCAACTCGCGCGGCGAGTGGGAGGAGCGGGGCGGGGAGGCGCAGACCGTGGGGTTGGCAGAGTTGTGGGTGAAAACGAAGAGGTTTCTTCAGAAGGTGGATGGCGACCTCCGGGCGCCATTGGTTCCCCTCGCGGCTCCGCCGCCTGAAATTCAAGACGGCTTTGCCATAACGCCAACCAATGGCGCCCGGAGGTCGCCATCCACCACGGGATACCACCCCGCCCTGCAAGACGTGGAATTTATGCGCGGCGTCGGGCGCGGGAATCTGTGCAAACTTCACCGTGAGGACCGCTCGTGGATGTACGGACGCGAGTTGCCGCTCGCCGTGATGGTGAGCGAGCACGAAGTCCGCTTCGTCAAGGGAATGCGCGCCGCGCTCGAAGCGTTGGGCGACGAATGGCGCGGACGCAACTTCCCGACCGGCGGAAGGATGGGCCGCGCGGTGTTCGACGAACGTCTGACGCCGCTGGTCCCCGCGCTGACCGGCGGCGGCGCGCTGTGGCGCATGGTCGAGCGCGGCGGCGTGCTCCTGGCGCAAGCGGATTTCTCCAGCGTGACGGTCCGCGCCGCCGTCGATTCCCAGGGCCGCGCGCTGCACGATCCGCCCGAACGCCGCAACTACCCGGCGTGCTGCCAGGGTTGCCCGCAGCTTCCGGTCTGCGAGGGCGGCGACCCGGCTATGACCCCCGCGCTGGCGTGGCGCAAGCTCGGCCTCATCGAACCCGACGGCACCCCGACCCAACGCGGCATCATTTTCTCGTTCTTCAACCATGGCGAGGGCCTCGCGGTCGCCGCCGCGTTGGAACAACCGGAGCGCGATTACCCCGTCGCGGACCTCGTGTTCGACCTGGCCAACCTGCGCGCCGGACACCGTTTCACGCCCGAGGGCGACAGCCCGCACGGCGGACGCCTGGGCGGGGTCTGCGCGCGCACTTACCTGCGGGCGGATCATCCGGGATACCTGGAAATGGGCGTGCCCCCGGACTACGGCGACGGCGCGGCGCAGGCGGTGATCGAACTGGTCGGCAACCCGGGCAACCGCCACCGGCTGCTCAACGACCTGCTGCGTCCCGGCGACCTGGAGCGTGCGCTGACCGAGTGGCGCAGCCTGCTCCTGCACGTGGCGATGGCCCCGGATTATCCGTGGGACCGCTGGCAGTCGCTCCAGCGCGCCGCGCGCAAACTGGTGCAAACGGTCGAGCCGGGCGCGCTGCCGGTGTTCCCACCTCTGAGTGCGGCGCAACAACGGCGTTATCAGCACCGGCTGTTTTTGAAGTGATGTTCTCTCGTTCCCAAACTTCCGCTTGGGAATGCCCGTCTGTCTGCGAAGCTCCCTCTTCGTCTGGAAA
>CAXSED010000075.1:0-20796 GCA_964236475.1 uncultured Chthoniobacterales bacterium
TGACGATTTTCACCGGCCACGAGGACCCCGAAAAAGGCGGCAGCGCCGTGGATTTCGCGCAGATTGCCAAGGCTCCCGGCACCAAGGTCATGCTCATGGGCGTCGAGCGGTTAGAGTCGATCAGTCGCCAGCTTCTCGATGCCGGGGCGGAGGCTGCGCTGCCCGTCGCGCTGGTCCGTTGGGCGACCACGGGACGGCAGCAGACGCTGACCGGCACGCTCGGCGACATTGCCCGGAAGGCCGCCGAAGCGAAGTTCGAGGCCCCGGCGGTCGCGGTGTTCGGCGAGGTCGTCAACCTGCGCGCGCAACTCAACTGGTTTGAGAACCGCCCGCTCTTCGGCAAGCGCGTCGTCGTCACGCGCACCCGCCAGCAGGCCGGGGCGTTGTCGGTCAAGCTGCGCGCCCTCGGGGCCGATGTGTTGGAGATTCCGACGATCAAAGTCGAGCCGCCCACGCAATTGCGCGAGTTCGCCGAACTGGTCAAAGACGCCCACACCTACGAGTGGATCGTCTTTACCAGCCCCAACGGCGTGAACGCGTTTTTCGATTGGTTCTACCGCCTGTTTTCCGACGCCCGCGACATCGGCGGCGCGCGCATTGCCGCCGTCGGCCCAGCCACCGCCGCACGGCTGCGCGAGTTTCATCTCAAGGTGGACGCCCAGCCCGAAACCGCCGTGGCCGAGAAACTCGTCGAAGCGATCCAGCTGGAAACCAGCGTCGAGAATCTGAAAATCCTCGTGGTGCGCCCGGAAGTCACGCGCGACGTGCTGGCCCGCGAGTTGGGCAAGCTCGGCGCCATCGTGGACGAGGCCATCGCGTACCGGACCGTTCCCGACACCGGCGACACGGCCAACGCCAACCCGGATCGCCCGTCCGCGCTGGAGCGTTTCCGCCGCGAGGGCGCGGATGTCATCACGTTCGCCAGCGGTTCCAGCGTGGAGAACTTCCTCGCGCTCAAGCTCCCGAAGCCGCCCGGGATGCTCGCCGCGAGTCTCGGGCCGATCACCTCGCTCGCCTTGCGCGACGCCGGGTGGAACGTCGATATCGAGTCGCCCGGGGCCGATCTGGACCTGTTCGCGCAGGCCATCGCCCGGCACTTCGCGGCGTAGAGGCGGAAGTTTGCCCGCAGATTCCGGGCGGCGGCGGCGGCAAATATTGCCCGCTTCGGAGAAAATCTCCGGGCGTGGCCTGAAACTCGCTACCAGAGTAAAACCGCCATGCCCGAACCTCTCCGCTCCCATTTGGACGACTTCGATTTCGCCGGGGAAATGAAAAACCTGTCGAGCCAAGCGGAGGCCAAGGTCACCAATACCGTGCGCGTGGACCGCAACGACCTGCTGCTCGCGCTCGGGCAGATGCTTCGGCCCCTGGCGTTCGAGCTGGAATCGGTCAAACGCAACAACGCCGAGATGGCCGCCGCGCTCACCGCGCTGGGAAAATCCGTCGCCGCGCCGCCGCCCGCTGCGTCCCACTCGCAGGCCATCGAAAATATCTCCCAGCAGCTCCAGCGCATCGGCTCGGTCGAGTCCGCCAACCAGAAGCTTTTCGACGCGCTCCACGCCGAACTCAAAGGCTACAAGGACAATTTCCTCTTCGACGCTCTTCAGAAGCCTTTCATCCGCGACCTCGTGTCGCTCTTCGACGACTTCACCGCCGTCCACGAACAGGCCCTCGCCCGGTTGGAAAAACTCCGCGCCGCCGGGACCGAAAAACCGGTCAAAGGAACCGATAAAAAACGCGACCAGACCACGGACGCCGATGAACCCGAGCAGGCGTTCCTGCAAAACCTCGCGGGCAACGTCGAGAACCAGCTTCACCACATGATCGAGGTGTTCCTGCGCATGGATGTCGAGCTTTCGCGGACCGCCACCGGCGCGCCCGTGGACAAGAAAACCCACCGCATCGTTTCCTTTGAACCGGCGACTTCCCCGGAGGAAGACAACCTCGTCGCCCGCTCGGTCAAACCTGGCTTCACCTGGCGCGAACGTTCGATCCGCCCCGAAGAGATCGTCGCCCGCCGCTGGAAACCCGCCACGCCCCCCGATGCCGCCCCACCGGCGACCACCCTCACGCCGCCCCCCGACGCCACCGCCGCCAACTAATCCGTATCCAATATGACGACCACCCGCAAAGCTGTCGGCATCGACCTGGGCACCACGTTCTCGGCCATCGCGCACATCGACGCCTACGGCAAGCCGCAGATCATTCCCAATTCCGAGAGCGAGCGCATCACGCCCTCGGTCATTTTGTTCGACGGCGCGAACGCTGTCGTCGGCACCTACGCCAAGCAGAACTCCGTCGCCGAGCCCGAGAAGATCGTCGATTTCGTCAAGCGCGAGATGGGCAAGTGCAAGGAGGAATTCCACCGCGAGTTTGCCGACAAGGTGTTCTCCGCCGAGGAGTTGAGCGCGCTGATCGTCAAGAAGCTCAAGAACGACGCCGAGCGTTACCTGGGCATGGAGGTGACCGACGCCGTCATCACGGTGCCCGCGTATTTCAATGATTCCGAGCGCACCGCGACGATCCACGCCGGGCAGTTGGCCGGGTTCAACGTCCTTTCGATCATCAACGAGCCGACCGCCGCCGCGCTGTCCTACGGGTTGGACAAGCTCGACCAGAACCAGACCGTGTTCGTGTTCGACCTCGGCGGCGGCACCTTCGACGTGACGATCATGCGCATCGAGGATCAGCACATCAAGATGCTGGCCACCAACGGCGACCACCGGCTCGGCGGCAAGGACTGGGACGACATCATCGTCAACCTCGTGGCCGAGGAATTCGACCGGCTGCACGGCGAGAATCCGCTGCTGGATTTGCAGAGCTACCAGGAACTCCAGAGCCGCGCGCTGGCCGCGAAAATCCAGCTTTCCAGCCGCCCGCGCACGACGCTCGTGCATTCGCACAACGGCAAAAGCATCAAGATCGAGCTGACCCGCGACGACTTCGAGAAAATCTGCGCGCACCTCGTCGAGAAGACCAAGACGATCTGCGAGATCGTCATGCAGGAGGCGCACATGAACTGGTCGGACATCGACAAGATCCTGCTCGTCGGCGGCATGACCCGGATGCCCATGATCCGCGAGATGATCCAGGAAATCAGCAGCGTGCCGCTGGCCGAGCACGTCAGCCCGGACGAGGCCGTGGCCGTGGGCGCGGCGATCCAGGGAATGCTGTCCATGCTTTCCAACGAGGACAAGACCGGCGAGAAGGTCGTGCCAGAATCGACGCGCGAGCAATTTTCCAACCGTGATGGCGGACTCATTCAGGTCACCAATATCACGTCGCACAGCCTGGGCGTCGTGCTCTGGAACGAGGACACGATGGAAGAATACGTCTTCCCGATGATCAAAAAAATGGTGCCCGTCCCGGCGGAGTTCAAGAACAACTTCGGCACGGCGCAGGCGAACATGGCCAAGGTGGTCGTGCGCGTGGTCGAGGGAGAGAGCACGGTGCCGAGCGAATGCACGCCGCTGGGCCTGTGCTCGGTCGAGTTGCCGCCGTACCTGCCCAAAGGTTCGCCCGTCGAGTTGACCTACCATTACAACACGAACCAAGTGCTCGAAGTCATCGTGGACGCCTTCGGCAAGCAGAACAAAGTCACGATCCAGCGCAACACCGGCCTGTCGGAAGACGAGATGGCCAACGCGACGGCGAGCCTGTCGCTCATCAAGGTGGAATAAGACAGAAAGGACGAAGGCGGAATGAATTGATTCCCGTGCTCCTCCGTTTCCTTTCCGTCCTCTTCATCCTTCATCCTTTCCACCATGCTTCCCTCGCCGCTCCCAGATGATCCCCGCAAGTGGGAAGGCTGGAGTCGCTTCAATTCGCCCGACGTTTACGAGCGGCTGGGCCTGGCGTTCGACGCCAACCCGACCAACGAGGAGATCGAGGAAAACACGCGCCAGTTGCTCGTGTGGTGGCAGAAAAAGCTGCCGCTCAAAAACCAGCCGAGCAACCCCTTGGCCCAACTGCTGCGGGTCGGCATCGACAACGCGCCGAAATTCCTCGCCGAAGCCCGCGCCGAACTGCTTAACCCCGAGCGGCGCAAGCAGATCGACCTCGTCCTGCGGGACCGCGCCCGGGTCAACGCGCTGGGCGAATTCAAGAAGTTCCTCGACTTCGCGCTGACCGACCGCGTCCTCACCGCCGACGCCGAGGCCAACCTGGAAAAACTGGGCCGCGACATGGGCCTGAGTGGCGGCGACATCGCCGGGACGATCCTGATTGGCCTCAAGCGCACCGATTCCGTGCGCGAGGCCGATCTGCCCCCCGCCGAGCCGGTGGCACCCGTGGCCCCCACCCCCGCGCCGCCCGCCGAACCGACCGCCGCCCCGGCCCCTGCCGGGGGGAACGGGAACGGCCACGCCGAGCCACCGCGCACCCGGCGCGTGCGGGCCAGTTCGCCCCGCAACGATTTCGAGCGGATGCTGCGTCTATCCGGTCTGGACGAGGAATCCATGAGCGACGACCGGCGCGACACCTTCATCGACATGGCCGAAAACCTGGGCCTCGACCCGGGCGAGGCCGAGGATATAGTGGACGATTACCTAGAAGCCGTCACCAACGGCACCCTGGAGCCGACCGTTTCCGCCACCTCGCCGCTGGCTGGCAACCGCCCGCCCGTGACTCCCTCGCTCGGCGCGAACAAGGCGAAAGCCGCCGTGGCCACGCGCACCCCGGTGATCGCCTCTACCAACAGAAGCAACGGCGCGCAGACCGCGACGAAATCGCCCGCCGTGGAATCCGCGCCCCCGCTGCGGCTGCTCTCCCCCGAGCAGGAAAAAGCGCAATTCCCGGATTTCGTCAGCACGCTGGGCAGCCAGATGCTTTTCATTCCTTCGACGACCTTCAGCATGGGCAGCGCCTCCCCGGACGCTCCCGGCAACGAGCAACCGCCCACCCGCGTGTCGCTCAGCCGTTATTACCTCTCGCGCCACCCGATTACCAACGCCGAGTACGAGAAGTTCGATCCCGCCCACAAGGCCCGGCGCGGCGGTTGGGCCGACGACCGCCATCCCGTCATCTACGTCTCCTACCTCGACGCCACGAAGTTCTGCCAGTGGCTCAGCGGCAAGGAGCGCAAGCGTTACCGTCTGCCGACCGAGGCCGAGTGGGAATGGGCGGCCAAAGGCGCGGACGCCAGCACGTATCCCTGGGGCGAGCAGACCGGCCTGGGCACCCTGGCCAATTTTGCCGACGCGAACACGACCTTTCCCTGGCGGGACACGCAGGTCAACGACGGTTACGCGGAGACCTCACCCGTGGGCCATTACCTTGATGGGGTCAGCCCCTTCGGCATGGACGACATGGCGGGCAACGTCTGGGAATGGTGCCTGGACTATTACGACGCCTACAAGGGCGGCGAGAAGACCAATCCACGCGGGCCGCAAAACGGCACGCAACGCGTGTACCGGGGCGGGAGTTGGAAGTCGCGGTTTGCCAGTCTCAAGACGACTGCCCGGAGCTACAACCAGCCGACCTACGCCAGCAATGACGTGGGTTTCCGGTTCGTTTGCGAGTGCGAATGATCTTTGAAACGTAGGGCTGCCTCTCCGGGCGTTCCCTGAATTCCCTGTTATTCGAGCAACTGCCGGACACAACCCGAAAAATTTCAGGGAGTGCCTCGGAGAGGCGTCAAGACCCGGGTTATGACGCCTTGGGCCGACCGCGTTTGGGCTTGTAGCCCGCAGGCGTCTCCGCCAGCAGCGCGACGCCGCCGCCGGGCATCTTCTTGGCGTGGCTCTTGGCCAGTTCGCGCACGAAGGGCGAACGGCTGCCCAGGTACTTGAGCACGAGCAATTCTTCCTTGAGCGTAGTAGCCGCGCCCCCGCGCATGTATTTATCCTCGACGAGCCACTTCGTCAGTTTGTCGATGAGCTTCTCGCTCGCCTGACGCTGACCGTTCTCGATTTTGATCCACCCCGGGGTGGACACAAAACCTTGGGCTCCGAGGGCTTCCTGCGACAAACCAAGGTCGCGGCGCAGGGTCTTAAGGCGTTCTCCAAGTGTCATGAGTGGTGACTGTTATCACACGGTTGGTTTCATGTTAACCTATTTACGGGACCCGATGTGGGGTAGTGATCCACAGTGAAAAATGCCCGTTTTCAGCCAAAACCTTCGTGATTTAGATAAATAATCGGAGCAGACACCAAGCCAAATTGCCAAAACTCATCGAAAAGCGGGTATACACCGTAGAGGCCCGTAGCGGGATGTTCTACCCGCCTGCAACCCCGTGACGTTTTTGCTTTCGACATCGCACGCGGCGGTGTCATACTGACAGTCCGTTTCCCGATGACGCTTACCGAAACCATCCTTGCCCGTGCCAGCGGACGCTCGCACGTCGCGCCCGGCGATAATCTCTGGGTCAACACGGACGTTCTCCTGACGCACGACGTTTGCGGCCCCGGGACCATCGGCGTGTTCCACCGAGAGTTTGGCCGCGACGCCAAGGTCTGGGACCGCAACAAGATCGTCATCATTCCCGATCACTACATCTTCACGGCGGACAGCCTCTCGAATCGCAACGTAGATATCCTGCGCGATTTCGTGCGTGAACAGGGCCTGCCCTATTTCTACGACGTGATCGACGATCCCAACGGCGCGTGGCACTTCGACGCCGACCGTGGGCAGCTCAAACGCCAGTATGGCGGCGGGTTTGCGGGCGTCTGCCACACGGCGCTGCCCGAGAAGGGGCACGTCCGCCCCGGCGAGGTGCTTTTCGGCACGGACTCACACACCTGCATGGCGGGCGCGTTCGGCCAGTTCGCCACGGGCATCGGCAACACCGACGCCGGGTTCATCCTCGGCACGGGCAAGCTGCTCATCAAAGTGCCCGAGACGATGCGCTTCTATCTGGACGGCGCGTTGCAGAAGGGCGTGATGGCCAAGGACGTGATTCTCCATGTCATCGGCGAGATCGGCTTCGACGGCGCGACCTACCGCGCGATGCAGTGGGACGGCCCCGGCGCGAGCAATCTCTCCATGGACGACCGCATGACCATCGCCAACATGGCCATCGAGGCGGGCGGCAAGAACGGCATCTTCGCGGCGGACCAGAAGACGTTCGATTTCATCGACAAACGCTGCGCCATCAACGGCACCAAGGCGGACTACACCCCCGCCGAAGCCGGGCCGAACCAGAAGTTCGTCTACGAGCAGGCGTTCGACCTGTCGGCCTTGGAGCCGACCGTCGCCATGCACCCCAACCCCGGCAACCGCGCGCTGGCCAAGACGCTGGAACACATCACGCTCGACCGTGCTTACATCGGCAGTTGCACCGGTGGCAAAACGTCGGACTTCCTGGCGTTCGCCGAGGTGGTCAAAGGCAAGAAGGTCAAGCTGGACACCTTCGGGGTCCCCGCGACGCCGGGCGTGGTCGATGACCTGCACAAGGTCCAGTTCGACGGCGTCAGCGCGTGGCAAATCCTCGAAAATGCGGGCGTGCTCATGACCGAGAACGCCAGTTGCGCTGCCTGCCTGGGCGGGCCGGTAGACACGTTCGGACGCATGAACAAACCGATGTCGTGCATCAGCGCGACCAACCGCAATTTCCCGGGCCGCATGGGCCACAAGGAATCGAAGGTGTACCTGGCCAGCCCGTACACGGTCGCGGCCAGCGCGCTGACGGGCCGGATCACCGACCCGCGCGAATTCCTCTAAATCCCCGACGGATCGGCAACCGGCACGGGAAATGCAACGCACCGAAGAATGAATCGCTGGAGAATGGGCTGGGTCATCGTGGGTTTTGCCAAACGTTTTCTGCCGCTGGCCGGAGCAGGCTGCCTATTGGCGACGGGAATGGCGGGCTGCCTGCACGGCGGCAAGACGGCAGGCGGCAACGGCAGCAGCAGCAGCGCGGCGCCCGCCCCGGCGGCGGACGCGAACGTGCCGGTCAAGCCCGAGTTCCGCTACAAAGTCGCCGCCGAGACGACGGATTTTTTCCACATCAGTCCCCAGCAGCCCGGCGGGGCCGACGAAAAACTCAAAAAGGACACCCGCGTGACGTTCGTCAAACGCTACGGCGGTTACAGCGAGATCAAGACGGCGGGCGGCGTCACGGGTTACGTGCCTTCCGAGGAAATCACCCGACTCAGTCCGCAGGAGATCTCGCAGGAGGACGCCGCGCTGCTGGCCAAGCAGGCCCCGCCCGCGTTGCTCGGCCCGGTTCCCGGCGGTCCCGGCGGAACTTATTCGATCCCGCCCGAGGCCACGCGCGAAACCGTGTTGCCCGTGGCCGACCCCGCCGCCACCCCCAAGCCCACTCCGAACCCGATGTTCCGGTATTGATTACCCCGTTTTATGGCTGACACCTTCACCGCCCGCGTTTTCGTTGTCGGCGACAACATCGACACCGACCAGATCATCCCGGCCCAATACCTGACCCTGGTGCCGACCAAACCCGACGAGTACACCGAACTGGGCAGCTACGCGATGATCGGCCTGCCCAACGACCAGTATCCGACCGGGTTCATCACGCCGGGCGCCAAGACGACGCCCTACCAGATCATGATCGCCGGGCGCAACTTCGGCTGCGGTTCCTCGCGCGAGCACGCGCCGATTGCGCTCGGGGCGGCGGGTGTGCAGGCGGTGGTGGCCGAGACTTACGCGCGCATCTTTTTTCGCAACAGCGTCGCCACGGGCGAGGTGTTCCCCTACGAGTCGGTGGACCGGCTCTGTGAAATTCTCAAGACGGGCGACGAGGTGACGCTGGATTATTCCAACGACACGCTAACCCACGGCGGCACGGTGTACGCGCTCAAACCGTTGGGCGAGGTGCGCCCGGTGGTGGAAGCGGGCGGCATCTTCGCCTACGCGCGCCAGAGCGGGATGATCCCCGCCGCCGCAGCGGTTTGACGGCAACCGACCCCGCGCCTTCCCGCGATAGACAGGCAATGATGAAGCCGTACTCCCTGCTGTTCCTCGGCATCGCATTGCTAGCCGCGCGTGCCTCCGGTCAGGTTTTCACCCATCCTCTGGACGGCGTCCTCGTCGATTGCGGGACCGAAAAAGTGGTGATCGTGGAAGACACCGAGTCCAAGGATGGACATTTCGCCGCGGCCTGGACTCTGCATCCCAACGGCAAGAAGGCTCCGGTGAACTGGTCCGCTTACACCCGCAAGGACCCGGCAGCTTTCCTGGTGAAGTTTCCGGTGGGCGATGCTCCCGGCCAGGGCAGCTACAGCCTGGTCAACGGCGTGGTGAACCTGCCGGGCAAGACGTTCGTGCCCCTGCCTAGCCAAGACCCGTACTATCCTGGCAAGGAACACGGCAGCCTGCGGGTTGCCTGGTCGGACGACCGGCAGGGCGTCCGTTACGGCGTGGTCGGCAATACCGTCGGCAGCAACCATTCCGAGAACACCGTGGAGTTGTTCCTGGTGGCGCTCGGCGGCCCGGGCGGCCCACGGGTCGCCGATCTCAAGGCCGACGCGGACAAGGCCGTCAGAGGTTATCTGCACAAGCGCGACCCGAAGGATGCGCCACGTTACGAGTGGAGCTATGACTTCACCGAATTTGCCGAGGGCAGCAAAAAAGGGAGACCCCAGGTCTTCAAGGGCGATACCCTGACGGCTCACTTCAACGCGGAAATCCCGCTGGAGGACAGCGAGGACCCCGGCTGCGTGAGTTTTTCGCTGCCGAAGGGCAATGTCACGGGGATCGTCAGCGACAAGGCAAAGTAGAATCCGCGCGGACGGCCCGGGTTGCCCCGCCCGCAGCCGGAAAATGCTCTAGTGCCAGATATGCTTGGTCTTGTGCAGCCACTGGCGCCGCTCGGGCAAGCCGATGTACCCGCCGTTGATCTTGTGGGTCACCTGGCGGATGTCGTCCTTGTCGGCAAAGGCGTTGCAATGCTTGGCGTTCCATTCCTCGGCGGCGATTTTCAGGGCGTAGCGCGCGTCCGTGGCCAGTTCGGGCTTGCCCTCCAGGTCGATGCCGAGCAACTGGCCGTACTTGAGGTAATCCGTCCGCCCGGTGATTTGCAACAGCCCGCGTCCGCAGTAGTTGTAGCCGTCGTCCGTGCCCACCCGGTTGCCCATCCGTCCGTTGTACACTTTGTCGCCCAACGCCTTGGCGTTGTGCACGAAAGGCTGCGACGCCGCGTCGGTTTTGAAGCGCGACGGCCAGACCGCCTCCAGCCGTTTGACGGTGGAGTAATTCAGGCTCTCATGCAAAATCGTCAGCCCCCCGGTCTCGTGGAGGACCTGGGCCATGAAATGCGCCACTCGCAGGGCGTTGGCGTTGATCCCGTGCTTGGCCAGCACCGCATCCGCGCTGAGAAAGGCCTGTCTGTAATTGGGCTTGGCGTGCGGAGCGAGGGCGGTGATTTGTTGGGCGGTGATGGAGACCATATTTGTGCCGTGATTTGAGAAGGTTAACCGGTCAGCCTCGCCTGGGACGACCGCCGGGACACTCTTTTGTACGGGACAGGCCCGGGCGGCGGCAAGCTCAATTCGCCCGTTGCGCCGCCCGCTGCTTTGACACCTCGGCGTAGCAATTATCGTAATGCCGCACTTCGAGAAAACGCAGGTTCGGCGGCGCAGGTTTGTAGACGCGGAACACTTCCATCAGGCAGCCGCTGGCCGCGCTCTCCAGCGGGCCAATGTAGGAAATCTTCCGGTACAGGTGCCGACCCGACGCCAGCCAGAGATCGAGCTGTTCCCGGCTGAGCAGGTAGGACGCGCTGTGGATGTTCGCGCATTCGGAGAGCTGCACGCCGTCCATGTCGAGGTGCGCCAGCTTGCTGTAGCGGTTCTGGTCGATGTAAACCTTGTTCGCCCCGGTGATCTCGTAGCGGTTGGGCATCAACAGGAATTTCGGGTCGCGCGTGAACCGGTTGAAAAGCTGGAATTTATCCAGGTACAGCGTGTCCTGGATCACCACGTCGTCTTCGAGAAAAAGGAAGTAATCGAAATCCTCGCGCCGGGCGGCGAAAAGGTCCTGCACGCGGAATTCGATCAGCATCGGGTCGGGGTCGTCCTCGGCGTGAACCGTCATGCCCGCCGTGAGGTCCGCCGGGAGTTCGCCGACGATGTGCCGACCCGGCAGCGTGTTGATGATCACCTCGTAGCGCAGGTGCGCGAAACTCTGCCGGACCCCCGTGAGTACGGCGGCGAGTTTTTCGTGCTTGGACGTGGTGTGGTGCTTGGCCTGTCCGGCGACATGGGTGACGACGATCAGCAGCCGGGGAGCGTCCGCCCCACCCTCGGGTTCGCGGCCCAGGGCGGGCAGGGCGCGGAAGGTGATTTCGCGTCGGATGATCCGCTGCTTGAGGACGTAAAGGCGCACCTGCCGCGCGGCTTCGAGCAGGTAGATCAGCAAATTCTTGGCGCGGACGTGAGGCTTCATAGCGGCGGACTCCCGGGGTAAAAGCATCTCCGGTGCCCCGGCACAGCCTCGCCTGATTCCGGTTGCCCTGCACGCGGGAAAATCGTTACGGTGAGTTCAACCATGGATTCCTTTGGTCAAATCTTTCTCGTCGTTGCCATCCTGGCGTTTCTCACCGCCGCCGCCGTGTTCTGGCTCCTCTCCAGACACGGCCCCCGGGGGGCAACCCTCGGCTTGGCGTTTCTTTTGTATCTGGCGAGTTGCTACATCGACGACGGCGGGTCACGCGCCCTGCACGGCGCGATTGGTGTCATGCGCCTGATTGGTTTCATGGGGATCATTCTCGGCGTGGTGGACCTGGTTCGTAAGCCCCGTCACGACGAGCCCGGCAATTGATCCATGACCACGTCCAAACGTACCAAGATCATCGCCACGCTCGGCCCGGCCAGCGACCGGGACGACGTTCTGCGCGGCATGATCGCCGCCGGGACCAATGTCGTACGCATCAATTTCTCCCACCAGAAACACGAATCGCTGCGGGTCAGCGTCGAACGCGTGCGCCGGGTCAGCGCGGAAATGGGCGTGCCCGTGGCGATCCTGGGCGACCTGCGCGGGCCGCGTATCCGCGTCGGCGAGATGACCGGCGGCGAGATTCCGCTCGTCGCCGGGGCGGAAATCACGCTGACGCCACAGCCCTGCGTCGGCACGCCGGAACGCATCAGCGTGAGCTTCCCGATGCTGGCAGGCGACGTGACTCCGGGCACGCCGCTGTTGCTCGACGATGGCAACCTGCTCCTGCGCGTGCGCGCCCTGCATGGCGGCCCGAACGGCGAGATCGCCGCCGTGGTCGAGCGCGGCGGCACGCTTTCCAGCAACCGGGGCATCAACCTGCCCGGCCAGCGCGTGAGCCTGCCGTCGATCACCGCCAAGGACGAGGAGGACATCGGGCTGGCCGTCGAACTGGGGTTCGATTTTCTGGCATTGTCGTTCGTCCAATCGGCGGAGGACGTGCGCGGGTTGCAGAGCCGTCTGGCGGCACACGGGGCGGACATCCCGGTCATCGCCAAGATCGAGAAAAAGAGCGCGCTCGACGACATCGCGGCCATCGCCGAGACGGCCTACGGCGTGATGGTGGCGCGCGGCGACCTGGCCTTGGAAATGAGCCTCCCGGAAGTGCCCGTGGCGCAGAAACGCATCATCGCGGTGTGCCGGCAGGCAGCCCGCCCGGTCATCACGGCCACGCAGATGCTGGAGTCGATGACCCATTCACCGAAGCCGACGCGCGCCGAGGCGACCGACGTGGCCAACGCCGTGTTCGACGGCACGGACGCCGTGATGCTCTCGGGCGAATCGGCGGTGGGCGAGTTCCCAGTCGAGACCGTGGCGACGATGTCGGCCATTGCCGCGCGGGCCGAGGCAGCGTGGCTGAGCGGCGAGGTCGCCCCACCCCCGGCGTTGCGGGAGACGGGCCAGCTCGAAGGCATCGTCGCGCACGCGGCCACCGAGATCGCGGCGGCACTCGGCGCGCGGGCCATCGTGACGCACACCTCCAGCGGCTCCACCACCCGGCGCGTGACGTGTCACCGGCCCTCCATGCCGGTGCTGGCGTTGTGCACGGAGGAACGCATCCAACGGCGGCTGGCCCTCCTCTGGGGCGTGGAAAGCGAGCAAACGGCGCAGATCGAACGCACCTCGCACATGACCGCACTGGCCCTGCGCGCCGCCGTGGACCGCTGCGGCGCACAGCCCGGCGACACGGTGGTCATCGTGGCCGGGACGCCCTACCAGCTCAGTGGCCGGACGAATCTCATCAAGGTCGAAACGGTCCAGGCTTGAAGATTCCGTCCCACCAGCCCGGGGCGCTGGCTGCCGTCACCGCGTCAGTTCCAGCCAGTGCAGCGCGATTCCTAGCGTCCGGCTGTCGTCGCCCTCGTCCATCGCCCGGGGAGAATCGGCGTCGGGCAACCTGAACGTCAACACGTTCCGGTGGCGTAACACCCCGGCAGCCAGCGGGAAGTCATCCTCCTGCGGATCGGCGCGGTCCACCTGCAAAGCGGCGACCGGCTGGTCGTTCAAACGGATGTCGATCCTCTGACGGCGGAGCCGCCCGGGATGGAGATAAACCCCGAAGTCCAGCCGCAGATGGCTGGCCGTGAGGTCGTCCGCCGCGAAAACCAGCGTGGCCCAGTGTTCCTCGGTCCAGCAAAAATCCGCGTCGCTACCACTCCAGCCATCCCACTCAAACGCCTTGCCCGCCTCGTGGCCGAAGGTGACGCGGCGCCCGTCCACCAACGGAAAAACAGCGGGGATCGGCGAAGGGACCAGCCCCGCGAGAATTTGCGGATGCTGCCAGTCCCACACGCGCCATGGGGCGAGATCGACGCTGACGGGAAATTCGTTCCAGCGCGCCGGGGCGGGGGCGTTGGCTCCCCGGTGGTTGATCAGCACACTCATGAGCAGCAGCGCGCCGCCTGCCGCCAGCGTCGTGTACCACTCCGCCGTTCCCCGGGACAGCGCACGGGTTTCTTCCCGCCAGCGCAATGTGGCCACGGTGCCCAGGATCGCCAGCAGCACGAACCACGGCACCAGTTCCGTCGAATAGCGCGGGCCGTAACACCAGCCGCCGTACCACGGCACGAAGCAGGACACCGCGAGTAACTGCGCGGCGCTCACGGCCAGCGCCAGGAAGACCAGCCGCCGACAGGGCACCCGCCGCCAGTACCGCGCCAGGAGGAACAGCACGAACAGGGTGACCGGCACGTACACCAGCGCCCCACGCGACGGACTGATTAGATTACCCGTGAACGCTTCCCGGAAATAGGTCGTTTCCAGCCGGTTTGCCTGGTAATAGCTGGGCAGGACCTTGTGGAAATGTGCGTAGGACCACGCGGCGAATCCAACGAACCAACCCGCGCCCGTCGCGGCGTAGGCGACGAACATCGACCGGTGGGAGAGGACGACGTAAACGGTGATCCCGATGATGAACAGGCTGTTGGTCGGTCGCACGAAGTACGTCCACGAGAGCAGGGTCGCCAACAGGACCGGGTGGCTGCGGCGGCGTCCGGTGGCCTGCGCGAGCAGCAGGTAGAGGACCGGGCCGAGCAGCGCGATCCCCCAGGTATGCGCCCACAAGGCCCGCGACGCCGTGCTCCAGACCTGGGTGCCCAACGCTCCGCCCAGGGCGATAAGCGCGCTCCAGCCGAACGGCAGCAGCAGCCGGGCGGTGAAATAGAACGTGACCGACAGGACCGCCATCAGCAGCGACGCGATGGATAGCTGCACCGCCGCCTCCCTGCCCTCGCTGTAAACTTTGTTCCCGTCGAAGATCGTGTGGCCGAGCGCGTTGCCGACCAGCACGAACGGCGTGGACAAAATCGCGCTCCCCGGCGGGAAGTAGTTGTAGAGGTGGCCGTCGAAGACTTCGATCTGGTAGGTATCGCCGTCCAACTCGGTCTTGCCGACGTGGACCACCTTCTTGTGCGGGATGGAGTAATCATCCAGGATGAAGCTGCCTTTCGACAGCAGGTTGTTCGTGAGCAGCAACGTGTATTTGGAATCGCCCAGGGCGGTAATCGGCGACTGCGCCAGAAGCCGGAGAACCACGAAAAAAATAGCCAGCGCGAGGATGGCGTCGAGCCAGGCGGACCGGCGGGTGGGCACAGGGAGAGAAGCGTTCATGAGCAATCAGCGAGGGGAGATCGGCTGCCGGATGCGCTCCCAGAAGGGAGACAATTCGTGCGCCAGGAAATCGAGCACCTCGCTCGGTTTATAAGGCAGGTCCCCGGCGGCGGCGTCGAGGTAAAGCGTGCGGGCGGCGTAGAGTTCGGCGGTGGAAGCGGCGTCGAGTTCGATCAGGTCGAGAAAGCTCTGCTTTGCCGCCGTGACCTCCGCCGCGATGGACCAGCGGGGACCGGGGATCGGGGCTTGCTCGGTCGTGCGGAAGAAGACCGCCTTCGAGGGCAGCGCGGGCTTGACGCCGGAGAGTTGTCCGCAGCATTGCGCGGCTTCTTGCAGGATGCCGCGCCAGCGTTTCCAATGATCGCCCGGCTCGAAGCCGATGTAGATTTTGGGCACCTCGCTCAGGTTGAGCCACACCACGGGCAGGTAGCCGCGCGGGCTGGCGGCGTTGGCGGTGGCAACCAGGTCGGTGCGGGCCTTGACGGCTTCCTCGGTCAGCCAGCGGAAGATGTCGGGGTTGAAGCCCAGGCGGCGGGGCTTGCGGATGGAGTCGTCGGTGTAGCGGTCAAGCAGGTCGTTGAGCGACGGCACCACCGGGGCGGACGCTCCCCCGGCGCGCGGCACGGGGGCGATGGGGTCCGGGGCGGACGGGGCCAGCCAGGCGTCCGGCTGCTGCCAGCGCGTGTTGCAAAGTTGCAGGAACTGGCGCGTGCCCATGCGGTTGCGTTCGGTGGGAAATCTGGCGGGGAGCCAGTCGCCGTCCGCGAACGCCCCGGCCACGTCGTCGGGCACCCCGGACCCGGCGCAACGCAGGCGGATGAGTTCCCCGGCCTGCGCGCGGTTGATTCCTTCGAGCGGCAGCGGCACGAAGCGGTCCCGGTCGGCGGTTTCCATGTGGCGCGCGACGGTTTCCTCCCAGGGCTGCTGGTTGGCCGTGACGACGATCATCTGGTGCGCCGCCGTGAGGTGCATCTGCGCGACCACCGTGCCGAACGCCCGGGCCAGCTCGGGCGAGTGGCCGTAGGCTTCCGTTTGGTCGAAGCAAAACACGAACGGGCGGTAGAAACCGGCGAGTTGGCAGAAGTCGAGCAGCCGCCGCCAGCACAGTTCGTTGATCTGGTCGGGCAGGTCGGCGGGGGTGAGTTCCCCGGCGCGCAGGCCCAGGCAGGCGGCTTCGGCGGGTTCGAGCGACTGGCCACTCAGCCAGCCCAGGCAGAGCGGGAGCACGTCGTCGCCGGGGTGGCTCGACGCGTAGGCAAAGAGCACGCGCAGCCAGCCGGGAGAGTTCAGCTCCAGCCCGGCGCGGCGGAGTTCCGCTTCGAGTTCATGGTGGAAATGCTCGAACACACCCCGCAGCCAGGCGGACCACGGGTGCGCCGGGTCCCCCAGCGCAAAGGCTTCCAATGGACGTTCCCGCAGCCACGCGGCGGCCCCGGCAGGTTCGGGATGTTCGATGCGGCCCGTTTCGATGAGCCGGGCGACGAGGTGGGCCAACACGCCGTGGGCAAAGGCGTCGAGCTGGGTGGCGGGTTCCCCGGCGGCGGTATCGGCGGGTTCCGCGCGGTCGGGGAAGGTCAGTTCCTGCACGGCGCGCAGCAGGACGGACTGCCAGCACAGGCTCGCGCTCTGGAAGGGGGTGACGTAGATGAGCGTCGCGCTGCCCTCCAGGGCGTTGAAGAGGCGACCGATGAGGTGGCTTTTGCCGTAGCCGGGCTGGGGCGAGACGACGAGTTGGGCGGGTTCGGCCAGGCGGCGCAGGCGGGCCGGGCTGCCCGCGGGTGGCGGGGTGATGAGACGCCGGAACTGGGCCAGGAGCCTGCCCAGGGCGCGGTCGTTGAGTCCGCTAACGGAAGCAGCATGCGGCTGGCGCGGTTCGCGGAAAACCCAGTCGGCGAAAGGGTCCGCCAGTTCGAGGGGTTCGCCGGGTTCTGTACTCATTGGCGGAGCACGATAGAAAACGAACCGGCAAAAGTCTAAAGTTTCGTGGGGAGAGGGGTTCGGGAGGACGTTGCCGCCCAAGTCAATCCGCCTCCTCGAACCGCACCAGTAGATACTTCTCGCCGTCCAGCTCGACGGCAGCCGCACGGGTTTCCTCGCTGGCCAGCGACCAATCCCCCAGGCTCAGCGTCGCCGCGCCGCGCCGCCAGGACGCGATCAATTCCCCCGCCAGCGTCCTCCCGGCCGCTGCCTGCAACGCCGAGATTTTCACGTCGGGAAACCCGCCCGACTCCCGGACCAGCCGCCGGTAAACCTCGCCGAGCGATGGTTGTTCCCCGGTCGGAGGAGCGTCGGCCACCACGACCGCGCTGCCTGCCAGCCAAGCACGCAACGGTCCGGCGAAAAGATAATAAATGCCCTTCCCCTGGCTCAACCCGAGCACTTGGCGATCTTCCTGCAAGCGGACGAGCGCGGCGTCCAGGCCGGGCCGTTCGGCGGGCGTCAACCGTCGGCTCAGTTCGGCCCGGCTCCAGAGGGCGGGCCGCTCTCCCGGTGGCACAAGCGCTAGCAACCGGGCCGCGAGGGCATCCGGCGCGGGCGGAGGATCGAGCGGCGCGGTTGGTAGGCGGGCCGTAGCGCGGCGGCGGGGCGGTTTGGGTGGAAGCGGCGGCAGGTTCATCCCGGCTGTCCGGCGGCCTCGGCCTCGTGCGGCTGCGGCCCATGCTTTCTGCCGTGGTACAGGTGATAAGCAAGGTAGCCGACGATGGCGGCGTTGCCCAGCAGCACCAGGATTTTCAACAGCACCCAATGGGTAAAGATAAATTCGGGCCGCTGCCCCTCCGGCACCAGCGGAGCCAGCTTCGAGTGCGTTGTGTGATGCACCAACAGGAAGATCTCGTACGGCAGCGGGATCGCCGTCATGATGACCGTGAAATACTCGGCCCAGCGTTTGCGCAGCAGCAAGCCGATGCCCTCCGTGGCGTGCAGCGCGGCGTACACCACCAGGATGATGCTGATGCGTACTTTGTACGGGTCGATGAGGTCGGCCTTGGTAAGCAGCAGTCTGACCAATTTCCAGTCTCCGTTGACCCGGAACACATGCAGCAGTTTGGTTAGTTCGACCTGCGTGTCGCGTTTGACCAGATGAAAAACTCCCGCCGCCGCGACGAGGAAAAGCACCGTTTTGACCAACTCGAAAATGGCGATGAGGAACAGGCCGCCGTTTTCCTTGAGGGCCTGAGCAACGGGTGCGGGCGCGGGCGCCACCGGGGCGGCGGGCGGCGGGGAAGTCATATCCATGGGTAAACGAAACGCGGGAGAGCACCTATCATCGCACCGCGCCAGCGAAATGCCAGCGTCCGTCCCGCGACAAAAAACTTGCAAACCGCACCCGTTGCCCCCAAGGGTTGCCCCATGCAAAAAATGGGTCTGCTCGGTTGCGTGGGGTTGCTCCTCCTGGTCGGAGTTGTCGCGGTGATAGTCGGTGCCAGCGGCTACAACAACCTCAACACTCTCTCCAACGCCGTGGACGGCAAATGGGCCAACGTGCAATCGTCTTATCAGCGTCGCAATGACCTGATCCCCAACCTCGTCAGCACCGTGCAGGCTTCGGCCAACTTCGAGAAATCCACCCTGACGGACGTGATCAACGCCCGCGCCAATGCCACCAAGGTCACCATCGACCCGAGCCACGCGCCGACTGACCCCGCCCAACTCGACGCCTACCAGAAGGCGCAGAGCCAACTCGGAGGTTCTCTCTCGCGTTTGTTGGTGTCCGTGGAGAAATACCCGGAATTGAGTTCCGTCGGGGGTTTCCGAAACCTTCAGGCACAGATCGAAGGGACGGAAAACCGCATCAACGACGCGCGCAACCAATTTAACGACTCGACCGTGGCTTACAACACGCAGCGCAACGCGTTTCCCACCGTGCTCTACGCAAGCTTCGTGGGCATGAAGGAAAAGCCGGCGTTCAAGGCAGACGAGGCAGCCGCCACCGCGCCCCGCATCGGCTCGGGCACCTTTGACGCGCCCGCCACCCCGGCTCCCGCGCATTGACCTGATCGTTTCGCCTCGCGTTTGCAATGGCTGACGCCCGGCGGCATCCTGGAACATGAACAGGCCCTTTGCGTTCGTCCGACGATGGCTCTGGCTGTTCGTTTTCGTGGCGGCAGTCGGTGGCCTCCAGGCAACGGAGGTAATCCCCGCCAAGCCGACCCGCTACTTCAACGACTACGCACTGTCGGTCAAACCCGAAACCGCCGACCAACTCAACCAGAAGCTGGTCCAACTGGAGCAGGACACGTCTGACCAGATTCTCGTGGCGATTTATCCGACGATGCAGACGGATACCGCCGTCGACGAATATTGCCTGCGCGTCTATCGCTCCTGGCAGGTCGGGCAGAAGGACAAGAACAATGGCGCGGTGCTCTTCGTGTTCCTCAAGGAGCACAAGCTTTGGATTCAGACCGGAAAGGGCCTCGAGGGCGACCTGCCCGACGCGACCTGCAAGGACATCACCGCTGACGTGATCGCCCCTCGCTTCAAGGCAGGCGACGTGGACGGCGGCCTGACGGCGGGGGTTGACGCGATGATCTCCGCCGCGAAAAATGGCGGTGATTATAAAGGGAGCGGGCAGACGGATTACCAGAAACAACATCCGGCAGGGGGCGATACCGGCACCAACGGCGGAGGCCTCGGCATCGGGACGATCATTTTCATCATCATCATCTTCCTGATCATCTCGCGGGTGTTCGGGCGGCGCGGCGGGGGTGGCGGGACGATGTTTGGCGGCGGTGGCCCTATTTTCTTCCCCGGCGGCTTCGGGGGGGGTGGCTTCGGCGGCGGGGGAGGCGGTTTTGGTGGGGGTGGCGGCGGCGGGGGTGACAGCGGCGGCTTTTCTTCTGGCGGCGGCGACACCGGCGGCGGCGGCGCGGGCAGCGACTGGTAAACACCAAACCCGATGAAAACCAAGCAATTCATCCAGGCGCTCGACCACGCGCGCATCACGGCAGCCATCGTGGAAGCCGAAAGCCAGACCAGCGGACAGGTCCGCGTTTACGTTTGCCACCACGACGTGACCGACGCCGTCGCCGCCGCGCGCGAACGCTTCGCGAAGCTCGGCATGGAGAAAACCGCCGCGCGCAACGGCGTGCTCATTTTCATCGCGCCCGAAGCACGCAAGTACGCCGTGGTCGGCGACGAGGGCATCCACGGCAAATGCGGCGCGGACACGTTCTGGAAATCAGTGGTCGGCGTGACCATGCGCCCGCTGCTCAAGGAGGAACGTTACACCGAAGCCATCGTCGCAGCGGTCGGCGAAATCGGGCGGGAACTCGCGGCGCACTTTCCGCCTGTGGCGGGCGCGCACGGCAACGAATTGGCCGACGGTGTCGAGGAAGAGGAATAATGCGTCCCCGATCCATTTTTATGAAAGCTCCCGCTGTTTTCCTCATCGCCTTTGCCCTCGCGGTGGCCGGGTGCGCCGGGCGACCGGCAGCCCTTTTGTCCCCCAACAGCCCGGCGGGGACCGATGTCGGCACGTCTTTCCCCGGCGTGAACCAGCCCACGACCACCACGACCGCCACCCGTTCGGATAACCCGGCGCCCGAGCAGCCCAACAGTCGGCGGTAAGCTCTTTTCCATGCACCTCACCCCGCGCGAACAGGAAAAGCTTCTCGTCGTCGTCGCGGCGGACCTCGCCCGGCGGCGGCAGGCGCGCGGCCTCAAGCTCAATTACCCCGAGGCGGTGGCGATCATCACGTTCGAGATCGTCGAGGGCGCGCGGGATGGCCGACCCGTCGCCGAGTTGATGAACTGGGGCACGACGATCCTCAAAAAAGCCGACGTGATGGAAGGCAT
>CAXSED010000076.1:0-20380 GCA_964236475.1 uncultured Chthoniobacterales bacterium
ACTTAGTATGTGTGTGTATGCTGCCTTGCCATACATACATACAAGGGCTCGCATGGCCATACATACTATGCACATGCATGCATACCAAGCGATTCATACATAGATAACCCGCCTACCACCCCGGGAAAACACAAGAAAAAAGCTAGATCAACCGCCTTGTGGCAAGGATTTTACGCATATACTCCCGTCTGAGGCCTTTTGTAGGCGGTGCGGACTGCGAATTCGTTCTCAAACCCAACTTTCATACATACTTAGGCGGTCTGCAGACCAAATTGTGTCAATCATGCATGCATACCAGCTTAAACTTTTCCTACTCTCGCCGGTCATACATAACATACACACCTGAAGGTCGGCGACGGGTGCCAGTTAGATGTCGTCTCATATCCTTGCTGTCGGGACGCCTCGCCAAGGTCCAAACCACAGGCAGATCCCCGCTGTCCACGAGCCCCCTTCGCCATCCTTGTTTCTCTCTGCCCTGGCGGCCCTGCCTGCCTTCCAAACGTCGGCAGCTGGCCGAGGTTGGTCCAAGCCCCCTCTTCCCTGCTCGCCCGCAGCCGCTGGCTTGGCGACAGCCGCCTAGGTTCCCCTTGGCTCCTCCTCCCACCCGTGCAGCCAAATCCCTTGGTTGACAGATTCCCCTAGCCTCGAATAGCTGTTCTCTTCATATATACTTCTACATACACACATATTTTTCTTGCATGGAGTGTGTATGCTGGGCAAGATGTGGATGAACCGGTCGCCAAAGCCGTCTGTCTCCAGGCCTTCTCCGCTCCGTCGTCCATGTCCCAGCCTTACCTCTGGCTCCGCCAAATCCTCGCCCAACTCCTGCCCGAGCTGGAGCACCTGCCCACCGGCCCAGCGGGAGAAGCCCAGGCCCGCGCCTGGTTCGAGCGGCTGCTCGCCCGCTTCGCCGAACGCGGGTTGGTCACCCCCGCCCAACAGAAAAACCGCGTGGTCGACGCCCGCAACGCCATCCGCGCCCGCTTCGGCGACGATCATCCGGCTCTGGCCTACGTGGGCTTCGACGAACAGACCTGGCAAGCGATCAACCTGCCCACCCACGACCGCACCGAGGCCCGCAACGAAAACCAGCGCCTGCTCCGGGAGCCCGAGACCATCGTCGCCCGCGCGGCCAAGCTGCTCCAAAGCCCCCGCTTTGAAGATTTGGCGGTGGGCCTGGGCGTCACCGTCGGCCGCCGCATCTCCGAGCTGCTCGACGGCCACGCCAAGTTGGAACCCGCCACCGCCTGGTCCGTCTATTTCACCGGCCAGCGCAAGCACCGGGGGGACCGGGAGGATTTCTCGTTTGAAGTTCCCACCCTCGCCCCCGCCGCCGACGTGCTCGCCGCCTGGGGGCGCCTGCTCGTCATGCTCGGCGACCAGGCGCTCGACCCCCAGACCATCAACCACCGCTACGGCCACGCGGTCAACCAGGCCGCCGACCGCCACTTCCGCGGGCTGGTCCCTCCCCGCCTGCCCCCGGCCCCCAAGCCTGACCGCGAGGGCCTGGCCAATGATCCCCACGGGCGCGAGCGGCGCGGCGACGCGCTTTATTTGCACCTCTTCCGCGCCGTGTACGCCACCGTCGCCGTGCACTGGTTCTGCCCACCCAGGGTCAACCGGCTCGTGTTCAAGGCCGAGATCCAGGGCCACCGCCAGATCCTCAATGCGCCTACGCCCACCATGCGCCGCTCCTACGCGGCGTCCCGACATTACGACGACTACCAGATCGCCGATCCGAGCGGCAAAAACATCGACGGCCGCCAGGGCATCAAACTCGGGGAGTTGCCGGGGGTGGAAGTTCTACGGGCGTTCCAGGCACCAACCAAAGGTCAGGCCAAGCCCAAACCCCGGCCCCGGCCCCGGCCCTTGATTCCGCCGCAGGCCGTCGATCCCCTGCCACCGTCCACCCTGCCTCCCAGCCCGTCGCCCAACCTGCCGCCCACCACCATGGACCCTGCCACTCCAGCCGCCGCCACCCACGACGCTCCCATGATTATCCCAGAACCACCCGCGCCGGCGACCATCGACACGCCACCGCCCCTCAATGCCGGAGGCGACGTGCCCAAAGCCCAACCGGAGAAGAAATTCCGGCCGGTCACCTACCGCATCTATCCCGCCGACCGCCCCCGCCTCGACGCGTTTAGAACTGACCCTAAGCAGAGCCAAGCCGACAACCTCCAGGGCGTCATCGACCTGCTGGAAAACGCCAGCGCCGCCATCCAGGCCCAGGATCAGGTGCAGGCCCAGCTCCAGGCAACGCAGACGCAGCTCCAGGCGGCCCAGGAGCGCGTCGCCGGGGCCGAGCAGGAGCGCGACCAGGCCCGCCAGGAAACGCAGGCCGAACGCGGGCAGCGGGAGGCGCGCGAAGAGGAGCTGCGCCAGCTCCAGCAAACTTTAGCCCAGGAACGCGCCCGGGCGGCGGCGGCTCCGCCCGCCGCGGCCAGTTCCGTCGGCCAGGCCGTGCTCGCCCGCGAACTGCTGGCCATCGCCACGGAGGCCGGTTGCCCCCCCGCCCTCCAGGGCCGCTTGATTGCTTTGGCCACCCAGGCCCTCGGCGGCCAGGGATACCCGGAAAAACGTCAGGATGCCCCCACACCACCGGGCACCGCCAAGGGCACCGCCGGTCCCAGGAAACTCCCCCGACTTGCCGCCGATCCCGCCCGCTTCGGGCCTCTCTTTGCGGGAGCCACTCATCCGGCGGCTGCCGCCGGCGGCCAGGAGGCTCCGCGTGGATCGGTGGAGGGTAAACCAGGTGCAAATCCTGACCAGCCCACCGCAGCCGCCGCGCCGGTGAACGGGGATGCGGCCCCCTCGGCAGAACCGCCTGCCAGCGACGCCCAGGAGCCGCCAGGAGCCACGGAATCGTCTGCCGCGCGTTCTGCTGCCTCCCAGCCTGTCCAGCGCCGTGGCGGGGCCGCCGACAAGCTCGCCCGGGCCCTGGCTACCGTGCTCGCCCACAACCAGGCCCAGACCGCCCGGGAGAAGAAGTGGGCCGTCACCGAGAGCGCCCTCGCACGGCTAACGGGGTGTTTTCGACCGGCGGTCAGGGGGTTTTTTGCTCAGCACGCCGAGCAGATCGAGGCCCATAACCTCCAACACCATCTCCTGCCGGGCCTCAACGCCGCCAGGGGGAAACGGGGCGAGACCATTGAGAGGGAGGTTGCGTGGCGGGAAACGGAAACAGAGGCGACCAACCAGCCTGCCGGGGAGGACGAAGAGGAAGGAGCTGGGGGCGAGGACGACATTCAAGAGCTGGAAGCGGACGAAACGGCAGACGAGAGGTGAAGACGCCGAGGGGAGCAATCCAGGGAGAGGCGCAGGGGAATTGGAGAGATTTGGGGCTTAATGTCGCAGATGCGTGAGCAGCCAAACTACTTTTGGCCACACACTCGGAGATGTCAGCAAAAGGATTGCTACGACAACCAGCAACGTCACCAGCAGCAGCAGATGAGTCGTTCGCTCCGTGACCGGAAAACTGATCGCTCCAAGTTTTACCACCGGCGGCGTATGGAGGCCTTGTGCTCCGCGGTTGTGGGAGTGGCGACGGCGGAAGGGTGAGGCGAACGGGGATGGCAGAGAGGTGAAAGTGCTGATGGGAGACAACAATCAGGCCGCCGCACGGCGAGATCGCACCGTTTTGTTACTCTGGCCAGATAAGGGGACTTAGCTCGGCTTCTCCTCCTGTCATCTCGTTGGAAGCGTGGTGTTTAAGTAAGGAATCAACCTGAAAGAAAAGCGGGCCGTCAGAACATCAGGAATTGCCCGTTTGCTGAAGGTTTGCGTCGCCGTCATGGGCGGTTTTCTTGGTAAACCGCGTGCTAACCTTCAGGTAGAGCGCCATTCCTGAAGGCGTTTTGGGCGGTTTTCATGCGCGGGTTCCGTAAGGTCCGAATATACTTTTGCCGAAAAGTAGCCGGCAGAGATCGAAGTCCCGAAAATCCTCGGGTCGCCTAGGCCCCCACGGCTGTTGTTCCCGGCACCAACGGCACACAAGCCAGCAAAGCAGAAGCGGATCGTTGATGGCCGAGGCCTGACCCTCGGTACGCTTTCTTACCTCCTCTCCGCACAGCACATTCCAACGCACAAAGCCATCGCCCTTTCCTCCGACCGTGACGAACAAACCTCGATCTTGGCTGCGTAGTCTGGCGCTGACCCGGCACAATCTCTGCGCCCATCATTTGCCGACTATCGACCCTTCCTCTCACCAAAGCGTCGTGAGCGCGGGATACTGCCGGATCAGCGGATCAGGCGTCAACAAGGTCAGACGGTGCGCTTGGGCAACGGCAACCAGGAGGCGGTCGAACGGGTCGGCGTGCAGGGTTGGCAAGGCACCGGCGGCCACCGCGCTGTCCATCTCCAACGCCAAGCTTTTGAGACCGTGCAGACGCAACGCCAGCTCCATCCATTCGGCGGGTGGTTGTGGCAGCACCAGCTTGCCTTTGGCCGTCTTCTGCGCAATCTCGAAGCCCGAAATGGCCGAGACGTACAACTGGCCACGGTGCTCAGCGAGCGCCTGTCGAGCCGGTGGCGAAAGTTTAGCCTGATCGCTGGTCAACCAGAGCAACGTGCAAGTGTCCAGCAACAGCATGGTGCCCCCCTTAGCGAAACTCGCTTGGCCACTCTTCCTCGGAGGCAGGTTCCATCGGATCGTAGAGGATCGTAGCTACCAATTCCGAGTGCATCTGCAAGGGATCAGGGCCAGCCAGGCGCGAGTTGGTGGCACGCAGTTCGGCCACCGGCTTGCCATGGCGACAGATCACGACAACCTCGCCTTGGTCTTCCACCGCCGCCAAGAGCGCCGAGAGTCGGCTTTTGGCCTCGTGAGTGTTGACGGTGATCATGCGTCCACCAAGATGTGGCCTAAACTTGGTCTAGTCTAGTTTGATTTTTTTAAATCTTCCCTCGTTTTCGTGAGGACGAGACCCTGCAGGGGTAGCACTTAGCCAAACTGCGGGTGGCCAAGGCCTGGGACAACGGCCCCGAAAGATGGATGTCGCTGGCGTTGCGCCTGCACGACCGCAGGCGCGCAGCCAAAACAGCGACGCTATTCCTCCGCGAGGTGGACGGCCATTTCCGCCTCGGTCATACCGAAGTCGAGGTTGTAGGCTTGGCCCGGCTGGAGCGGATGGCGCTCCAAAGTGTCTACCATGGCGAGCAGGCCCGCGCGGTCGAAAGCGGCGATGGGTGCGAGCCCTTCCTCCAAGGCATTGCGAGCGATGTCGCACGCCTCCGTTGGGTCCTCGGCCGAAGCAAGCACCATCTGGCAGCCATGGACAATTCCGCTGCCGTCGTAGGTGCTCAGTTCACCAGCGACCACGTAGTACGTCTGATGCGTCGCGGTGGTGGCATATGGCTGAACTGACGGTTCGTTCGGTGGCATAGAAAGAAAGTTGCTTGGTCACAACGTAGCATTCGGCGTTCCGTTCGCCTGGTTGGCGGTCATTGTCTCGTGGACATGGCTGCCACAAATGGTGGCCAACTCCCTCCGACCGGTCGCATCCCCTGCCAAAAGAGGCGTGCCGCAGACCGGCACCTTGCTATCAGTTTTAAATCGTGACCGCGAGCCCCAGCGAAAGAAAGCCCGCAGCTCCGATGCCGATCATGCCGAGCAAAGGGTAGGCAAACCACGGAACGTGCTTTCCTTTGGTGCCGATGAAAACGAACTGAAACAACACGCAGCCGATGAGGCCGAGCATCAGGCTCCAGACGCCCAGCTTCGTGAGGAACGGGTCGAGATGCGGTCCGGGCTCGGAAGTTTTGAAGACGGCCGTCACCACGGTAATGGCGGCGGCGTATGTCGTCCCCGCAAACCTGACGGCCAGCAGCCGCTGCTCGTCCCAGGGATCAATCGTTGGATCGCTCATGCTGTACGTTTGTCCGATGTAGCCCTTTGCAGCATTATTTATGCCATTTGGCCATCCATCTTGGCTGCTCGCCGCGTACTTCGGTGGCAAATCCGCGCGAAGCTTTCCACCCCTCGCCAAATAAAGAGCTTCCTGGAGATGTGCCGGACACACCTGACCTTGGAGGCATCCGTGGACTTTGCCAACCGCCCACGCTATAATAATCCCATTCCAGCCCTCCGCCTGGTGCCCACACCGAGAGCAAGATCAACCGAGAGCGGCGAACATGGACCCGGAACGCATCGCACCGATCATCGTGCCGACAGGGTGGGACGCCCAGCGGGATTGCGACTACTTTGAAGCGCGCTGGCGACCGGACCCCACCTGTACCGACGTGCTCTGGCGCATGATGCGCTTTCACTTCGGCGTCTTTCAAAGCACGCTCGACGCCGGTCTGTACTATTTCCAACGCAAAGATGCCACCCTCGTGCACATCGAGCCGCGCTGCCTGACCCCGCTCGAGAAAATCGAAGTTTTCTTCGAGGTCGCCCGCACGAGCTACTACGTCGCCTCGTTCAAAGAACGATTGCTCGAAGATTTGCAGGCGTGCGATTTCACCGAGCGCGAGCGCCAGCGGGTGCTCAGGGAATATCGTCTGGCGCGCGACGGTGCCTGGATGTACCCGGTCATCGAGCTGATCGACTACCTGGGCGGTTGCGGGGTGCACCTCGACGAAACCATGCAGTGCGAAACCGAAGACTACCGGGAGGTGAAGCGAGACTTCTTGGACGAGCGGGGTAGCGAGGAATGATGTGAGGGGTGGATGGTGGTTGTGCCAGCAAGAACTCAGCAGGATGCTCCGTGTCCCTAAGCCCAGAAAGCATGCGGGCAACAGCACGCAAGCTGCTTCTCCTCAGGGCAAGAAACCTCGATGGTCCGTCTGGTCCATTGCACGCAAGCCAGTAAAGCTGGGAAGTATTTCCGCCTGCACCTCCAACCCGGAGATTCCGATGGGGGGCCGATCAAACCCGGGGTCTCCTTGCGCCCTCGTTGGTTCGGTCCCGGTGCCTCTGTCGTTGGACTCGGAGAAACCACCCCTCCGACCGCCAGCCATTTGACTCGCCTCGGACGTAGACTCCACCCGACCCAGAAAATCCGCCTCGCCCCCTCAGTGAACAGAAAAAGGGCCTACTACGATCTGACCATCGCCCCGCCCAAGACGATCTCCCTGGCCGCCCTCCTGCGTCCAGAACACCCCACCGCCCGCCTGGTCCTCCAATCCCATGTTGCTGCCGTGGAAAAGGTCGTCGATGAACTCCGGGTAGCCATCTTTCCTACCTCCGGCTCCTTTCCGACACGTTGGATCGGCGTCACGTTTCACCACACACACTCCAGGGAAGGCGATCCCCACCTTCACAGCCACGTCATCATTCCCAACATCGCCAGGAACCGGGAAAATCAGTGGCGGGCCGTCGAGATCAAGATTGGGGGGCACATCCGCCAACGCCTCGAACTGCGCTACGGACACGAGCTTGCCCGCCAACTCCGCATGATCGGCCTGGGTGGGGAAATCGTCATGCGGCGAAACGGGTTGCCCGAGCTGCGGTCACTCCGTGATCTGCGGGTCGAGTTCTCCAAGGCCACAGCGGCGGTGTTGGCGTTGCGTGAAGCCGCCGGTGCCTTTCATCCTCCAGACTCCACACCGGCGGCTGGGGAATTACCGGTGACGGGTCACTCCGGTCTGCCCGTTCACCCTCAACGATCCGCCATTCGCGCCATACGCCGGATTGCCGACCAGATCCGCAGGCCCAAGAAAAAAGAGTCGGACAACCCCACCCTCCTCCGCGACGAAGCCCAACGCTGGGCCTCGTCGCTCTCCGCTCCCCAGATGCGCGGCTACCTGGCCGTGCTCGACGCCGCCGATCCCACCAAACGCCACAACACCCTGCGGCCTCTCCAATCCGCCTCGAACCGCCCTGCCTTGCCGCCCCCACCTCTGCGCGTCCTCATCCTCGACGCCCGTCGCCATGGCATCCCAGACACCGTTCGTCAGACCCCACCCGTGGTCTTCCGCGCGGTGATGGTCCGCGCCGCCGGCCGCTACTCCTGGGAAGAATTGCGCGCCGCGCTCAGAACGCACCTCGTCGAGCACGGCAAACGCATGGCAAAAATGAGACAACAGATCGAGGAGGATTCCGTGCGGGCCGAGGACGAACGCATCCGCCGCGCCAACCGGGTTGCCGCCGGGCTGCCGCCGGAGCCGCCACGGCTCTACGTCGATGCGCGCGAACAGCTTGCCTCGATCATCGTTGCGGTCGCTGAAGCAGCCGCCGCCAAGTCAGCTGCCGCCGAGGCTACGCCCGCGGTGCCAGCACCAGATTCGACGGAAGTCACGCCGGTCGTGGCACCCGAACCTCGTGTCCCTCGGCGTTGAAACGGGTTGCGGTCAGGGATGGCCGGTCACACGAGCACTACTTTTCGACGACCGTAGGCCCAAGAAGCCAGCGCAGGGCCTGCTACTGCACCGCCGTCCAGGGCAGCAGATCGTTGGGCAATAGCCGCCAGGGGGAGTGTCCCCGCGTGAACGGGAGCTATCCGGGTTTGAACGCATCCGATTCGGGTGGTATCTGGCCAGGGTGCTGGTGCTCCCGGAACACTGATTCACGTTTGATCAGAGCGGGATAGCCCCTTGGAAGTCAGCGGCGCATCATCGTGCAACCGGCGCACAAATTCCTCGATTGGCTCTCCGCATGCCTGGCAAACGGTTTTCAGTTCGATCACGTCCATGCGGCGGGTGCCCAATTCATGCTTGGCCACCTGGCTCTGTGCCATCCCGGTTCGCAAGGCCAGTTCGCGTTGAGTCAATCCTGCCCTTTCACGCAAACCGACTAGCTCTTCGGCGAACTGCCGGTACGCATCCGAATGCAGGGTGACAATAGATTTTCCCACTTTTTGTTTGATTCTATTGTGGAATAATAATTCCATTGAGGAATCATGAAGGATAACGATGAATTGGAACTGCCAGGAAGTTTAGCGAATCTTGGCGATGCTGTCACCCCTCTACCACACCAGGCCGATGGTGCTCCTTCAGCGAGGATCGAAGTCAAAGCCGGTTCCGCTGGGCCTTGCCTCTACTTTCTGGTTTGTGCAGATCGCACGGCTGGACCACTGACTGGCCTCTTCAAACTGGGCATCGCGGACTGCCTAGCCCTCCGCTATCAACAGCACCAGAAAGTATGGGGCGCGTTCGATCTGACTCGCTCTGCCTTGCTGCGGGTTGGTGACCGCTGGGACGCGGGCCGACTGGAACTTGCCCTGCGCGATGCCCTCGGTGGTTCTGTCACGGAGGGCAGCCCCGGAGCCGCCAAGCCGTGGAGCAGCGCGGACTTCATCGCCAGGAAGAGCTGGCGTCGCTACCCCGGTCGCCCGGACGAAGGCTACACCGAGTTCTACGGCGTGGATTGTCTCGAGCGGGCACTGACCTTCACGGAGCAGTGGCTGGCCCTCTGTGGGGACCGGCTGGCAGGTGCCCGTCTCCAACGGGGGATTGATCCATCAGAGTGTATGTTGATCCCGGGGAGTAGTAATGGCGCGGCTTTACCCGGACTGGACCGGGGGCCAGGGTTGCACGAGCGGCAGCGCAGCCGCCGGGAGCAGGAACGCGCGGCGTTGGAAGAGCAGGTCGTGGACAAGATGACCCGGGCACTCGCTCTGGCCTTGGAATACGAGGGGCGCGTGCTTTGGATAGATCTGCGCGGCTGGCAGCAGCGGCGCAAAGAGCCGCTGTGGTTCCAAGCCGACACAGGACTAGTGGACCTTTACTTCAACCCCTTTGATCCGGCATCTCCCGACGCGGCTGCCGGGCCCCGCGCGCGCTTCGAGGACCTGTTAGTTCCCATCGTGAACTGGGCGGCGTCCACCAAGCCGGAGCGTTGGCGGGTGGTGCGGTCCCGGGAAGTTTGCTCGTTCTGCGACTTGGATGATCTGAGAGATTCGGATGTTCCGCACCCCCTTTGCACGCAGGCGTTACGCTTGCGTGTGAAACACGAACTCTCCGATCTGGAGCATCCTTTGTTGGCGCAGTACGAGACCCTGGCTCGACGGGTACAAGACCGTCACCTGTGGCGGCCGCCGGAACTTGGCTGGTGATGATCGCGGAAGATTCGACCATTTGATCCCAGGCTGAACCCATGGTGTGATGCCACCCGCTTGGATGGAAGTGTGTCGCCGAGCTAAATTTGTTCATACGGTTAAAGACAAATTCTACCCAGCCTTGGATGCGACCTCCTGAACCAACGCGATCTCACGCCCCAGCGATCTACCAGGCTATCATCCTGGAACACGACGGCAGCGCCGAGCGGCTGGGCGGGCGCCTCCAGCAACTTGGCTGGAGCCTGGTCGATGCCGCATGGGCGGTCGCACAATGGCCACTTGCATCCCTGGCCGCAGCCATCGTTCACGAGTGCGAAGCGCGAGGTTTGAGTCCGACCGTTTTGCCATTCGTCCCGAAAATGAAACCACGTTCCACCGATTCGGAAGAGTCGTAAAACGGGTCGAGCCCAACTTTAAAAGAGTTTGCGACGTTCCGTCGCCGGCACCAGCTCGACGAGCTTCACCCGCAAAGCCAGTGCGAGCACGAAGAGTTCGCGGTCGGTCACGCAGCGCACCTGGGTTTCGATCTTGGTGATCCCGTTCTCGCTCACGTCCCACCCCAAGCGGGCGCAACGGGCCGCCAGCGCGTCCTGGCTCATCCCGGATTCCTGCCGCACGCGGGCAATCAGCGGACCCACCACATTTTGGCGTGGCGGCAGGGCTTTGGCGCGGCGGCTTGGTAAAGCGGGGACAGGTTGAGTAGGTGCAGGATCGTCCACGTTGGCGACCGGTCACAGCCACCCAAGGCTGCTGAAACCGGCAGATCATCGTGCATAAATTCCTTGCCCTTAATCTTCCGATATTGGAAGATCGCTTGTTGTTTCTACCCGGACGTATTTCCGTGTTTACCCTCTTCTCAGACTTCTTTCTTCGACTTGATGGATTTGCGCCGCGGTTTGTGGGGCGCGGTCGGCGCGGGAGGACGCACCTTGGTTCTGGGCAGCTCGACCGCCAAGAACTGCACCGCTGTCAATCCAAAGACGGTGGCCAGCCGATCCACCGTGCTGACCCGCAGGTCCTTGGCACTGAGTTCCAGACGTTGGTACCAACGGACATCTGCGTCGAGCAGCACTGCGACCTGCTCCTGCGTCAGACCATGGCGGGCACGCAACTCGCGCAGGCGCGCAGCAATGAACTCGGCCAAAGGCATCGCTCCAGCTTCGGGAGCCTGCGTTTGGTTTACACGGTATCATCGTACCGCTTTTTGACTTGACCATTACACGGTATCTCCGTACCTCACATCATGCGCGATGCCATCGGCAGACAGGCGCATCAAATCGGTGCTAATCATGAACAGAAGCCCACGCTGCACATCACCCGACTTACTGTCCGCCAGGAACGTGGTGCATGCCCTTGTGACACATAGCCGGCTCGTGTTACGGGCAGGTTTCGGCCTCGGAACGATTGTCGCCTTGCTGTTGAGCCTAAATTCGGTCGGCTGTAAACCCAAAGTGAATCGAGGCAGCCAGGATACCTCATCACCCCCAAACCATGGTGCCGCAAACTCGAATCACGAAGCAACCGGCCAACCCACTTCAGAAGATCTCGAGGTCTTTCTGCGGGCTTCCGTGCCCTCGCTGCTACGTCTGGTCGAGGTGAAGATGGAACCGCCTGCGCGGATGCCTAACACCTCGCCAGCCGCGAACACCTGGGTCTTCAACGTCAAGCTGACCCTCGCACCGACCGAGGACCTCTTTGGACCGGCCCCGCCCGAGGACACCCAATCCTTCCAGGTCGTGGCCGACGAACTCGCGGGTCTCGCGCGTTGGCACGCCGCTTACCTGCACTCGGCCTACGTGCGGCTCGCTCCCGGCTACGAGATGCCGACACCGGCCACACCCGCGCCCCAGTTGCTGGTGCTCTTGCACCGCGCCAAGGAACTGCTCACTCCCATCTATGGCAAGATGGCCGCCGAATGGCAGGTGGACCACTGGCGCTTCTCGCGCGTGGACCTCGACCTGCCCGAGCCCGGCGAACCGCTGGCCACATTTCCGGCTTCCCACCTGATCAAGGGTAGCCCCGCCGCCGCCTCGTTTCTGAGCACGGCCCGCGAAGCCATCGCCCAAGGCAAGGCGAAGCAGGCAACGATCAACGCCAGCTACGCGGCCAGCCTGGTCCAGGCCACCCGGCCCGGCACGCTCTACCAAGGCCAGATCACCCGTCGTGGCAGCACGGTCCCCGCCGAGGCCCGCTTTCTCCCTGCACCCGCCGGCGTGGACTCCCAATCGGTGGGGTTGGAGGTGCGCCTGCCCGCCACCCCCGGCGAAGCGTTCCTCTACTCGGCCCATCTCTCCCAGCAGGTGCCGCTGGCACTGCCCGCCGTGACTTCAATCGGAGAACCCACGCCGACGCCGGTGGGTGCGGAGTCCGTGCCGCAGGCCGACCTGCAACTCCGCTTCGTGAGCGCCAGCGGCAAGGAAGGCGCGTACAGCGAAACCATCCCCGTGGCGCTGCTCAACCTCCAGCGCCACTACGCGCAGCCGGACGCCGTGTGGTTGCACCTCCTCGAGCGCCATCTCGACGGCCGGCTCAACGGCTTTGCCACCGATGCCGCCGGCTTCGTCCTCCAGGCCCAGCAACCAGCCCCATGAACCCCGCGCCCATCTCCAGAGCCGACTTCAACGGTTACCGCAGCGATACGGTCGGGTTTTTGTTGTCCAGTCGGCAGGTGCCATGAGTCACACCAAATTTGAGTTTGTAGAAAAATCCTGTGTATTCACTCCGCACAAAGCAGCTTGAGTCCTTGGTTTGCTCGTTGCGAAAACGCTCACGCCACAAATATTTACCCGCAAACCCATGACCTTTGGAGAACGCGTTAAAACCCTCCGGCTTGAGTTGGGCTTTTCCCAGGAAGCATTGGGTGCCCAGGGATTTGTATCCGCACCGGGCTGGATCAAAATCGAAAACGGTCAACGCCAGGCCAGCGAAAAGCTCATCGATAGTCTGGTCCGCTGGCTGGTCGAGCAACAGCACGTCCGTCTGGCGGCCAGTAAAGCCCTGCGTGAGGAACTCCTCGTCCTCAAATATCTCGGGAGCAGTTCGCCCTTTGTGCGCGAGCTGGCGCGGGCACAGGCGCTCTCGTTGCCGAACGCCGCCGAACTGCTGGCCAGTGGACCCAAGGCACCTCCTCGGCGTGGCCGTCCTGCCGCACGGCGCTGATCCTGGAAGACATCAACACCTTTCTTTCGCCGCAGCTCAATCTCGCCCGCGTGCCCGCTGGTAAATCATCCCTTCGGCCTGTTGCACGCCCTGGCTCGGTCGCTCGGGCCAGGCAAGACATTTTCCGTCGGGCAACTGCTCGTGGATGACGCAACCGCTCCCCTCGCCCACCTGGCAAATCACGTAGAGCGTGGGGCCGTCGCTGTGCCGCGCGGGGGCAATCAGCGACTTGAGGATGCTTGCGGCGAGCGGCAGATCGTCCATGTGGGTCACAGTAGGGCAAGAAATGTGCCCAGATATGGCCCGAATGACAACGATGTTTTCCGCCGCGCCGTTCGCCCTCTCCTAGCTCGGAACAAACTTGGCTAGCTCTGGCGGTGCGCCTCTTCGCGGAAAATCACCCGCCCCGGTCGCCCTCACGCAGAAAGCAGACCTTGTCTTCAGTCGTGTGATGCTTGCGTTTCATCCGTGTGGGCCCCTTGTGGTGCTCCCCGGATCAACTCCATCACCCGGCTCGGAAAAACCGAGGTCGCATCAGAGGCGCACGGCTAGTCCGGCCACAACAGTTTGATCACTTGTATACGCACAAACATCCGGCGCATCGCGGCTGAGAGGCGCCCTTTGATCTCGCTGGCCTCTATGGCTGTCACCTCCAGTTCCGCTCTCTGCGTCTGGGTCAGCCCCGCTAGATATTCGTCTACCTGCCGGTCTCTTTCCTGCGTTCGAGCCGTCGTCTGTTCCTTCGCCCGCTCGCTCTGGCGCAGGGTCTCCTTGCGCTGCTGGGCCTTGAGCGATTTTTCCTTTGCTTCCACGTCACGCTGGGCGCGCGATTTGAAGCCCCGTGGCGGGCCGTAATTCTCGGTCACCGCTTTGACGAGCCATCCCCCGCGGTTTTCGACGGGCGACCGATTTTCCTTGGTTCCCTTGGCCAACAAATACTCCAGGGCTTCGAGTTGGATCTCCACACGCTCGGGAGCGTGTTCGGTCACCAGTCGCCGCGCCTGCGAGAGCGTCATCCCGTGGCCCGTCAGCCGCCCTTCGAGCGGGCTGACCTCCGCCACGTCGAGCGCCAGCGCGGGCTGGGCCTCGGGAGCCAGAGCGCTTTCCTTGATCACCCCGTGCTCAAAGAGCACCTGCCAGCGCCCCACGGCGTTCTTGGTGAAACGCCGCTCGACCGGCAGGGGTAAGATAAAGTGGGCCGCTTCCAGCTCGCGGATGGCGGGGAGCAGGCGGCGCTTGATCTGCCCCACGTCGGTCGTGGACTTGCCCGTGGCACTGATCTTGACCGGCCGGGTCAGCCCGATCTTCTCGCAGGCAAAGGTTTCCAGCTCGAAAGAAAATTTTCTTTTGCCCAGGCCAAAGCGCTTGTCCAGAAAGCGGAACATGCGCTTGGCGATGCTGCTCTTGAGCTGGGTGTAGAGGTAAAAATCGAGCGTTTTGAGGTTACCCTCCCGCATGTTCATGAGCACCAGGTCGTTCCAGCGGATGACGGAGAGGCCCTCCGGCACCAGGGAACTGCTGTGCTCACCGGGTCGGTGGAACTCGGCGAACTCGATGAAGTGGAAACTCGCGTCAATCCAGTGGTTGTTCTTCTTGTCCTTCCAGGCATTCTGGTAGTGCAGGGTCACCCCGAGCCACCGCTCGATGGACTCGCGCAGCCGCCGGTAGTTGCCCGTGGAGGTGCGCCAGCCCAGAATTTTGAGGAGTTGGTAGGGGGTGAAAGCCACCGTCGAACTGCGAAAGTTCTGGAAGCGGCTGATCTGGAGCAAACCCAGGAGCACCTCGTCGTCGGCCGCCGTGGGCAGCCCGTACTTGTCGCTGGCGGCGACGGTGAGCTTGCGGTGGATGGTTTCGCGCGTGTCCTTGTCGATGGCATCGTCCTCGAAAACGAGCGTCTTGATGAGCGGGTCCGAGCGGCTGCCGACCGTCGTGATGGGAAACTCGGCCAGATTAAGTTCATCCCGCCCGTCCCGGTAGGAACTCAGTTCTTTGGGGAAAAGCTCCCATTGTTGCTGCGCGTGAGAAGGCTCAGACATGAAAGGCAAGGGTTTTCTGGTTCAAAACACACTAGAAAGAACATCACCAAGGCCCTTATGGGCCTGCCGGACCGTTGTTGTTTTCTTATAGGTTATGAACAACAAGTTATATGTTATGAGACGGACTGAATGTTGGGGTGGAACGACTTACAAGTCATATTCTGTCTCGTTTGACACTATATTCTGTCTCGTTTGACAATGGCAAGGCTTATTTTTCTGTCTCGATCGACGATATTCTCTGCCTCAATCGACGGTGGCTGGACGAGCTTTTTCTGTCTCGTTTGACAATGCCGGTCGAGGGTGAGGTTTGGTTCCACGGGCTGTAGTCTGCAAACCTTCGGCCTCTGGGGATTAATTCTGTCTCGATTGACGACAAGTGAGCGGGGCGACGCCAGCGCACTTCAGCCAGCAGCGTCAGTATTGGGAGATCCCTAGGCTTGATGCTGCTCCCCAAGTCGCTCGGATGGGTGAGCTTCGTGCCATTCGATCGTCGCAGCCAGCGGAGGTTTTTTGGAAGAAATTTTCACTTAAGCTGCTCTTTTACTTCGTTTTATACGACAAGAGCCAGACCCTAATTTTTCTGGAAATAGGGTGGCAGCCAAGCCGGCAGTTTCCTACACCCGTCCAACCAGGGTGGTAGCGGGGACCCGTGTTGCTGGGAAGTTACCGGCCAGGGAGAGGCCTGATGCTAGGCAGGATGGGCTGGAGGCGATAAATCTTCTGTCTCAAAGGCCGTGAGTGGAAGCAACGCCGTGATGTTTGGCGAACACCGCTGTGTGGCAAAGGTTTGAATCAGGTATTCTTAGTGACCACTGCGGGCAGAGCAGTGGGTTTTCTATCTCAAAAGACAATAGACTCCCACCCAGCACCGCCTGCCCTGGCGGCTGCGACCAAACGCCGAAGCCGTCATGGGCATCAACACGGCTCGCATCGTCAAACGAAGCAGAATTTGCAGTTCTTCGGGCCCAATTCCGCCCTCGAAAGGTTCGGCATCGTCAAACGAAGCAGAACTTACTATCTTTCCAGCAGGATGGTTCCCGAGAGACGGGTATGGCCCGCATCGTCAAACGAAGCAGAATTTATCGTCTTTCCAGCCAGATCAGCCTGCTTGGAATGTCTCGTCATCCGACGGCAGATTTACGACCCGACGTGCCGGCCATCCTGCAAAACGGCAGGTAATTCCGGACGCGATGGTGGCGGTATTAGTTGGCGAAGGCAGGGGAGTGCGCGCCAGCGCCAGTCCGCAACCTTTGTAAACGAAGATCGTGTCTCCGTGATGAACGTGGAGCAAGGTGCCCCCTACCCTTTGCGCACCCGCCTCGCCTGCACTCCTGCGTGCGTGCGCGCTCCGCCGGGCGGCGTCGCCGCTACGCACTACCGCACCGTCGTCAGGGGCCAGCGCAGAGCTATCCATTGGCTCTCTCCCTTTGATGGCTACATGCCATCCCCGGATCGCGCTGGAAATTACCGCGCTGCTCGGGGGCCCCAAGAGGAACCGATGGTGACGGTTTGCCACAGAAAACGCCCGCGCTCTGGCCACGGTGCTGCTTGGCCGTGTCGTGATGAACTCTGTAGCGGCGCGGGGATCGTGGGCATGAACTTGCCGACGGGTCCACGTCGTTTTGTGGGGACGGAGGGCGGAGCGGCACGCGAACCGCGGCCGGCGCACCTTCTCCTGGTGTGAATGCGGCTGGTGCGAGGAAGACCTCCCCCTTGCGGGGCGCGTTTCCTGTCACGCTCATGAAAATCCGGTTGCGAATAAGCAGATACGTATCTGCTTATGTAAGCAAAACCGAAGGAAACTGCTAAACACACAGTGCCGGCCCTGACTTACTCAAGTGCCAACGCAAAACGCCTCCCGTGCCGTGTGGCCTCCCTCCTCATCCACCAGCCCGCCTGTAGAAGAGGCCTGCTTACTTTAGAGCGAAACGGCTCTCCAAGGGGCTGCTTTGGGCCCATCACCGGCATGCCAAGGACGGGAGTTTCCATCTGGGACGCCCACGAGGCTCAACAGACGCAATCCAACGCCGGCCAAAGCCGCGTTACCAGCTCCCTGGTGAAACTAAAAACGGCGCAAAATTTACGTAACTACGTGATTAGCAATCTGCGTAACTAATGAAGCATCTAACGGAATTAGGACTTGCTGCACGGATGACACGAGAGAAAATCGCGGCGGCGTCCGGCGGGGATGGCGGCAAGCGGAGTTTTAAACGGGTATAGACGTGTGTACGTAAATACGTATCAATATTTTCCTTGGCGTTCGCTGCTCTCGGGAAATGGTCAGCGCGTTTTCCGGCGCGGCTCTACGCTCCCTGGGCGGCCAGGTAGGCGTCTAATGCCGCGACGAGAATGTCCTGGCTGGATCGCCGTGGCCGACGCAAGCCCAGGTTCTTGAGCCGACGGTATCGCTCGTCGTCGAGCTTGAGGGTCAACGCCGTCAGGGCTGGCGGGTGGACGGGCGGCAGCCCGGGTGCGGGCGGGTCCTGAGTCGTCGAGGGGATGGCCTGCCCCTTGCGCACCACCAGGGTCGAGGAGAGTTGGGCTGCCTTGGCGCTCATAAAGAAAAGGGTTTCAACGCAGGTTTAAGCGGCGATGGCGCGGTTGGTCACGCATTTAGCTAACAGCGTGTTTACGTATTTCCATAACTCGGCGATTTCTGCGGCCGAGCGCCCAGCCGGCACCAGTTCCATGACCGTGCGCCCATCGGTCATGCTGCTCGCAAAATCCGTGCGGTGATGCACCGTCACCGGCGCCACGCGTCCGTGCTGGGAAAGCGCCACCGCCGCCTCGGCCGCGATGCGCGTGCGCGCCGTCGCCCCGCTGACCACGAAGGCCAAAGGTCGGTGCAAATGCTCGATCAGGTCCACGGTCGCCCCCACGGCGTGCAGGTCGTGCGGCGAGGGCCGCACCGGGATCAGGATCAGGTCGGCCACGCGCGCCACCTGGGTGATCGTTTCCCCCAGGGCCGGCGGCGTGTCGATCACCACCAGGTCCACCCCTGCGGCCGCCAGTTCCGCGAGCTGGCGCTCCAGGCGCGCGAGCGTGGCCCCCACGAACAGCGGGGTCGGCGCCTCGCGCCGGTTCCACCACGCCGACAGGCTGCCCTGCGGATCTGCGTCCACCAGCGCCACCGTCGGCAAGGCCGGCGTGCGCGCCGGGGCAGAGCGCCGACGCGTGCCGGTGACCACGGGAGCCTCGGCCAATGCCAGCGTGGTGGGAAGACTAGGCCCCAGGGCCGCTTGTACCCCCAGGTGCGCGGCGAGCGTCGTCTTGCCGACGCCCCCCTTCTGGCTGATCAGAGCAAGGGTTTTCATCCGAATCGAGTTAGGAGGCACAAGCAAAAAGCGGGAAAGAGGAAAGCTCGGCGCACTAGGCCCACTACCCCGAAGGGGGAACCGCTGCGCATCGAGGCGAACACGTGCTTACGTATTTAGGCAGGGGCGGAGCGGTTGTCGAGGGGAAAATCGCCCGGCGCGGCGGTGTCGGCCACGCCGCCGTAGGAAGCGGAGGAGTGCCGCCGCCGAACCGGACGTTGCGCGGCGGCAAATTGCGCCGCCGTTTAATGCGTCGATACGTAAATACTGACATGGTCATCTCCTTGGAATGAGCAAACTCGCACACCCCTCGACGAGGCGGGAACGCGCTCGGAAGGCGGGGGCACCCAAGACGGGGGAGATGCGAGGCGGTCTCCCGAAAACTTCTTCCCACCCTGCCTGCACGGCGGCGCCCTTCCTACCAGCGCCCCGGTGGACAACCCACGGGTTCCTCCTTCGCTGGATCGAACGTGTTCTCCCCTTCCCCGCTGAGTAGTTCCCCTCACCATTCACGGTGAGCGCGGGGTCAGGCGACCTTCGCTTCGCCGCCGGCCTGCCACAGCCGTTCCAGGTCAGCGGCCGATTGCAGGTTGAACCGGCGCAGAAACTCCCCGGTGGTCATCCACACGGGGCGTCCGGTTTCGCCCGCTTTCCGGCAGTCCACCAAACCCAAATGCTGGAGCCGGTAAACGACGGCCCGTCGGTCAGTGGTGAAGTAGCCGTTAATCTCCGGCAGGGAAAGCGGCTGTTTGAAGGCAATGCAGGCGAGCACTTCCAAGCCAGCGGTACTCAGCGGACCTTCCTCTTCGTCCTGGCTGGTGGCATCGTCCGTCGACCCACGCCTGGTTTGTGCGGCGACCGCCGCCAAATAGTCGCGCAGTGTCGGGGGGCGCACCTCAGCCGTGGTGATCCGCACACTGCCGGCACGGAGGTCGAGCCGCAGCCCGAGCTTTTCGAGCTTCTGGCTGGTCTTGAGCAGCACCTGGAGCAACTCGAAACCCCCGATGCTCGCGCCCGCCCGCACCGTGGCGTCCGGCTCCTGCACAAAGAGTTCACGCAGCTTCTCACGCAGGCTTTCCAGCGAAAACTCCCGGCCACTGACGAAGAGCAATTGCACCACCGCACGTTCGAGAAAAGCACTTTCACTCGGCGTCATGAGCTTTCGCGGCTGGTTCTACCCTACCGAACGGCGATCGCGTAACGACGGCAAGCTGCCGCCCAGCGCGTCCATGGTGCTTCGGGTGTGTTCAGGGGCGACGTGGGTGTAGCGGGCGGTGGTGCGGATGTCGCGGTGCCGCAGTGCCTCCTGCACCTCGCGCAGGTTCCTGCCCTGATCGTTGAGCAGGATGGTCGCCGCGCTGTGGCGCAGACCGTGGGCGGTGAGGATCGTTTGCAGGCGCAGGTCTTTGCAGGCGCGGCCGAGATGCGCGTTGAAGCTCTGGTTGGTGTAGGGTTCGCCACCTGGGCCGGCGAACACGTACTCCGAGCGGCAGAACTTCAGCCCCCGGGCCGCGAAGATTTTCATGCCACGGTACTGGTCCTGGATCGTGCGCCATTCCCCGAGCACTTCGTAGAGGACGGCGTTGACGGGCAGGGTGGCATGCACGCTGCCCTTACCCTCGATGCGCAGTGCCACGATGCGCCCGCTGCCATCGAGCAAACAGTCGTTCCAGCGCAGATGCGCGATCTCCGAGTACCGCGCGCACGTATAGAAGAGCGCCGCGGCCAGGTGGTACGTCAGGCTCTCACCGTACGTGGCCTGTTGCTGATTCAGAAAGTCCAACAGGCGGGCGAGGTCATGGGCCTGCAGATAGCCGACGGGTGGGGGACTGCCGCTCCGGGGCGGCTTGATCTTGGCGAAGGGGTTCGGCCG
>CAXSED010000077.1:0-20359 GCA_964236475.1 uncultured Chthoniobacterales bacterium
CCTGGGCGTGTTCTGCGCAGGAGAAACGCCGGATGTTCTCGAACTGACGCCGCGTCAGGTCCGCGCGGGTCTCGGGATTGGCAACGGCGGCGCGGACCTTGGCGGCAAGATCGTCGGCGTCGGTGGGAGCGTGGATGAGTGCGCCGGCCCCGGCGATTTCGCGGGCGCTGGCGGTGTCAGCGACCACCACCGGCAGGCCGCAGGCCTGTGCCTCGATGATGGGCCGCCCGAATCCCTCGTGGATCGACGGGAAGGCGAGGACGTGGCAAGAACGGTAAACGGCGGCGAGCGCGGGCGTGTCCAACCAGCCGAGGTAATCGAAATGGTCCAGCAGGCCGAGGTTCGCCATCTGTGCCTGGTAACCGTCCTGGCGCGGGTCGGACCCGACCTTGACGAAGCGTACCGGCACGCCCTGCGCGCGCAGTTTGCCCAGGGCATCGAGCAACACGCCGATGTTCTTGCGGGCGATGTTCATGCCGACGTGGAGCACGAGCAATTCGCCCGCGTCGCGGCGGGCGACGAGGGCGGGGGTCGGTTCGCCTTGCGGGGCAAAGATCGGGTCCACGCCGTAGTAATCGAGGACCATTTTTTCGGGCGGCACGCCGACGAAGCGGCGCGCGTCGGCAGCCACGTCGCCGGAAATCGCCACGATCCGCCGGGCACGCAGCATGGATTTGACTCGATAAACCCAGAGGGCCTGCTGCCAGAACCGGCGCAATTTGAGGCGGAAGTTTTCCAGACCGTGGCAGGTCAGCACGGTCGGCGCGTCGCGGCGGCAAAGGTGGCCGTAGCTGTGGTCGAGGACGTGAAGCACCGCGCCGGGACGCGCGCGCAGTTTGTCGGCCAACAGACGCGGAAAGGCGACGTAACGCTTCCACTGCTTCGCCACCCATGGGTCGCCGGGAGCGGTCGAGGGCGCGACCACTTCAAAATCGAAGCGGTCGGCGAACGGCGCGAGCGCCGCCTGGAGATTCGCCAGATACAGGTCCATGCTCAGCGCGCGGTCCACGAACAGGGCGGGGGCGAGCAGGACCGGAATCTTGGAAGCAGGGTTCATGAGGTGTCACCGGTCGGCGCGGATGGGCATGCGCCGGGAACACCTAGCAAGGCGCCGGGGAGATGGCAAGGCCGCTTCTTGCGCGGAGTCCTGTTTTCCCTTATCTTACACGGACCGGTGTGCATGATTTAAGCTATCAGCTACCTGCGTGACGACCTTACTACCGAGTCCCGGCTCCGAGCTGCCACCCGCGACGGCACGCAAGACGCGTCTGGCCGTGGTAGGCGCGACCTACGCCAGCGAGGAACCGCGCAAAAAGATCGCCAGCCTGGCCGAACACTTCGACCTGACCTGCCTGACCGCCAGCCGCTACACGGGCTACGGGCTGGAAAACCGCCTCGAAGACCAGCCGGAGCCTACCACGTACCGGCTCGTGGGTTTGCCCGCCGTGGGCAAACCAGACAGCACCACGCGTTACTGGCTCCGGGGGCTGGGCGAAGCGTTGCGGCGCGCGCAGCCGGAGATCGTGCTCGTGGAGACCGAACCGTGGGCGTGGCTGCGCTGGCAAACGTGGTGGTGCGTGCGACGGCTGGGGGGCAGGGTGCGCTTCGGGGAATTTTCCTGGGAGAACGTCCGCCGGACCGGGCTGAAGGGCCGGGTCCTTTCGGCCGTGTACCGGGCGGCGGCGTGGACGGCGGATTTCGTGATCGGCGGCAACGAGGACGCGGGGCAATTCTTCCGCGAGGCGGGCGTGCCACGCGAACGTCTGCTCGTCGCCCCGCAACTCGGCGTGGACGAAACGGTGTTTCGTCCCGCCAACGCCGCGTTGAAGGCGAAACGCCGCGCCGACCTGGGTCTGCCGGACGGGGCGTTCCTCGTAGGTTTCAGTGGCCGGTTGCTGGAAATGAAGGGCGTGCCGGACCTGATCGCCGCCGTGGAATGCCTCCGTGCGCAGCCCGGCGGAGACCGGGTGCAACTCGCGCTGCTCGGGCCCGGCGAGATCGGTCCATTGCTCGGGGAACGGTCGGTGACCCCCGGATGGCTGCACGTCCGCCCGGCTTGCTCGCACGCCGAGATGGCGCATTTTATCCAGGCGTTGGATCTTTTCGTACTCCCTAGTCGGGAATGGAACCGCGACGGGCTGCAGTGGCGGGAACAATTCGGCCATGTGCTGATCGAGGCAATGGCGTGCGGGGTGCCGGTGCTCGGATCGTCGTGCGGCGCGATCCCGACGGTGCTCGGAGACCCGGCACAGATTTTTCCCGAGGGCGACGTGGCGCGGCTGACCGAAATGCTGCACGCGTGCCTCCTCGACCCGGAACGGCGCGCCGCCATCGTGCGGCAGCAGACCGCGCGGCTACGCGAAAATTACACCAACGCCGTGCTGGCGCGGCATTGGGCAGATTTCATCCGGCGCGTGACGCCCGGCCAGCCGTAGCGTGGTCCAGCCCGGTCAGGCGGGCAGGACGCTGACTCCAGGCACCCGTTTGCCCCGCATCAGGTGGAGCAGAGGCAGTTCGATCCAGCGATGCACAATCTCGCCTGCCACGAGGCAAAGCACGAGCGACAGGGCGATCAACTCCGCCAGGGCGGTGGTGCCCGTCTGGTGGCAGCGCACCAGCACGACCCAGAGTACCGGCAGCACGAATCCATGGACCAGGTACGTGGAATAGGAAGCGTTGCCCGCCTCCAACAAAAGCTTCGGCATCCGGCTGCCGATCCGGGTTTCCAAACCGACCATCCCCGTCACGATGGCAGCGGCGGGAACGCCCCAATAAAATGCTCTCGCGGTGTAGAACGGGAAGGAAATCGTCAGGATGACGGCAAAGCCACCGACCACGAGCAGCAGGCTGACGAGCCGATTGGGCAGGCGGTTTTGCAACGTGAAATGCGCCAGCACGATCCCGAACAGAAACTCCAGCACGAGGGGCGAGGCGAGCGCGGGGAACAACGGCCAACCCGGGTGGTCGAACCATCCCACGACGGCGATGACACCCAGGGTCGGCAGCAGGAACTTCAATGGCGCAACGCCCCAAACCAGCGCGACGGTGAACAACACATAAAACATCATCTCGAAGTTGAGCGTCCACCCGACACCGAGCAGCGGGATCGGCGAATTGCCGGGGTCCAGCGACGGGATGAACAAATAGGATGCGATCACATGCCAGGCACTGCCCAGAGTCTGGTCCGGCATGTGAAAGCCGAATTTCAGCTTCAGGAACCGGAGCGTCGTGAAAATCCAGTAAAGGGGCACGACGCGGATCAACCGCCGCCGAAAAAACACCCATCCCGGGTTGGCCAGACCCGCCAGGCCCGGAGCGGAAATCGCCATCACGAAGCCGCTGATCACGAAAAAGATATCCACGCCGCACATGCCATTGTCCCAGAGCAAGACTGGATGCGGACGGAGGTCCATCCGGTCCCGATAGGCGCTCAACGCATGGTGAACGACCACGAGGAGCGCGGCCACGGCCCGCAGGGCCTGTACGCCGAAAAAGGTTTTGCCGGGATCGCGGGTGGATGCCATGGGAAACGGAAAGGAAGCGTCGGCCTGCGTCCGCTCCGGGGAAGGCCGGAACTGCCACCACGGCGGACGGCGCGAGTTCAGCAGGCCTGCCCTGGCCTGACAAGGAGAAAACGGGGCGCGTCAACTTCCCACAGCGGGCGGTGGGGGCGGCACCCCTTGCTCCCGGCGATAAAATTGCTGCCGCCGCCAAGCGTGGGAGCGACCGCCGAAGAACGCCCGTAACACCCGCAGCGGCACCACCGCGCGCACGGCGCAAGTCACGGCCAATTTGAGGTAACCACGCGCGAAGAGCCACAGCCCCCAAACCCCCCAGTGTTTGAGGTGCAGGTGGAAATTGGCTCCGTACGCGTACGTGCTGCGGCGTTGACGGAAGATTTTCCAATGTCGCATCGGGGAGGCGTCGTCCAGCAACCACGAGGCGGTGGCATCGCCCACGTTGTCGTCGTTGTGGCAAATCGCCGAGCCGAGCAGATCGAGCGAAAAGCCGTGCCGCGTCGCGCTCAGCAGGTAGTCCACGTCCAGCAGGGCGTGCGGCAGCCGCGCCGCGTCGGGCAGGCCGACGGCTGCAACCACCGGGCGGGCAATGGCGACGCAGTTGCCGCCGGCGGCGTCGCAGGCCAGCACGCCGCCGGGCGGGGGCGGGGCAACCATCTGCAAACCGCGGCGCGTCTTGTGGAAGCCGCCGTAGCTTCCGCCGCTGGGAGTCTGCGCCCACCCGGTAGCCAGCCCCCCGGTGCGCAGGGCGTGGTCGGCCAGCAGACGCAGGGTGCCGGGCGCGGGCAGACAATCGTCGTTGAGCCAGAACAGGCAGGCAGCGCCTTCATCGTAGGCCCGCTCCATCCCGAGCCGGATCGCCCCACCCCACCAGAGGCTGCCGTCGCCCGGCAGGACCATGGCCGCCGGATGGCGAGTGCGGATCGCCGCGCCGGTGCCGTCGGTCGAGCCGTCGTCCACGACCACGACGCTTGCCCAGCCGAACACGCCATCCGCTTCCAGACGTTCCAGGCAGCGCAGGGTCACCTCGCGCCGGTTATGCACCGGGATGATGATGGCAGTCGGCGCCATGGTCGGATGGCGAACCGGCGGATCAGCGGACAGGCAGTTTGTAGCCGGTCGCGGCAGTGACATGTTTGGGCTTGAGGACGGCTGCCAGCGCCGTCAGGTCAATCGTCGGTTTCTTGATCACGATAGGCTGCTGGTTAAAAGTGATCTTCAACAGCGCACCGGCACAGATCCAAAAGATGAAGTTGACAGGGAAGATGTTGATGTGGCTCTGCATCAGTGCGCCGACAAACAGATTGGAAAAGATGAAGGCGAGCAGCAGCGCGGCGTACCGCCGGTCGGATTGGTTAGTTGCCTGCCAGACGAGCCGGTGGCTGACGGACATCACCGTGACGATCACGGCCACGAAAGCGGCCAGACCAATCACGCCGTAGGAGATGATGGATTCGGTGATGGCATCGTGCGCGAAGATCGACGCCTTTTCGTTGGCGGTGAGACCGAAAAACGACCAGATTTCCCGGTTAGTACGCAGAATTTCGAAGCTCCAGAGGCGGTCGTTGAAAGTCTGTAGTTGCAGCGCCCGGTCGTAACCCGGGAAAAACGAGACCAGGACGGCTTCCCAAGCCGGCAGCCGGGTATAGATGTATTCCGCGTTGAAAATGAGCAGCAGTCCCCCGCACAGGCAGGCGGAATAGAAAATGATAGTGCGAATCCGTGAGCGGAAACAGTACGCGCCTGCCAGCGAGAACGCGACCACCAGCCAGCCCGTGCGCCGTAAACTCACGTAGGTCGCCGCGCAGAAGAGAAGGAAAAACCACCAGGATCGCTTCTGAAGAAATCTTTCCCATTTGCTGGTAAACGGAAGTTGGCGCTGTAACAAGGCGATGACCGCGCAGCAGGCCATGGTAACCGAAAAGCTGTGGTTGGAGTTGAGCGTGGAAAACACCCGCCCGCTGCTGTAGTAATCAGAACTGGTGATCGTCAGGCCGCTCAAAAGGTAGCGTTCCTCGAAATTGGAAAGGCCGAAGGCTTGCTGCCAGAAACCGTACAGCGCCACGGGCACGAAAATGACCACGCACCAACGCAGCAGCTTGGCGATATCCTCGGTCTTGGGAAAGTAAACGGGAATGAGCAGGATCAAGCACAGGTAGACGCACGCTTCCGCAAGGTCGCGCATCAGGGAGAGTTTGGAATCCTCGTTGTGCAGGAAGCCGCTGAGCACGATGAGCGAGGTGATCGCCATCATGATGATGAACAAGGTTCGTTCGCCCGGGATGGCGGCTTTACGGCGGAAGACGATCCGGCTGCCAAACGTGCCCAGAATCGCGCCGCCCATTGTCACCGGCGCGACGGCCAGCACGCTGGCCACGTCGAACATGCTGATGGCGTCAAAGAGGATCAGCGTGCGCTTGACCATGTCGAGCACCGGACACATGAAGAGCACCATGTAGATGCCGGCCTTCGGCGAAATTACCGCAAAAATAAAGCAGGCGGCGGCCACGTAGCGCATGAAGATCGAGATGCCGTTGGCATCCGAATCGGTGACCTGCACACCGATCATCACCGAGAAAATGCAGCCCAGGCCCAGGATGACGAACTTGATGATCTGGTTGGTGAACAACCCGAGTTTCGAGCCACCGGAGGGGATGTCGAGAGCGGAGGAAGAGGTGTTCATAGAGACAGAGACTTGGAATTCGTGCGAAAAGTCATCGTCAAAGCTCCCTTTCATAGCGCAAAGAAGCGGAAAAGCAAGCCTCGGGCGGACGGGTTGCGCGCCCCGTCGCACCTGCTATAATCGCGCCGGAGCCGGGCTGCGAGCCAACCACGCCATTCGTGAAAATTCTTTTCGACCATACGCAACCTTTCTCTCTGGTGCACGGCGGTTACCAGACGCAGATCGAAATGACCATGCGCGGGGTCGAACGCGCGGGCGCCGAGGTGGACCGGGTCCGTTGGTGGGACGACCGGCAAACGGGGGATCTGATCCATCTCTTTGCGCCGGCGGACCTGGGTTATCTTACTTATGCCCGGCAAAAAAATTTGCCGGTGGTCTTGACCACCCTGCTCGGCGGCGACCTCCAGCAATCCGCCGCGAAGCTGCGCCGCAAACGCTGGAAGATGGAACTTTTCTCCCGGCTGCCCGGGTTCGGCGGCATCAACGGGCTGCTGCCGTGGCAGGCGTTCCACCTCTGCACGATCAACCACGTGAGCCTCGCCGCCGAACAGCGCATCCTGTTGGAGATTTACGGGGTGCCGTCGGAAAAGGTGGCGCTGGTGCCTTACGGGATGAGCGACACGTTCCTCCAAGCCCCGCCGTCGGAGCGGGCCGGAGATTTCCTCATTTCCACGGGAACCATCACCCCGCGCAAGCGGTCCGTGGAGATGGCGCGCCTTGCTCTTGCGGCGCAGGCGCCGATCCTGTTCGTCGGCAAGCCCTACCACGAAAGCGATCCTTACTGGCTCGAATTCCGGTCGCTGATCGATGATCGTTTCGTGCGCTACCTGCCGCACGTGGCTGGCGAGGCGGCCATGATCGAACTGTACCGGTCCGCGCGTGGCTTCACGTTGGGCAGCGTCAGCGAAAACTGGTGCCTGTCGGCACACGAAGCGGCGGCCTGCGGGCTGCCCTGCCTGCTGCGTCCCCAGCCGTGGTCGCTCGAACGTTTCGGGACCGAGGCGCGGTTTCTGACCGACCATCCGGCCAAGGACGCGGCGATCCTGCGTAAATTCTACGCTGCCGCGCCCACGCTGCCGCCCCCGCGAGTCAAGCAATGGAGCTGGTGGGAAGTGGGCGAGCAGTTGGTGGAGGTTTACCGGCGCACGCTCGCGTCAAACCGTTGAGCCGGCGCGAGCCAGCGCTTGCCGGCCCAGGGCGCAAACGGTGGCCAGGTAATTTTCGGGATTGTGAAACTGCCGCCAGGCGTCGCGGCGGGCGGCGGCCTCCCGCGCCAATCGGGGAAACTCTGCCAGCAGGCGATGGATGGCGGCCGCCAGCGCCGGAGCATCGCCATCGGCAGTCGCCAGGCCGACGCCGTGTGCCTGCCTTTGCAGGTCCAGCCACGTTCCGGCGGTCGTGACGATGGGTTTGCCCAACGCGAGACTTTCCATGAGCACGCCGGAACTGCGGATGGCGTAACTGTGTTGACGATAGGGCATGACCACTGCGTCGCACCGGGCCAGCAGGTCGTGGTAGGCGTCGGAGGTGAGGGGTTCGTCGATCAGCGTGATCGCGCCGGGCGGGTAGCGGCGCGCCAGGGCGAGCAATTGCTCGCGGGCGTGGACGGCCACCGGGTCCCGATGAACGGGGTTGAGGTAGGTCTGGAAGGTGAAACCGAGGCGGCCCGCAGCCAGTGGTTCCTGCAAACCAGCCAGGGCCGCCACCAGTACGTCGGTGCCTTTTTCCTCGCGCATTTCTCCGGGTGCCAGCAGGCGCAGGGGACCCGGGGCAGCCGGTGGGGAAGGGGCGGCCTGGTCCGGCAACGAGACCTGATACGGCATCGGCAGGACGTGGAAAGGCAGGCCGGTCAGCCGCTCGTAGTGTTCCGAAAGCGGGGCGCTGTCGGTGCCGAGAATCACCTTGCCGGCGCGGACCAGGGGGGCGACGGCGCGGAAGGAAAGGGGCGACGTGACGCGGCTGGGGTAGGTGAAAAAGACGAGCAGCGCGCGGCTGCCGGTATCCAACCGGTGGCGGAGCGCACGGGCTACGGCGACCAGCGTGTGCGGGTAGCAATGCGGCACGACGAGCAGCGTGTGGTCCCATGGCAGCCGGGCAAAGCAGGGTTCGAGGTCGCGGCCAAACTGCCAGTTTTGCCAGGCCCAAATCCAGAGGCTGGCCACCCGGGGGAACCGCCGCCAGAGAGGGCGCGCGGCGGCTAGGGCAGCGGGGCCTTCAAAATCGGAAAAGGTCGGTATCGCCCCGGTCTCGGCCAGCAGCGCGGGGTCCGCATCACGGCTGACGAAAAACCTGGCGGGCAGGTCCGACCGGCGCGCCTCGGCCATCACCGAACGGATGAATTCGTAATGATGGCCACCGAGCGCGCGGACGTTGTGGTCCACGAAGAAAAGATGCTCGAACGGTGGGAGCGTTTTCGATGGCATCGGTCAGCTGCCGAGTACCCAGCGGTAAACGGCCTGGGTTTGGGCGGCGGCGAGATCCCAACTGAAAAGCTTGGCGCGGTCCCGTCCGCGCACGATCAGTTCCGCGCGCCGGGAAGGATCGTCCAACATGGAGAGCAGGTGGGCGGTGAGATGCTCGGTGGCATCGGTGGCGGTGGGATCGAACGAAAGACCGGCGTCGCCGACGACTTCCGGCAGGCTGGAACGGTCCGAAGCGATGACCGCCGTGCCGCACGCCATGGCTTCGAGCGGCGGGATGCCGAAACCTTCGTACAACGAAGGGTAAACGAACGCTTGCGCGCAGCGGTAGAGCTTGGCCAGCCCCCGGTCGCTCGTCATCGGGAGCCGTTGCACGCGGCCCGAAATGCCGTGGGCGTGTATCCGCTGGTTTTCCTGCTCCGACAACGGCGGCCCCACGACGGCGAGAATCGGCTCGGAGCGTTGCGAAGCCACCCGCGCAAAAGCCGCCAGCAGCCCGTCGAAATTTTTGTACCCCGCCGACCTTCCGCCGACGTAGAGAAAATAAGGTGACGGCGGGGTGGGTTCGTCGCCATGGGCGAGACTTTCATCCAGGTCCGAGGCAAGCGGAACCACGAAGACTCTTTCCTCCGGGATCGGGAGGCGTTCGAGGAGGTCCTGCCTCGTGTGCTCGGAGATGCAGATCACCGCGTCGGCAGCTTGTACCGCCTCACGTTTGCGGGCGGCCCAGAAATCGCCCTGTTCGATCATCTGCGGGTAAACCTCGTGGATCATGTCCCAGACATTGAGGACCACCGGGCAGCGATAATTTCGATGAAACTGATTGGCGCTAGCCTGACGGCGTGTGAGGAGCGTGTAATAGGTCGGATGCACCAACTGGGGGCGTATCCGGCGGGCCAGCGTCTGAAAGTAATGGCGCTCAAGCACGTTGGAAACCTGCGCGGGCCGAAAGCGCCGCCAACGGTATACGTGCAGATTCGGATGTTCCGGGAAGATGAGGTTTTCTACTTGCGGCGTGATGATCGAGGGCTGCCAATCCGCTGGCAAGCGGCGGATCAGGCTCGTGAAATAGCGGCTGATGCCACCGGCAGCCTGGAAGCCGAAGATCGTCCCGTCGTACAGGATGCGCATAGGTGGTGGGAGAGCTTACACCACCGGGTATCCGGCACGGGTCGAAGGAGAATTCGACAACACCTGTTGCAACGCTTGCGGGGAGTGGTTGCGCGCCAGAAGGTCAGCGTAGCTCGCCAAAGTTTCCGGGCCGTCACAAGAGCCGATTTGCGCCAGGGCGGATGGCAGTTCATCGGCGGAGTTCGCTTGCAGCGGCAAATTTTCTTCCCGGAAATAGCGGGGCAGCGAGGCGTACGCAGGTCCGTAAACCAGGATGGGCCGCCCGGCTGCGATGGCATCGGTGAATTTGTAGGAAAATGAAGTGGTGACGAACACCTTTTCGTCCGGCGCGAAAGAATAAGGCAGAAAGATTGCCCAGGCGTCGCGGACGTGACGGGTTTTGGTGGCGTCGTCCGCGTCAATGACCAGATCCAGATCGGCGGTCGAGGGCAAGCGGCGCAACAAGGCATCGGGCCGGTGGCGAGTGATCAGCTTGAGCCGGAGTCGAAAGGCGGGACCGTCCTCGTTCCACTTGGTGATGGCCTGATAAAGTTCCACCAAACTCGCTTCGTAGAGAAAATTAATCGAGCCGACAAAAACGAGGGACCGTTCGTCGGGGTTGCCGGGCCGGAAAGGTTGCCACGCGGGTGGAGGGATCATTCCCAGAACCGGCAACCAGTGGGCGCGCTGGCCGTACTTGGTCCACAGGTGGTCCACATAGCCGGGGCTGATCGCAAAAACGCGGTCCGCGCGCCGGAGAAAACGCGGCTCGAAGTAACGCACGGCGGGAGCCAGAGAAGCCTGCGGGCCGTGGCGGACGGTTTCCTCGTAATCATCCACCAGATAGATGTCGAGCGGCAAACCACTGGCGCACGCCAGCCCTACCGCGAAAAACAGGAAACCGGGCGCGCTGCCGCTCAGGGCAAAGATGCGTTGCGCGCCCGAACGCCGTGCGGCGCGGGCCAAGCCGGGCAGCACCAGCAGGAACGCCAGCCATTCCAAGCAGCGGCGCAGGAGCGGCAGGCGGCCCAGACGGAACACGCCGAGATTGTAATAATACCGCATGGGGACTGTCTGGTCCTGCTCGATGCGGGCGCGATCCGAGCCGAACAGCGTGCGGTGGGTGACGATGAGCCGGGTCTGGTTGCCCATGGCCTGCAACCAGTCGCGGGCCAGGACCTGGCAGCCTGTACCGCCGACCTGGAGCGGGGGGGCATCGGAAAGGAAAACGTAGCTCATAGTCTCCACTCCGCCGAGTGGGTGATCACCCCGTTCACAGTCGGCTGGCTTCCCGATCTTCAAGCTGGCTTGAGGGCCAAGAAGCTGAAAAAACGGCCCGCGTCGCGGCGGAGTGACAAGCGGGAACGATAGAAGGATTCCACTCCCGGCAACTCGGCGATCAAGCCACCCAGAAAATCGCCCAAGCGGGATTGTGCCGCCGAACGCAAGGCGCGATGAACGTCGGTGTTCGTGTTCGGAAAGTGATTGATGACGCTGTCGTAAGGACGAATCAGTTTCTGCACGCGCAGGCCGGAACTCTTGATCGCGCTCAGGTAAGTTTCCAGCGGGAAGGCGTTCTCACCTCCATGGAGGTGGTGCAACGCATGTTCCTCCAAAAAAACGGCGAGTTGGGCCGCATCGTCCACGACGTGTTCGCGGGTCGCCAGCAACCGCCCGCCCGGTTTCAGCGTGCGATAACATTCGGCGAACGCCCGGGACAGATCTTGAAAGTGATGCACCGCCTGACGGGTGTAAATCACGTCGAAACTGTTGTCCGGGTAGGGCAGGGACTCCGCGAAGCCAATTTTCGTTTCGATCAAATCCGGGCGGGGCAGCGTTTGGCGCAATCTTTCTGTCGCACCGAGACCGACATCGTTGCTGGGATCAGGGTCCAACGCGCTAACCCGACACCCCGACGACGCAAAACAAAACGAGGCAAGGCCGTTGCCGCAACCCAGATCCAAGACGTGCAGGGTCGGTTGCGCGTCCGGCACCAAACCCAACAGTTTGCGCAGGTCGGTAAACTCCTCGCTGTCGCGGAAGCGGACGGCTGCCGCGTGATTGTCCTCGTCCAAGTAGGCATTTTTTACCATCTCGGCTTTTTCGGGTTGGGAGCGAAGCCAACGAACGGACTCTTCGTAATTCATCATAAACTCTCGATGCTTTGGCGCAGCCTCATGATTTTCGTTCAAGAAAACCGCACGGGCAACACTTCGTAAAGGACGAATCTTGGAACTCGCGAGCGAGAAGGGGAGAGATCATGCATAAGTTCAAGCGACAAGCAGGGCGCGATAGACGGCAACCGTTTCCCGGGCGCAACGCGCCCAACTGAACTCCCGGGCGCGTGCCAGCGAACCAGCCGCCAGCCCCGCGCGCCGCGCCGGGTCGCGCCAGAGCGTGACGACCCCGTGCGCAAACCCGGACACGTCGTCCGGCGCGAACTTCAGGCCAGCGTCGCCGACGACTTCCGGCAGGGAAGAGGTGTCGGCCACCAGCACCGGAACGCCGCATTGCATCGCTTCCAAAGGAGGCAGGCCGAACCCCTCGTAACGGGAAAGATAGGCGAAACACAACGCGCCACTGTACAGGGGAGCCAAGTCTTCGTCCGGCACGTAGCCCGGCAGGATGATCCGGCGGCGGACCTCGGGCCACCGTTCGACGGCTGCCAACAGGTCGGCATCCAGCCAGCCCTTGCCGCCAACCAGCAGGAGCTGGAGATCGTCGATTTCACCGGCGCGCACGATCTCGGCAAAACCCTCAATGATGGTGCGCACGTTTTTGCGCGGTTCCAGCGTGCAGAGCGACATCAGGTAAGGAGCGTCGGGCGCGAGACCGTAGCGGCGGCGTGCCTCCCGGGTAGCGTCCTCCGCGCACGGGTAAAACACGTCCGGGTCGGCCGCCAGAGGGGTCACGAATACGCGCCGGGGGTCCACCTTGAAGAGTTCGCAAAGATCGCGCTTGGTGCATTCGGAAATGCACGTATACCAATCCTTGTTTGGATCGGTCGTGCGCAGGATAGTGGCCTGTGCGTCCGCCATGCCAGGCAGGAAAAACTCCGGGTGCCGGAAGGGGATCAAATCATAAACGGTCAGCAAGATCCGGGGGCGGCCGGAGGCGGCGCGACCGGCGCGTACCCAAGGCGGAATAGCGCCGTGGGGAGAATGGTAGATGTCGGCGCTGGCGAGGTCGCGTGAAGAAAGCCGCCCAAAGATCGGTCTTGTCCGCGCGATGAACGGAAACAGTGCCCCCCGCAGCGCGCGCCAGACCCAGCCGCGCCTTGCCATGGAGCCGGCGAGCAGGCGGTCGGCGGCACCGAGCCAACGGCCGGGCCAATGGTCCGACGGGGAGTGCGCGAGGCGGGTAGCGAAGGCCCGGAAATCCCGCCGGAAAATCGCCCGCGCCACGTAGGGAGAGGCGGGCGCGCAGGGTGTGACGCGGCATTCTCCCGACCCATCGGTAAGCAGGCCGCGCAGGACGTTTTCGATCACACGCGGCACGCCCGTCACGCCCCCACGGCCTGACCACAAACCGCTGAGAGCGGAGATGTCGTAAAGAACATTCATCGGCTGAGCGGACAAAACGGAACGAATGGCATCTTCCGGTCAGTCACGTCGATAAAGCCGCCCGATAAGCGGCGAGGTGTTGTTGAACGAAACGCTCCCAGCTGAACAGCGCGGCACGTTGAAGCGCCCGGGCGGACAATTCTCTGTGAAGCGCATCGTCCCTGACCAGCGAAAGCATGGCGGAGCAGAGGCCGTCGAGATCGTCGGGGGTAAGCATAATGCCGGCGTCGCCGACCACCTCCGGCAAGGAGGACGAGTTGGACGTGATCACCGGTGCGCCGCACTGCATGGCTTCGAGCGGTGGCAGACCGAAGCCTTCCAGGCGCGACATGTACACAAATGCCCGCGCGCCGGAATAAAGCGACGGCAATTCCTCGTCCGGCACGAAGCCGGTCAGCACGATGGCTTCGCGGCAGTCTTGCACGTCCTCCAGAGCTGACGCGATTTTATCGGTTTTCCAGCCGACCCCTCCAACCAGCACGAGGCGGAATTCCGGCCCGATCTCGCCCGCCCGCCGCAGACGCGCGAAGGCATGGATCAATGCCCCCATATTCTTGCGTGGTTCCAAGGTACACACGCTCAGGAAATAGGGAGTGTCGCGTTCCAAACCGAACCGCGCCCGCACGGCGCCAATCTTCCCGCTATCCAGCTCCGGGCGGCACCAGTCGCCTGCCGCGAGATGCGTGACGATGGCGCGCTCCGGGGCCAGCTGCGGCGCGTGTTCGAGCAGGCTCCGGCGGGTGGCGTGCGAGATGCACATGACGTAATCTTCCGGCGTCAAGCTGGCGACCACTTTCCGCAGCAGCCCGACGAGATTTGCATCGAACCACTCCGGGTTCGTCAGCGGGATCAGATCATAGATGGTGGCAAAGCAGTGCGGCCTCCGTTGGGCGCGGACAGACCCGGGGATCGGCAAGAAGGGGGAGTGGTAAACATCGACCTTCTTCAGCACTCGACGATCCAGCTGGGTCGCAAAGCGTTCCATCGGAGCAGCGCACCTCGTGGCAGCCCGGCGCAGGAAGCGCCAGGACAGGTGAAGGTTCTCCCGGGTCCGGTAGGTGAATCGTTGCAGCAGATCGGCGCCGCGCGCCAAGGCGGTTTGCGCCGGTCGGGCAGCAAAGCGGGTGTTGGGGCCGCGCAGGCGATCCTGGAAATAACGGCGTGCCTGCCAGGAACAATCTGCCGCGTGAAAGGTGACTTGAAGGGAATTGTCCAGGCGATGCGCGGTTTCGGCCAGCCCGACCGCCAGGTGTTCCACCACGCGATACACGCCGGTCTTGTTGCGCTGGTCATATGTCGCCGTACCCAAGGGATGGGTCTCAAGCAAAATGTTCATGTCCCCTGGATCGAACCCGTGGCGTTCCCGGTGGAGGTGTCAGCGGACGGCGAGGCAACGGCCTCCACGTCGATAGCCGCCGCCCAACCGGTATGAATGGAACGATAGCGCCCGTAACGCAGCATCCGGCGCAACACGCGATGATAAAATTTGCGCGCGAAGACCGGCAGCCGAGAGGTGACTTGGGTGTCATCCAAATGTTCAATGGCCAGATGATGCACGCTGGCGTACAACTCCGGGATAATCTCGAAGCGGTGCTGCCCGAGAGTGTGGAACAGCGTTTCCAGCGACTGCTGCGTGTAAGTACGCAGATGCGTCAGGTCCCGGTAGTGTTGGAACGTCAGGCTGTGGCCGAAATTATTGGTGTCATCGGCCCTGGGAACGGCGATGATTACCCGTGACCGGGTCACGCGTAGAAGCTCTCGCAACGCTTTCTGATCATCGACGTGTTCGAGCACGTCGTAACAGTAGGTGCAATCGAAACTCTTGTCGGGGAAAGGCAGGGCAGTGATGTCGCCTTGAACGTAGGTGCCGACTGCTCCCGGGCGTTTGCGGGCCACGTCGAGGAACATCTCGTGATAATCCAAACCGGTCACCTGAAACCCGCGCGCCGAGAGGAACTCGACGAAAGCTCCCCCCCCGCAGCCCGCATCCAAAATCTCCTTGCCGCAGAGATAACGTTCAAGATGTTGCACCCGCTCCGCGCTCAAATCGCCGGTCATGGATGACCATTTGAAGTTGATGCTGTTCTGCACACTGTAAGCGGGCGTTGAATCCATGGTGAGAGAAGAGCCGCAGTCGCGTCAGATGTTCTGGCCCTTCCAGCGCAACTCCGGTCGGATGATGCCGGGCAGTCGCTCTTTGCGCGGACCATGTCCGCTGTGATCGGCGATCCGGAAATACAGGCTGGGTTCCGTCAAGACAGGGACATTGTCATAGCCGGGGGAGTCAGACCCGAAGCCAACAAAAAACGTGCCGGTGTTGAGCACATGACCCGGAAACCGGCAACGAGTCACGTACACGCCAGGCGCAGCGGTTTTTCCCGTACTGATGTTCTCGTCATTTGAGCCGCAGAGGCTGGTGCCTTCGGCCGTCTGCATATAGAAGCCGATCCGCAGGTTGGGCGTGGGAACGAGAACCTCGTATTCCACGCAAAGTTCGAACGGTCTGGTGCAATCAATATCCGCAGTCTGCTCGCCGGCATCGTCCGTGACAAACATGCGATGGAAACGAATGTAGCTGCTGGAAGGCGCCTCGGCTGGTTTCCAGCTAAAGCTGGCTCCCTGCGAATCGTTGGCGGCGAGGTATTCGTTGACCACGTCACCGATGCTGGAACGGAGTAAAACCTTGCCCTGACGCATCAAGATACCTGTTGAGCAGAGCGCACGGACGGCACCCATGTTGTGGCTGACGAAGATCACGGTGCGGCCGTTTCTCTTGGCGACCTCGTCCATCTTGCCCAGACACTTTTTCTGAAAATCCACGTCGCCTACCGCCAGCACCTCGTCCACAATCAGAATCTCCGGTTCCATGTGCGCCGCCACCGCGAACGCCAGCCGCACGTACATGCCGCTGCTGTAGCGTTTGACAGGCGTGTCGAGAAACCGCTCCACCTCGGCAAAGGCGACGATCTCGTCGAACTTCGCTTTGATTTCCGAGCGGTGCATGCCCAGAATCGCCCCATTCAGAAAGATGTTCTCGCGCCCGGTCAGCTCGGGATGAAACCCCGTGCCGACTTCTAACAGACTGGCCACGCGGCCCTTGATCGTGATGCGTCCGGTGGTCGGTTCCGTGATGCGGCTGAGGACTTTCAGCAGGCTCGATTTGCCTGCTCCGTTGCGCCCGACAATGCCAACCACCTCCCCGTGCCGAATGTCGAACGACACGTCCTTGAGCGCCCAGAAATCATTGACCGGAGCCTGGGAAGCGGAACGACGGAAAGGGGCGCTGACCATGTTGGTGACGCTCTCGCGCAGCGTCTGGTAGCGTCCGGATCCCTGCGACTGACCAAGCACGTAACGCTTCCCTAAATTTTCTACCCGGATGACGGTTTCAGTCATTGCGAAACTTGACGGTGAGATGGCGATACCCTGACCATTGGCCGGGCACTATACCGAGACAGCGACCGTAATCCAGCATTTTCCCTGCCGTCCTCCTGCGTTTCCAGTGCGTATCAGGAAAGGAGATGATCGGTCGCTGCCAACTTTGCGAACGCGAAACGCCGCTCACCCGGCACCATCTGGTTCCCCAGTGCCGCCACGCGAACAAGTGGAACAAGAAGCACTTCGACCGGCGGGCCGTGAAGACTGACCTCCTGCTGCTCTGCGCGGGTTGTCACAAACAGCTTCATGCCCTGTTCAGCGAAAAGGAACTGGAACGGCGGCTGCACGATCTGCCTAGCCTGCGCGCGGAGCCGGAGGTGCAGCGATTCGTCGAGTGGATTCGCACGAAGCCGCCGGGGTTCCGGCCTGCGGTCAACCGTGCGCGGGAGTTTCGGTAACGGCTGCCGGGGTAGGAGCGGGCAGGTGCAAGCGCACGTCCTGCGCGAGCAGGTCGGCCAGCCCAGGCCAGCCCGCAATGTCCATCGTCTGGAAACTCTGGAGATAGACGGCCACGATCTCGGCGGGGTACTTGGCCAGCAGGGTTTCCACGGCGGCGTGGAGCTTTTCCGATTCCGGGGTGGCGGGCAAGCTGTCGATGCCGCCGTGCTCGTCGTGCTCGATGCCGAGGGCGTCGAGGAAGTCACAGAGGAGGGATGCCTGCGAACCCATGAGCCACATCTGGATCAGGTTGGCGGCAATGGGTTCACCCGCTGGGCGGCTCAGCGCGGCCTGCATCCAGACGTGGCGTTCGGCGCGGGGCTTGCGCTCGACGAAGACGGGCCGCAGCTTACGCTGGGTGGCAAGGGTCTGGACCGCCACCTTGTAGGTGGGTTTTTCCGCGCTGTAGAGCCAGAAAAGCACCTGCTCGGCGAGGCCGGGGGAGAGGTGCGCAAAGATTTCCGAGGACTTCATCGGCGCACGCTGGCCGCGTTTGCCGGGGATTTCAAGCACGAAGGTGGCTGGCGACCTCCGGCGGCATTCGAGTGAAAGCGTTTGTCCATGGCGCCCGGAGGTCGCCAGCCACCTTGGCCCGGTCTACCGCTGGAGTTCGCTGTCGAGCATCGAAACCACCTGGCGCGTCTTGTCGTCGTCCTTGACGCGCTTTTTGATCAGCCGATGCGCGTGCAGGACCGTGCCGTGGTCGCGGCCACCGAAGGCATCGCCGATCTCGTTGAGCGAGCTTTTTGTCAGTTCGCGGGCGAGGTACATGGCGACCTGCCGGGGGAAGGCGATGTTGGCCGGGCGGCGCTTGCTGGTCATGTCGGCCAGGCGGATATCGTAGTGCTCGGCCACGCGGCGCTGGATCTGATCGACGGTGACGCTGCGGCGGGCTTCTTCCTGCAAGATGTCCTTGAGTAGATGCTCGACGTTGTCCTGCGTGAGCGCCTTGCCGCTGAGCGACGCGAAACTCGCCACGCGCATGAGCGCGCCTTCGAGGCGGCGGACGTTGGTGCGGATGCGCTTGGCCAGAAATTCGTAGATTTCCGGCGCGAGCTTGATCTGCATCGTCTCGGCCTTCTTGTGCAGGATGGCCATGCGGGTCTCGATGTCCGGCGGCTGGAGTTCCGCCGTGAGACCCCACTCGAAACGCGACACAAGCCGGTGCTCCAGGTTGGCGATCTCGCTGGGCGGACGGTCGCTCGACATGACGATTTGTTTATGGCCGTCGAAGAGCGCGTTGAAGGTGTGGAAAAATTCTTCCTGGCTGCGTTCCTTGCCCGCGAGGAACTGGATGTCGTCGATGAGGAGCACGTCGGCGAGACGATATTTCTTGCGGAACTTGACGAGCGAGGAGTTCTGGATGGCGTCGATGAACTCGTTGGTGAAACGCTCGCTGGAAATGTAGATGACCCGCTGATTTTTTTTCTTCGTGAGTAACCCCTGGCCGATGGACTGCATCAGGTGCGTCTTGCCCAGACCGACGCCGCCGTAGAGAAAGAGCGGGTTGTATGTCTTGGCGGGCGCATCGGTGACGGCCTTGCTGGCGGCGGCAGCGTAATGGTTGTTCTGGCCGACGACGAACGACTCGAACGTGTAGCGCGGGTTCATGCCGTTGGCCGGAGCGACCTCCAGCAATGCGTCAGCGGGGTTGCCGGTCATCTCGGTGGCGAACGCGCGGGTTTCAACAGACGCAGCAGGCTGGCTCAACCCAGGGTCGGGGGAGTCGGCGGGGGCAGGAGAACCGTTGACCGGCGCGGGGGCCGCATCGTTTTCGCCGAAAACGAACTTAACCTGACGCGGCGCGCCGAGCACGCTCATCACCGCGTTCTGCAACAGCGGCATGTAGTTACTTTCGATCCAGAGCTGATAGATGTTGTTCGGGACGCGCAAGGTCATCGTCTGCTCGTCCGCACGCATGAGCGCAATGGCCGCGAACCACCGCTGGTACGTGTCGGCGTTGACCTGCGGCTTGATGGCGGCGGCAATGCTCTCCCAAATCTGACGATAGCTGTCTTGCATGGATTTAAACGGCGATCCTCCCTAAAAATTATCAATCAGCTAAAAGCTCAGTTCCGCGACGCTTCCGTCATGGACGGAACCGCCAACCCACGTAAAACCACCAACAACCCGGTTGTCATCTCTCGAATGGTCGTGGCGCAGACCTGGACGCGTTTGGAAAAAGATTTCTGACCGCTTCAACCCCGCACCGCCACGCGCCGGCACCGACAGTTGCGTCGGGTCGTGGGTGGAAAGTTCGGGCGGGAGATCATGGATCAGAAATCAGTTTTTCGCGGGGGACTTGGAGTGATGCGAAAAACCTAGAAGCACAGTGAAATTCGGACAAGAAAAAAGAAACGAAATTGCGCGATTTTTCGGGGGAAAATTCTTGTGAATTTATTTTGGATAACTCCGGCCGCCTAGGAAGTTCAGAGGAGAGGGATTTCCCCGATGTGACCGACGCGTGACAAAAGTTGGCCGGGAACATGCTAAGGGCAGAAAACAGAGACGTTTTAATCGTGAACGACCCAACGTGTTCAATAAGAAGACACTTTGGCGATGTGATTCTGCGGGGCGAGACGGCTTGATGAGAAGATGGGCGTGTGGAGGTAAAGGTGAACAAATTTTCACAAGGCGGCTGAACGAGGGCGCGGAAGGTTGTGAACAAGTTGCACGAAGATGAAACGCCGTGCGGGCGAATAATACGAAAGTGGGTGGGGGTTAATTTGTGTTGGTTTCCATGGCGGATGCGGGAGAGGGACGCAGCCGTGGGAAGGAGGAAAATACGGCGTTATTTTCCGCACGCTGGGCCTCCTTGGAGAAGTGATCTGGCGCGATGATTTCCCGCACCCCCCTCTGGGGTGCGATCCTTTTCCTTCGGGGACCCCGGGGGTGTTGCCCCCGGCTAATGTCCTGCACCCCTCCGGGGTGACCGGAAAGCGGAGGTGGGTATTCGATCCGGGACGACGTTTCGTCCGCACCCGGGATCATCGAACGGAAGATAAATCGGGAAACGGAATCATGCTGTGGGTGGCCGGATACGCGCTGCCGCGTTTCTGATTTGCGTGTTGCTGCCGATGGCAATTCCTGACCGATACTCAATGGCTCGGAAAGCATCGGGACCGTGACCGCTGCCAGCGCGCGGGCATCCCGCGCGGGAGCTTGCCTCCAAGCAAGCAGGACCTCGCC
>CAXSED010000078.1:0-20031 GCA_964236475.1 uncultured Chthoniobacterales bacterium
GGTGGACTTATCCAACTGCGCTAGCCCGATGTCGCCGGGCACGTCCAAACCGAGTGATGTGATCCATTCCCGAACTTCGGAGTGGACCGTTAAAATCGCCTCCGGTTTGTGACGCTCCAGCCACTGGGTGAAGAGTTTCTTCTTTCCCGGCTGGAGGTCAAACACCGGGATGTCGTGTTCAAGCGATAGCCGCTTTTGGGCGGCGCTGAACCCCGCTGTGAACTTGTTCTCCACGATGTTGTCAATATGGCAGCCCAAGCAAAGCCCCAGACGCCGGTAGCCGAGTCCGATCAGTTCCCGCACCGCGCGGAACACCGTGACGTATTGATCGTTGGAAGTAAAATGAATCACCGGCCAGACCGGCCGGGTACCGAGAGCAACCGCTGCGGAGCGAAGCCAGACCGGATCAAAATCCCTCGAGAGCGCCTCCCCCTCGTAAAAGCCGACGACCGCTAACCCACGGATGTTGCGGGCGTCGAGAATTTCCACCAGTCGAGCTGGCGTGATCCCCGGTTCGTAAAGCCACAATTGATCGAAGCCGTAACCCTGCTCGGTGGCGCGGGCACGACACCCGGCAATCCAGGAACGAAAGGTGTGGACGGTTTCGAGTTCGGATGGGTTTTTCGCCACACAGAGCAGACCGAGAGTGCTCTGATAGGTGGCGGTCTTGTTGGAACGCAGTTGCGCGAACAGATTCGCCACCAGTGCGTTCGGTCGATAACCCGCTTCGGCGGCGAGTCGCTGGATACGCTGCCGCACTTCAGGCCGAATCCGTGGATGGTCGCGCAAACAGAGCGAAACCGTCGTTTTTGACACCTTTGCCATCTGCGCAATGGTGCGGAGCGTAGGCGAAGTGCCCATCCGGGACATTGCTGCGCGGCACCAGCACTGTCAACCGCCTGGTTTACTGTCCACCGATCTGCCGCAAGTGGCCTGACCAACGATCCATCGTCCCCACCTAACTACAAGGCTGCGCAAATCACGGTGCTCCAGGTTTACTGTCCACCAAGGATTTGTTACAAATCGGTAACGTTGTGAGATAGAATTGATGCCCGGATGGCAATGTCGCTGGCAAAGCGAAGCATTCATCTACCCCCCATGACCTTACAAATCCTCCCCACGTCTCATTCACCCCAGTTGTCTTTTCGCCAATGGCTCGGAACGATCCTTTCCAACACGCCTCGACCGGGTGGGTGGCTTCTTGTCACTGGCGGGTTGATTTTCGGCGCAGTGGCGACGGCGTCCGCCCAGGACCCAGCGCCTACCTACACCTGGGTGGGTACCGGCGGTGATAATCTCTACAGTAACGGCGCGAACTGGGCGGACGGCAATCCTCCGGGATACGGGAACCTGAATTTCGGAAATTCAACGACGAACACCACCGTTAATGTGGATCCCTCTGGCGGCGTCAGTCAGCACGCGATTTTCTTCATCAGCTCCAGCAACTACACCCTGACGGGCAACGGATTTACCTTTTACGACTACAGCGGTTATCAGAGCCGGGTCGAGAATGACGGTACCGGCACCGGCACCGTCAATGTACCGCTCACTTTTGCCGCTGGAACCACCGCCGATGGCAACGGAAACGTCACCGGACTTCCCCGCGCAGAGATCAACGCGATCACGGGTGACCTCGTGTTCGGCGCGGCGGGCACGATCACGTTGGCGGGCGGCGCGGTCAACGGCCTCCAGCTCTTCGGCACCGGGCACACCGTCACCTTTAACGGGGTCATCAGCGACAACGGCGGAGGCCGGTACGTCGAAATCAACAGCGGAAACACGGCGGTCTTCAACGCCGCCAATACCTACTCGGGCAACACCGACGTTTACAACGGCAGCACCTTGCAGTTCGCGGCCAACGGGTCCGCCGCCAATTCCACGATCTACGCGGGGAACGACGACGGCTCGGGGGTCACCGCCGGTTCCGGGACGAATACCATCAGTTTGATCAATGCCACGGGCGGGCAAAATATCTCTACCACCCTTGTGCCGGCGGCGGGCACGACTCTGTTGAGTTCGACCAACAGCAGCGGCACGAACACTTATTCCGGCGGCATCTACGCCAACAGCACCCTGGGCATCAGTGCGACCACCGCAGGCGGCACGTTCGCCATCGCCGGCACGCTGGACATCAAGGACCAGACATTGACGATTGGCGGCGCGGGTGTCGTGAACGTGACCAACGGCATCCAGAGCAGCGCGGGCGGCGGCACCGTGATTTATTCCGGCACCGGCACCCTGCTCTTGAATGGCAACGGCGGCAACGCGGGGACGACAACGATCAACTCCGGCACGCTCGGCGGCACGGGGACTCTCGCCGGAGCGGTCAACGTCAACGGCGCCACGATCAACCCCGGCGCGATTGGCGCGGCGGGTTCGACGGCGGCTGTCGGAACCTTGACCGTGGGCGCGCTGAGCCTTGCCAGCACCAGCACGAGCGTATTTGATCTCGTCAGCACCAGCGCTTACGACCAACTGATCGCCAACGGCACGGTGACGCTGGCTGGCACGCTCGCCATCAATAGCTCCGCGGCATTCGCAGCGGGCGCCACCCTCGATCTCGTCCACGGCACTTCTCTCGCCGGGACGTTTAACGGCATCGTGAACGGCGGGACGTACGCGTTTGGAGGTCAGAATTTCGTGGCGGAGTACACGAACACCGATTTCGAGTTGGTTGCCGTTCCCGAACCAGCGACCTGGCTGGCGGGAGTTTTGATGATCGGTCTGGCTGGTTATCAAGACTGGAGGTTCCGTCGGGCTTCCCATCTGGATGGTGTTGTGTGCTCCTGAAGGTCCTGCGCTAGTTGTTCTCAGGGACCTTGGTGAACGTGAGCTGGGCGAGACAAACAAAGCGCAGGCGCAGGCAAGCGTGGCAGATCGCCGTTCGTCGTTCCGAGCCGAGCGGTGGTAGCGCGCGGTTCGACAGACGAGCACGCGCCTACCGGGTGCTGGGGCAAAAATACGAAATCTTTCCCGAGTTGCAGTCATCCATTTGGAATGGATGCCTTGGTCGGCGTGCTCTGGCTGGTGGCTCCCCGTTCGTTGGAGATGAGTCTTTTCGGCGTGCTCGCGTCTGTCCTCATTGATCCCCGCGACGTAGTCCGGCTGATCTGGCGGTGTCTGCCAGGGAACGCTTGCCCACGCCGAAGTTCGGTTCCATGGTCTGTGGCTCGTTCGCTCTACCGGCGATGCATCCCGGTCGACTGGCGGATGTACCGGAGCCGTGACCTTTCATGAAGACGTTTCTCACCGACGATTTCCTCCTGCGCTCGGACGCGGCGCGCGAGCTGTACCATGATTATGCCAGCCCGCAACCGATCTACGATTACCATTCGCACCTGCCGCCTGCGCAAATCGCGGAAAACCGGTGTTTTGAAAATCTGAGCGAGATCTGGCTGGCAGGCGATCATTACAAATGGCGCGCGATGCGTTGGAACGGCGTGCCGGAACGGTTTTGCACGGGCGACGCCAGCCCGTGGGAAAAATTTCTCGCCTACGCCCGCACGGTTCCGAAGACGGTGCGTAATCCTCTCTATCACTGGACGCATCTCGAACTGAAGTTCTATTTCGGAATCGACGAACTGCTCGACGAGTCCACCGCCGAGTCCATCTGGAACCGCGCGAACGAACAACTCGCCGCGATGCCTGTGCAGGCTTTGTTGACCAAAGCCCGCGTCGCGGTTTCCTGCACGACGGACGATCCCACCGACCCGTTGGCTGCTCACCGAACGATCCGCGCGAGCGGACTGACGACGCGCGTTTATCCGACGTTCCGCCCCGACAAGGCGCTGCTCGTCGACCAACCGGAAGCCTTCAACGCCTACCGCGCGAAACTGGCGGAAGCCAGCGGAGTGGAATGTGGCAGTTTTCAAACTTTTCTCGACGCGCTCCAGCAGCGTCACGATTCCTTTCACGATTTCGGCGGACGGCTTTCCGATCACGGCATGAATGCTTGCGAGGCAGAAGATTGTACGGAGGCGGAGGCGCGCCGCACCTTTGACGAGGCGTGCGCCGGCAGGCCGGTCTCGCCATCGGACGCGGCGAAGTTCCGCAGTTATCTGATGATTTTCTTCGGCCATCTCGACGCGGCGCGCGGCTGGACCAAGCAGCTTCACCTCGGGGCCTTGCGGAACAACAGCACACGTCTCCTGCGCGCCCTCGGGCCGGACACCGGCTTCGACTCCATCGGTGACTTCCCGCAGGGCGCGGCGCTGAACCGTTATCTCGACCGGCTAGACCGCGACGACCGCTTGCCGAAGACGATTCTCTACAACCTCAATCCCGCCGACAACTATCTCTTCGCCACGACCGCCGGGAACTTTCAGGACGGAAGCGTGCCGGGCAAGGTGCAATTCGGCGGTGCTTGGTGGTTCCTGGACCAGAAGGAAGGCATGGAATGGCAGCTCAACGCCTTGTCCAATCTCGGGTTACTGAGTCGGTTCGTCGGAATGCTGACCGATTCGCGCAGCTTCCTTTCTTTTCCGCGACACGAGTACTTTCGGCGCATTCTCTGCAACCTGATCGGGCGCGATGTCGTCAACGGTGAATTGCCGCGCGACATGAAGCTGCTCGGCGGAATGGTCGCGGACATCTGTTTTCACAACGCTCGCCGTTTCTTCGGCCTGGAAGTGCCATCGCCGTTCGCTCAACGATAAATTTAGCCGATTGGCATTTCTCTGTGATCGTTCTATTTGTACGCTGCCGACCACCCGGCTGCCAGAGTGACACCGCCACATGAAAAAGCCTGCCACCATCTTCTTTGCTACCCTTCTTCTCCTCTCGGCCCCGGGCTTCTCCGCTCGGGCAATCGAGAAAGGCACCCCGCAACCTCCCGACACGGCTGACCTCAAGCCGAACCAGTACATCTGGAACCCCGATGCCTCCCCCAATGGCCCCGTAGGCATCATCGTGGATCTGACCAACCAGATGATCTACGTCTACCGCGGCGGCAAGCAGATCGGACGCAGCGCCGCCAGCACGGGCATCAAGAGCCACCCGACGACCCCCGGCACATACACAGTCCTGACCAAGAACGTCAAGTATCACTCCGAGAAATATCACGAAGCGTCGATGCCCTTCATGGAGCGGCTTACCTGGGACGGCATGGCGATCCACGGCGGAAATAACCCCGGCAAGCCGAGTTCGCACGGTTGCGTCCATGTCCCGCTTGATTTTGCCGAGAAGCTATACGGCATCACGAACAAGGGCGACACCGTCTTGATCAGCGACCTCAAGGAAGCCCCGGGCGACACCGTCAACCCCGGCCTCGTGCCCCAGCGGACTCCAGAACCCGCTCCCGATCCGAAGAGCAACGTCAAGGTTCCGAGAGGCGGCCCCGCTCCCACCAACGTTTCTCCCGACGCCACCCCGATCCCGGCGCCGACGCCCGCCCCGCCTGCTCCAGCTGCTGCTTCGCCGAAGCCTGCTGCATCGCCCATTCCGTGAGTGATACCAGCCGCGACAGGGCCGGGTTAGCCCCCCGGTCGCCGGGCACGTTAGCGTGGTGCTTCCGGGTGCAGAAACGATTTCATCGAAGCCGGATCATCCGTGATCACGCCCGCCAGATTCCAGCCTGCTACCCGGGCGTAATCAGCGGCGGTTTGCACCCCGTACACATAGCTACACACCCCGCGCACCCCTGTCTGGTCGATCCATTCGGCGTCCACGCTTTCGTAGTTCCAAACCATCGCCGGACGCGCCGGAAAGGCATCGGTCAGCACGCCGTCAAGCGTGAGGGGGCGATGCGCCATCAGCAGTCCGCAATCCACCGCCAACTCCCGTCCGGCCTGCATCGCCACCGGATGCCAGAACGAGGACACCATTAATTTCCGCCGATCCCGGTAACGACGCAAAACCGTCAGGATCGGCACGAACTCCGTCGGCATCTTGATCTCCAAGTTCCAGAAGATGTTTGGAAAAGCGTCCAGCGCCTCGACCAGCGTCGGCACCCCGTAACCGGCCAAAGCCGCCAGCTCCGCATGGGTTAACGCCGCCACCTCCCGCCCCCGGATCACCCGGTCATGAAAAAGAACCGGCGTGCCGTCGCGCGTCACCTGCACATCGGTCTCGACGCCGTCCGCACCCTGCCGGATCGCCGCGTCGAACGCCGCGAGCGTGTTCTCAGGGAGCGCGGCGTGATAGCCGCGGTGCGCCAGGACCAGCATGGGATTTAACGCCGCCAGATCTCGTCGCCCAACACCGCCAGCACGAACACGAGACCGACGAACGCGTTGGCGTTGAAAAAGGCGTTGTTGACCCGGCCCACGTCCAGCGGCGTGGGACCGGACACGCTGCGGTGTTCGTAGAAAAACGCCCCCAGCACTAGCACCAGCGCGCCGACGTAACACCAGCCCAGCCCCGCCACCCAGCCGAACGCGCACAGGCCCAGAAACGCCCCGGCGTGCAGACCCTGCGCCAGCCGCAAACTGCCGGGAATCCCGTAACGCACCACCAGCGAACGCAACCCGGCGGCGCGGTCGAAATCGTAATCCATCGTCGCGTAAATCAGGTCGAAACCCGCTACCCACAGCAGCACCGCCCCGGCCAGCACCAGCGGCGGCCAGTCGAAATGCCCGCGCACCGCCAGCCACGCGCCCACCGGTGATACCGCCAGCGCCAGCCCGAGGAAAAACTGCGTGTAATCGGTGAAGCGTTTCGTCAACGAGTAAAAACAAACGATGAGCAAGGCCACCGGCGACAGCGCGAGGCACAGCGGGTTGATAAACCGCGTCGTGACGACAAAAGCCGCCGCACAAACTCCCAGTAACACGCCCGCCACGGGCCGCGAAACCAGCCGGTGCCGCCCGGCGGTGCGCGGGTTGCGTTTGTCGATTTCCCAGTCAGCGAGCCGGTTGAAAACCATCGCCGCCGTCCGGGCGAACACCATGCAAAGCAGGATCAATCCGAACGTACGTGCCGAGGGCCAACCCCGCGCCGCGGCCAGCATTGACCCCAACGCAAACGGCAGCGCGAAGATCGTGTGCGAAAAGCGGATGAACGTCAGCACGCGCCCGATAGGTCCGGCAGGAGGAGGTGGTGGCATGGAAAAGTTACGCCGCCAACAGGGTTGCCAGACGTGTCCGCGCCTTGGCCACGATGGGTTCGCCGTGGGCAAAGAGCATCCGGGCAAAGGGCCGTTCCAACAGGGTTGCCAGCGAACGGCGCAAGAGCTTGGGGTCCGCGCAATATTTTTCCGGCAAGACCCCGAACCCGGGCGACGGCAGGTTGATGATGGCGTCACCGACGATCATCAATCCTCCGTCATCCGCCCGGTAAAGTGCGATCTCACCTAGGGCCGCGCCGGGCAGCGGGATCGCCTCGAACGCGCCGTCGAACGCCGGGCCGCCTCCCGCGTCCAGCATCGCTTCCGACGCCAGCCCGATGGTCGCCGCCGCTGCCGGGTGGACGCACACCGGCACCCCGAACCGGCGGCGAAACGTTTCCGCCGCGCGGGCATGGTTCGCGTTGGTCAGCACAATCCCCGCAGGCGTCGCGTCCGCCGTCAACTCCGCTAACGCTTCTTCGGCCAGCAGGATCGGATCGACAAAATAGAGCTGGCCATCCACAGCGACCGCGCTGGCGTGCAGGTCCACTTTGCTGGCGGGATCGTAAGCCTGCCAGCAAAAGAGTCCGCCACCGAGATCAGCATATTCGGGAGCGGCGCGCACCGGGAAAAATCCGTGTGGGCGGCTTGAAAAGCAAGCGCACTACCCTTAAATATACGGTGTCCTATGGACGAGTTACTTCCCGAGGGGATCTCCCCCGCCCTCGATGCCCGCGCCCGACAGGCAGCGGAAATCGTCGGTCGCCCACAGCATTACAAAATTTGCGAGGGCTGCGACTCAATCGTGGCCCGGAGAGTTGTCGTTTGCCCGAATTGTTCGAGTTACCGTTTCAACACCGGTCGGCAGGCGATCATCGACCAGGCGCGCCTGCTTGGCAGCCGCGAGCAGACCGGGGTCACGGCAGAGGATTTACTCTGATAAGTTTGCGCAAAGACCCAGACCGGGCCGCGTTGTTTGCAGATCGTTCTTCGGTTGGATGTGTCGGTGCACGGACCAATGCTGGGGCACCTGTCGGCTCCTCGTGTGGCAAGGGAGTTGCTTAGAGAAGGCTGCCTCTCGCATCCTTCTTTTCTCGCCTGTCATGTACACCTACGCTTACCAAGCCCGCGACAACCACGGCAAAATCATCGCCGGCGTCCAGGACGCTCTCAACGAAGAGAACGCCATCACTTCGCTGATGAGCCGTGGGCTGATGGTGCTGACCATTCAGCAAAAAAGCGCTGCCACCAAGCGCAAGACCAACAGCAAGGTCAAGGAAACCGACCTCGTGCTCTTCACCCGCCAGTTGGCCACCATGATTGACGCGGGCATCCCGCTCGTCAGTGCTATGACCGCGCTCTACGAGACCGCCGATCCCCGTAAACAGGCCGGTCTGCGCGCCGTCATCGGTGATTGCACCGCCCGTGTCCAGGGCGGCGACAGCTTCAATCAGGCGCTCGTCAAGCATCCGCAGGTCTTCAACCGCCTTTACATTTCCATGGTCAAGGCCGGTGAAACGGGCGGTCTGCTCTCCGAGATTCTCGACCGCCTCGCGGGCTTCCTCGAAGCCAGTGCTCGCCTGCGCAAGAAGATCAAGAGCGCGCTTACCTACCCCGTTGCGGTCATCTCCATCGCTATCCTCATCACGACCTTCCTGATCGTGAAGGTCGTGCCGGTCTTCGCGGACATCTTCAAGGATTTCGGCAAGCCGCTGCCCGCGCCCACCCAGCTCCTCGTGGACCTGAGCGATTTCATGCGTGCCGATTGGTATTACATCATCGGCATCGTCGCCGGGATATTTTTCGGCATCAAATATTTCGTCAAGACCAAGACCGGCCACGAACTCTGGAACCGCTGGCAGCTCAAGCTCCCGGTATTCGGCGGGCTGCTCAAGAAGATTGCCATGAGCCGCTTTGCGCGGACCTTCAGCCAGCTCATCCGCTCGGGCGTGCCGATTCTCGAAACGCTCGAAATCGTCGGCGGCAGCGCGGGCAACACGGTCATCGAACATTCCATCAAGGGCATCAGCGCCGACGTGGAAAAAGGCGACAACCTGTCCGTGGCCATGTCGAAAAAGACGATCTTCCCCCCGATGATGCTGCGCATGGTCGCCGCCGGGGAATCGACCGGCAAGATCGACGAGATGCTCGAAAAGATGGCCGACTTCTGGGACGAGGAAATCGAAGCGACGCTCTCCGCGCTCACGAGCCTGCTGGAGCCGATCCTCATCGTGGTGCTCGGCGTGATCGTCGGCGGCATCGTCATCGCCCTGTTCCTGCCGATCTTCCAGATGAGCGAAGTGGTTTCCGGCGGCTAGAACCATTCCGGACGAAAGCGAGGCAGATCACCAGATTGCTCGTGGCCAAGTGGTCGATGATGACTGACGTACCCTAACCTCCGGTTCCTCACTTTGCTCATGGAGGACAAAGATTTCGACGGCCTTTCTCCCGGTTTTCTGGTCAGCCAGGCCCGGCTGCTGGAAAACATCGCCACCGGGGTCCCCCTGGACCAGACGCTGACCCGGCTGGCACTGGTCATCCAAGAGCAAGTTCCTGGCGCGCTTTGCTCCATTCTACTACTCGGCGCAGACGGCGGCAGCCTGCGCGTCGGCGCGGCCCCCGACCTCCCGCCGGAATACAATGCGCTCATCGACGGCCTGCCCATCGGTCCCCGGGCCGGGACGACCGCCCCCGCCCGCGGTCTGGTCATCGCCACCGACATCGCCATCGACGAGAACTGGCGTGCCTGGAGCGACGCCGCGCTGCGCCACGGACTGCACGCGTGCGGCTCCCTGCCCATTTCCGGGTCGCACGGCGACGTTCTCGGCACTTTTGCGCTCTACCGCCGCGAGCCGGGCAGCGCCCCTTCCGGGCGCGAACTTCAAACGGTGCGCGCTGCCGCCCACCTGGCCTCCGTCGCCATTGAACGGCAGGAACTCGCCGCCGCCCAGCACCGCAGCGAGAGCAAATGGCGCGGGGTCTTCGAGCACTCGCTCGACGCGATTTTCCTGCTGGACGACGAGCGCCGTTTCACCGACGCCAATCCCGCCGCCTGCGAATTGCTGGGCACCAGTCTGGAACGGCTCATCGGCGCGCCCATCGGCGATTGGGTCCAGCCCGCCCCCCGGCACGACCTGCCGGACACGACCCAACGCTGGATGGCCTTCTTGCGCGACGACCGCGACTTCAAGGAATGCCTCGTGTACCGCGCCGACGGCGTCATGCGCTACGCCGCCGTGCAGTCCCGCGCGAATTTTCTCCCCGGCCTGCACCTGTGCACCGCCCGCGACATCACCGACCAGCGGCTCACCGAGGAGGCCGTCCGGTCCGCCGAGAAACTCTACCGCTCGCTCGTCGAGACGACCGGCACCGGCTACGTCATCGCCGATGCCCGGGGCCACGTGATCGACGCCAACGCCAAGTACATTCACTTGACCGGCCACCAGATGCTCGACGAGATTCGCGGACGCCACCCGATGGAATGGGTTGCCCCGGCAGACCGCGAACGCTTCGCCGTCGAACTGGCCATTTGCAACACCTTCGGCAAGCTGCGCAATCTGGAGGTCGAGTTCTGCCACGCCAGCGGCGGCGCGGTGCCCGTGGAGATCAACGCCACCCTTGTTTACACCGACGACGAGGTGCATCTCGTTTCGCTCTGTCACGACATCACCGGGCGGCTCAACACCCGGCGCGAGTTGCAGAACGCCAGCTTGGAACTGGAAAGCCGCGTGGAACGCCGCACCGCGCAACTCGCCCGCGCCAACGAACAGATCCGCTCCCAGGCACGTCAGCAGGAAGCCGTCGCCGAGCTGGGCCGCCACGCCCTGGCAGGCACCGCGCCCGCCGCGCTCATGCAGCGCGCGGCCGAGACTGTCATCGCCATTCTCGGCGCGGACCGTAGTGCGGTGCTCGAACACGCCGACCCGGCCAGCGACCAACTGATCATGAGCGCGCACGCAGGCTGGCCGGACAGCGGGCGAGGCAAGGTCGTGGCCACCACCGATCCGGCGTTCGTGGCCGGTTACTCGCTGCAATCCACCGAACCAGTGGTTTACGACGATATGGCCGCCGAGACCCGCTTCCGCTTCTCGCCTGGTCTGCAAGAAGGCGGCGTGACCAGCGGCATCACCGTGCGCATCGACGGCGAACCCCAGCCTTTCGGGATTCTCAGCGTTCACAGTCTGCAACCGCGCCGCTTCACCGCCGACGACGCGCATTTCCTGCGTTCGGTTGCCAACGTGCTCGCCGCCGCCGTCGAACGCCATCGCTCGGAGGAGATCGTCCGCCTGGCCCAGCAGAGCGCCGTGCAGGCCAACAACGCCAAGATCGAATTCCTTTCCCGCATGAGCCACGAGCTGCGCACACCGCTCAACGCCATCCTCGGATTCAGCCAACTGCTCGAAATCGAACGCCTGAGCGGCGGCCAGCGCGAAAGCGTCGAACAGATTTCCCGCGCGGGCCGCCACCTGCTCGAACTCGTCAACGAGGTGCTCGACATCTCCCGCATCGATTCCGGCAACATGTCGCTGACGCCCGAGCCGCTGGCCGTGGACGAAATCCTGCGCGAGGCCATCGACCTGATCCGCCCGCTGGCCGACGCCCGGCGCATCGAGCTGATCGCCGGTCCCGGTTGTTTCACCACTGACCGCTACGTGCTGGCCGACCGGCAGCGGCTGCGTCAGGTGCTCATCAACCTGCTGTCCAACGCCGTGAAGTACAACCGGCCCGCCGGAAAAGTCACGCTCGACGGCACGCCCTCGCCCGACGGACAGCATTTCCGGTTGAGCGTTTGCGACACCGGGGTCGGGATCGGCCCGGAGAATTTACCGCGGCTGTTCACACCGTTCGAGCGGCTCGGGGCGGAGAATACGGACGTGGAAGGCAGCGGCATGGGTCTGGCGCTTTCCAAGCGGCTGGTCGAGAGCCAGCACGGCGAACTCGGCGTCGAAAGCGTGCCCGGGAGTGGTTCGACTTTCTGGTTGGACCTGCCCGTGGCCGCCGCCCCGGCGCCCGACACAGCGCTGGAGATTTTCGATGCCCTGCTTGGCGGAGAACCCTTCGGGCTGGGCGATCCTTACCTCGCCGCCGCCGCGCCCATGCCGCCGTTCCGGCCCGAGCACACGATCCTGCACATCGAGGACAACGAACCCAACCGGCGGTTGGTCGAGATGCTCGTCGCGCAACGGCCTGCCCTGCGGCTGCTGACCGCTTCCAAGGGTCGGGACGGTTTGTCTCTGGCGCGCGAGCACCACCCGGATTTGATCCTGCTGGACCTCCACCTGCCCGACACCACCGGCGAAAGCGTGCTCCACGACCTGCGCGCAGACGCCGCCACCCGCGACACGCCGGTGGTGATGGTCAGCGCGGACGCCGCCGCCGTGCGTCGCAACCAGCACCTTGAGGGCGCGGACTTCGCGGACGACTACCTGACCAAACCTTTCAACGTGACGCAGTTTCTCCAGTTGCTCGACACCTACTTCGAGCGGAACGCCGCCTGAGCGGTTCGCTTCCGGGTTTGCAACAGAAAAACGGCCCGGCCGGGAAACTGTCCTAGTATTGGATTATTATATCCTTCACGCCGTCACCTGCACGATCGCCCGGCGCAGCTCAAACGCCGTGGCCGGTTTGCCCAAGATCAGGTTCACCCCCGGCGGCGTGTCGTGCGTTTCCGCCGCCGCTCTGCCGAAACCCGTCAGCAAGATCACCGAGGTTTCCGGGCGCCGTTCCTTGGCCACCACGGCTAATTCCTCGCCGGTCATGCCGGGCATGGACTGGTCGGTCACGATCAGGTCGAAATCGCCGCACGCCATCTTTTCCAACGCCTCCTGGCCGCTGCCGGCGGTTTCGACCTGGTGGCCGTCCTCCGCTAACTGCTGCTGGATCAACTCGCGGATGATGTCCTGGTCGTCCACGACGAGAATCCGCTGGATGCCCGCGCCCGGCACGGGGACCGGCTCGCCTGCTTCCTCGTGCGCGGCCTGATCGGCCACCGACACCGGCAGCCGGACGCAAAAGGTCGTGCCTTCGCCCACCTCGCTCTCGATTTCCATCGACCCGTGATGCCGCTCGATGATGCCGTACACGGCGGAAAGCCCCAGGCCCGTGCCGCGCTCGCCTTTGGTGGTGAAGAACGGTTCGAGGCAGCGGCGGCGCGTTTCCTCGTCCATGCCCGCGCCGGTGTCCGTGATGCAGAGCTTTGCCTCGCCGTCGTCCAGCACGGAATGGATCTTGATACACCCGCCCCCGGGCATCGCGTCGACGGCGTTGAAAATGAGGTTGGTCAGCATCTCGCGCAGTTCGGCGGGGTCGCCCTGGAGCGGCGGTAGTTCGCCGAACTCGGTGTGCACCTCGATCTCCAGGCCCCGGTTGCGCGCCTGATCCTGCCACTTGGGGCGGGTGAGCGTGACGGCCTGTTCGACGATCTGGTTGAGGTGCAGCACGACGCGCGTTTCCTGGCCCTCGTCGGGCCGGTGGAATTCCCGCAGGCGGCGCACGATCTGGGCGGCGTCCTGGGCGGCGGTGGTGATGGCGTGGAGTTGTTCGATTTCCGCGCCGCCCTGCCGGTTCTTGGCGTTGGAAAGCAGCAGGTCGCTGTACCCCAGAATCAGGGTCAGCGCATTGTTGAAATCGTGGGCGATGCCCGCCGCCATCGTGCCGAGCGCGCTCAGGCGTTCCTGGCGGATGGCGGTGTGCTGGGCCAGGCGCAGCTTGGTAAGCGTGTCCTCCAACTGCGCGGTGCGCTCGCGGACCTGTTCCTCCAGGAGGATGTTCTGGTTCTGGAGCTGGATGTGCAGGAAGCGGTTTTCCAGCAGGTTGCGGATGCGCAGGAGCACCTCGGACTGATCGAGCGGCTTGGTGAGAAAATCCTTCGCCCCGGCGGCCAGCGCGCGGTGCTTGGTTTTGGTGGTCACGTCGGCGGTGAGCACAAGCACGGGCACGGGGTTTTCGCCTTGGGTTAGCGTCTTGATCTGCTCCATGATGTCAAAGCCCGTGACGTTGGGCATGTGGAGATCGAGCAGCACGAGGTCGGGCCGGAAGTCGATGAAACTCGCCACGGCCTCGCGGGAATCCGTGATGCTTCTGATCCGGGTCGCGCCGATGAGTTCGAGGATGCGCTCCAGCAGCCGCACGTTGGCCTGCTCATCGTCCACGATGAGTATTTTCGCTTTACCGATAGTGGATCGTAGCATGTGAAAAGGTGGGAAGGCGGCAATCGGCGTCATGACCAAAGTCGGGCGCGGCCTCCCTCGTGCAGAAGCAAGCGGCGGACCACCCGTGGCGGAAAGGCGATCCCCCCCCTGACGGGGGGAGGTCTTTACCCTAGAATAATTCCGTCAAGTCTCAAACGGCGGACGCTGCAAAGTCTTCGTCCGGCCCGCTGCCAGCAGGTTGGCCGTAAAATTGCCGGTACATTCGCTCGATGGCTTCCTCCGGGTTCTCGAACATCATGCTCTCCTTGCGCTGGCTGGCGTACAGGCCGAACGCGAACGGGCTGACCACCGGGGTTTCCCGCAGTTCCCAGCGCCAGTCCGTGCCCACCGTACGCTTCATCCAGGCGCAGGCGGCGTCCACGTCGAGAAACCGCGTGACGGCCTGCCGGTAGGCTTCGGCGAGCAGGGGGTGGTCCGGCTCGTGTTGCTCCAATACACGGAAGAGGATTTCCGCGCTGAAGCGCAGTTGCTTCAACTTGCGTTCCTTGCCGGGGAGCTGGCGCGGAACCATTAGGCCGGTCTGTGCCACGGCGCGGAACTGCCAGCGCACCAGTTCGCTTTCCTTGAGCGCGAGCCGCAAGTCTTCCTCCGCTCCGGCGTGGGCGAAACACTCGCGCCACCGCTCCAGCGGCAGTTCCTGAAACCGCCCCAGCGTGAGCAGGAATCCGTAGTCATCGACCGTCACCAAGGCGTTGCCACCCGCAAACCGCGCCACCCGCCGGGCGACGATCCGCGACAGGGCGTCGTTCCCTCCCCGCCCGATGAGGCTGTGGAAAAAGTAGTGGCTGAGCTGTTCGCGGCCCGGTTCGCGGTAGTGCTCGATGAGCATCAACCCATCGCGCGGCACCACGGAGTATCGCCGCTGCATCTCGAAATGCACGACGACCGCCTGCGCATTCGCAAGCGAAAGCTCCCATTGCTCCACCAGCCAGTCGAGCGAAGCGCCAGCCTCCGCGTCCAGCAGATCATCCAAATCTGTGCGCAGCCGCGCGATTTCCACGCCCAGCCCGCTGGTCAGCGGCATCCGGCCCGCCGACCACAGCGGCACGTTGGGCCGTTCGCCGTCCGCCGCCTCCACCTTGGCCACCTGCCAGCCCGCTTCCAGCAGGCGCACCACCCGCCCGCCCAGCACGAACACATCTCCCTGCTTCAAACCCTTGATAAACCCCTCCTCCACCGTCCCGAGCCGCCGCCGACGCAATAGCACGTCCACCAGACCTTGGCTGGCGATGGTGCCGATGTTCACGAGGTAATCCCGCCCGACCCTGGGGGTGGCAACGAACAACTGCCCATCCACGACACGCAGCTTTCCAAAAGTATCCGCGTAGGCCTTGGCCAGCGAACGCCCCCCGCCTTCCAGATATTCCACCACCCGGTCGAAATCCACGCGCTCCAACCGCCGGTACGGCCACGCGCCGCGCACCGTTTCCCAGACCGTTTCCACGGCAACTCCCGGTTCCTCCAACGCCAGCCCCAGGACGTGCTGCGCCAGCACGTCGGCGGCGTTTTCCGGCACGCGCACCGGGTCCATCCGTCGCTCCCGCGCCAGCCGGGCCGTGACCGCGCACTCCACGAGGTCGCCGATGTTCGTCGCCACCAGAATGCCGTGGCTGGTGGCATCGACCGAATGCCCCGAACGCCCGATGCGCTGGAGCGTGCGCGAAATTCCCTTCGGCGCGGAGATCATCACCACGAGGTCGATGGCCCCGATGTCCACGCCCATTTCCAGGCTGGTCGAGCAAACCACCGCGCGCAGTTCGCCGTTCTTGAGTCGGTCTTCCACCTCCAGGCGGATGCCCCGGTCCAGCGAACTGTGGTGAATCTCTATCTGGTCGGCCAGCTTGGGCAGCGCAGCTTTCAGGCGCAGGCCAAACGTTTCCGCCCCGGCGCGCGTGTTGGTAAAGATCAGCACCGAACGGCGCGCCCGCACCAGCGAGGCGAGTTCACGCAGCACGCGTCCCGCACTCTGTCCGGCGGGTGGGTACGGGTCTCGCCGCACCGGCGAGAAAACCTCCACGACCATTCGGCGTCCCATTTTCGCTTCGGCCAGCACGCAGGGCCGGTCCACGCCGACCAGAAATCCGGCCATCGCTTCCAAAGGGCTGATCGTGGCCGACAACCCGATCCGGCAGAGCGGCGGCACGCCCTCCCCCCGCTGCCGCATTCGCTCCAGCCGTTCCAGCGAAACGCTCAGGTGCGTGCCGCGCTTGTTTTCCGCCAGGGCGTGCAGTTCGTCCAGAACGACGAACCGGCACGCGCTCAGGGCGTCGTGGTACGCCGGTTGGCAGAGCAGAATCGCCAGGCTTTCGGGCGTGGTTAAGAGGATGTGCGGCGGACGCTGCCGGATCTGCGCGCGTTCCTTGGCGGACGTGTCGCCGGTGCGCAGGCCGATGCGGATCGACGCGTCCAATCCCATCTCCTGCAACGGGCGCGTCAGGTTTTTCTGGATGTCGTACGTCAGCGACCGCAACGGGGAGATGTAGATTGCATGGATGTGCCCCGGGCGCGGTTGTGCGCGCACCAGCCAGTCGATGATCCCCAGAAACCCGGCCAGCGTTTTGCCGCTGCCGGTGGGCGAACTCAACAGCACCGAGCGGCCCGCCAAAATGGCCGGAATGCAAAGCTGCTGCGCGGCAGTGAAGCCCGCCGGATACGTGCGCCCGAACCACTCCGCAACGCGCGGATGCAGGCAGGCGGCGAGGTCGGCGACGGGTTCGGCGGTTGGATAAAGAGCGGGAGCGGCCAGAGCGGGACGAGCTTCGCGCATCGGATGCCCCGCCGCAAACCCGGGTAGGGATCGCTCCCCGAGCATTCCCTATTTCCCTTGTCGGAACGCGCACTGCCACGTTGTCCCCAAGCCGGGCAAGGGATTGGCTCGGACCACCCTCCTTCAGACCGCCCGTTCGCCGGTTTCCTCAGTACGAATGCGGATGGCGTCTTCGATGTTGTAGATGAACACCTTACCATCACCGATCTTGCCCGTCTTGGCCGCCTTGACGATGGCCGCCGTCGCTTCGTCGAGCAATCCGTCAGCCAGCACCACCTCGATCTTGATCTTCGGCAGAAAATCGACCGTGTATTCACTCCCCCGGTAGATTTCGGTGTGCCCCTTCTGACGGCCAAACCCTTTGACCTCGCTGACCGTCATCCCCTCAATGCCCAGTTCCGCCAGCGCGTCTTTGACCTCTTCGAGCTTGAAAGGTTTGATGATGGCTTCGATCTTCTTCATAAGGAGGGCATGAGGGCTGAGGGCGAAGGGACTTCCACGCTGAAACGCCGGTGGCCCGACGGGTTCGCAAGGCTTCCCGGCGAGTGAGCGCGTTCCTATAGCAAAGCGTATGCCCCGGGCAAATCGGCCGGGATTCCCCCGCAAGATCGACCGAAAGTTACGTTGCCACGACTGGTCAGTGAGCAAAAAAGTTCAGCCGGATTAAAAAGGGACAGCCTTTCCTCAGGCCCGGGGATGCGCTTCGTTGTAAACCTTCTTGAGCCGTTCGACGGTGACCTTGGTGTAAATCTGGGTGGTCGAAAGGCTGGCGTGGCCGAGGAGTTGCTGGACGCTGCGCAGGTCGGCTCCGGCGTCGAGCAGATGGGTGGCGAACGAGTGCCGCAGCTTGTGCGGGCTGAGAGTCACCGGGATGTCCGCGTGCGGCAGATAGCGCTTCATGGTCAGCCAGATCGAACGCCCCGAGAGCCGTTGACGCAGTTTGCTGATGAACAATGGCCCGGCACGCACCCCGGCCTCCCGGCGGTAGCGCGACACGGCCTCCAGCGCGGGCAACCCCACCGGGCAAATGCGTTCCTTGCGGCCCTTGCCGAAAACACGCACGTTCTCGGTGTACGGATCGAGATCCTCGCAGTTGAGCGCGGCCAGTTCCGCCAGACGCAGGCCGCTGCTGTAGAAGAGTTCGAGGATGGCGGCGTCGCGCGCGGGCATCCAGGCGGGAGCTTTGTCCGATTTTTCGGACTTGAGCGGCGCGGCAAGCAGTTCGTCGATCTGGGCGGCGGTCAGCGGCTGCGGCAGTTTCTTCTCGGCCTTGGGTAGATGGAGTGCCTTGAGCGGATTGATCGTCAAACCGCGCCGCTGGCAAAGGTACTTATAAAACGAACGCAGCGCGGCAAATTGCAGCCGGACGTATGCCCGTGCCTGCCCGCGTTTCATCACGTCGAAGAGGTAATCCCGAAACACGTCGGTCGGGCACTCGGTCCAGCCGGGCGCGGTGGGCTGGGCAGCGCGGAAACCGTCCAACGCGCGGCGGTAGGCGGTCAGGGTGTGATCGGAGGAATTCCGCTCGTTTTCGAGGTAATCGAGGTACGCCTCGACCAGACGGTCCTTGGGACGGGGAAGCAAGCGGGGACGGCGGCCTTTGTTCGGGGGCATGGTGGTTAGACGCCAGTCAACAGGATCAACACCTCCATATACCGCATCGCAGAACGGCACGCCAAGCAGATGCGCCAACTTGATCCCGGTAAAACCTACCACCCACCCGCGCTGAAGCCGTCGCTCCCGCTCGGGCTGCCGAATGCGCTGAACAGCGAACCGAGCACATCCAGGTTCTCTTCGACCGCTTGCAAAAACACCGCCGCGCGTTCGCTGTCCATCGTGTCGCTGCCGACGCCAACGCCGCCTTTGCCCGCCAAGCGCCAAGCCTCGCTACTGGGGCCTGCCGTGAACGAGGAAAGCGATTCGCTGCCGAACGCCCCCGAGGAAAGCAACTCACTGTCCAACGAGCGGCCTGCCAAGGACTCGCTGCCGAACGCGCCGGACGACAAAATCTCGCTACCGAAGGCCTCGGACGAAAGGACCTCGTGCTGATCCCGCAACACCTGAGCCGCCCCGCCGGGAACGCTCCCCGCCGGGCTGCCCGTGTCGGACGCGATCTCGAACCGCTGTCCGAGCAGCATTTCCAAGGTGTGCAACTGTTCACCCGTCAAGCGGTGCAGCGTGTGGAGCAATGGGGACACCTCCGGCTCCCGGCCCTTTTGGAGACGCGAAAGGGCGGCGGTCAGGTCTTCACCGTGGCCCATGGCGTCGTTGATCAACTCGTACAACCGCTGGAAGCTCAGGTGAAACGGCAACGTGGCAAACTGCGGTTCCAAATCACCCGACAGCCCCGGCGGCGGCATCGTCACCCGGCCCGAAGAGGCCACCGGCCACCAACGGCCATCGCGGCCATGGTGGCCCAATTCAACGAAATACGTGCCGCCCGGCCGCGCAACCTCCACGTAGCGTCCGGCGTCGGAGGAAAAAATGTCCAACCGCTTTTCGAGTTGCCCGTCCGCCCGGCAGATGTGCAGCGTGTAGGGCGTGGGCGGTGCGTTTTTCCAATCGATGTCCCAGTAGACGAAGAGCTGGCGAGGATCGTAGGCCACGAGGTAAACGCTCTGCGTGCCGTAGGTGGCGGGCAGTTCGCCCAGGTGCTCGTAAGCCGGTGCGGGCACCGTGCCGACCGGCGGCACCGGGGCGGGGCCTTCCGCGGTCACCGGGTCCTGCGAGAGCGCAAACGGCGCCACGCCGTCGTCGGGGCGGCTCGGCGAGGATTCGGCAGGCGGTTGACCGGGCAGGCTTTCACTCATATTGGAAGAACGGACAAAGGCAGGTTTTGGCGGCATTTCCCCGCGGAAAATTGCCGGGATGCTAAACGACCATTTTTATAACGCAACAACGATCTCCGCTGGCGGTAAGAATCTCGCGGACCGCCAGTTTACCCTGAGCACACGCCTACATGCTGACCAAACGAGTCATTCCCTGCCTGGATGTCACCGGAGGCCGGGTCG
>CAXSED010000079.1:0-3178 GCA_964236475.1 uncultured Chthoniobacterales bacterium
GCGACGATGGCGTGGGTCGTCTCGTGGGCGAGCAGTTGCGAATTAAACATGCCCGTCGTGCCGTTGCGCACGTTGAGGAACAGGTTTTCGCCAATGGCAAAACTTGCCGCGAAGGACAGGCGGTCCGCGCCGCGCTTGGCCATGAATTCCTTCCAATCCTTGTCGTCCTCGAAGATGAAAACGTTGGCTTTGTGCGCGACCTGCTCCGGCTGCGCGCCGAGCGTCTTGGCGACGAAATTCATGTGGAAGTCGATTTCCAACGCGACGCGTTTGGCTTCGGTGATCCGGCGGTAATGCAAAATCCAGCTCGGACTTTCGCCGTGCAGCCAAGCGTTCGGGCGGACTTCAAGCGCGAGTTGGCCCTGCTCGCCTATGTCGTGGTTCGGAAGTTGGTCCCACGGCTTTTCGACGAAGTTGATCGTGTCGGCGCGGGAGCACACCGCAGCCGGGCAAAGCGCGAACAGGCAGAATGCGAATAGCGTGCACCTGCCCACCGAAGAAAAACGCGAGGTGGGGCGTGGCATACGACAACGAGGAGTAGTGGCAGACAGAAGTTTCCGTGTCTGGCACGCGCCACCTTACAAAAGACCGGCGGTGGGGTTCAAGCGCACAACCGATAGATTCAAACAGCCGATTTTGGTTCCGTGCCCCGGAAAAGGTCCAGGGTGCCGGACACCGCGCCGGGCGTGGCGATCTTGACCGGCTTGCCCGCCGCCGCCGACTCGTAGATCGCCTCCATGATCCGTTGGTCCTGGAGACCCTCCTCGCCCGGCGTGTACGGCGGTTTGTCGGTGAGCACGCACTCCGCCATGTGGTCCATTTCCAGCGCGAACTGGTCCTTGGGCATGATGCTGGGGTGCGCGCGGTCTTCGATCATGCCTTCCGCATGGGCGGTCTCCATCTGGAGGCCCTGATAGGCATAAGCGGGGTCCAAGCCGAACCAACCCGCCTCGGCGTTGACGCGGTAGCGACGGCACCCATACGCGCCGTAGCTCGTCGCGTTGTTGGACAACACGCCACTCGGGAAACGCATCTGGAAGATGATGCTTTCTTCCACCTCCTTGAAGCGTGAATCGCCCGGCGTGCTGTAGATCATGCCGGACACTTCCGTCGGCTCCTCGCCGAGCAAAAAGCGCGTGGTGTTCAGACAATACAAACCCACGTCTGGCAACGCGCCGCCCCCGGCGAGGTTCTTGTTCTGGCGCCACTGGTTCGGGCTGTCGTTCTGCACGTTGACGGATTCGATGATCTTCGGCGCACCGTATTTTTTCTCGCGCAGCCACTTTTGCGCGAGCCGGTTGTGCGGCTCGTACTGGATGCGGTAGGCGACCATGAGCTTTTTGCCGGTCTTTTTGCAGGCGTCGATCATTTGCTGGCACTCGCCGGACGTGTTGGCCATCGGCTTCTCGCAGAGGATGTGCTTGCCCGCCTCGGCCCCGCGCACGGTGTACTCGGCGTGCATTCCGTTGGGCAGGACGATGTAGATGACATCCACTTCCTTGTTGTCGCGCAGATGGTCGTAAGTTTTGTAATCGTAAAGGCTCGTTTCCGGGAGACCGTACTGCCGGGCCACCTCGCGGCCTTTATCCATGTTGCCGCTGACGAGTGCGGCGAGACGTGCTTTCCTGCAGGAAGCGATGGCCGGGAGGATCTGGTTCAGCGCGAGGTGCCCCAGGCCGACGACGGCAAAACCCACGCGCTCGCCGGGCGGCAACGGGTCGGGGACGGGGCCGGACGCCTGCTCGGTCTTGGCGTGAATTTCGTCCAGCTTGATCGGTTTTTCTTCCCTCGGCTCGGCGGCGCGGGCGGCAGCACCAGACAGGATTTCACCGGCCAGGGTAACGGCAACCAAGCCGCGTCCGGCGTTGGCGAGGAAAGCGCGGCGGGTGGATAGGCTTGAGGAGGCGGAAGATTCGTCGGACATGGGAAAACGTTACGCTCTGAATCCGTGCCGGGACGAACTTTGGCCGTGGAAAATGACGACCGGCTTAACCTTCCGCCAAGCGGTTGATCGTCGCTGCTGCATAAGCCGCGCCGAACCCGTTGTCGATGTTGACGACCGTGACGCCGCTGCCGCAACTATTCAGCATTCCCAACAACGCCGCCAAGCCACCGAAGCTCGCGCCGTAGCCCACGCTGGTCGGCACGGCGATGACGGGGATGCTGACCAGCCCCGCGACGACGCTCGGCAGCGCGCCCTCCATCCCGGCAACCACGATCAACACCCGGCAGGCTTCCAGACGGTCGCGCACGGCCAGCAGCCGATGCAAACCCGCCACGCCCACGTCGGTGATGCGCTCGACCGGATTGCCGAAAGTTTCCAAAGTGACGGCAGCTTCATCGGCAACCGGCAAATCCGTCGTGCCCGCGCAGATCACGCCGATCTTGCCGGTCAGCCGGGGCAAGGGTTCACGCTCGACGACGATGCAGCGGGCGCGCTCGTGGTAAACCGCACCGGGGATTTCCGCCGCGACCGCCTCGAAGTGTTCACGACTGGCGCGGGTGCCAAGCACGACGGGATCGTGTCCGAGGATTGTCCGGGCGATGGCGGCGACTTCCACTGGCGTCTTGCCCTGACAAAAGATCACCTCCGGGAAACCGCAACGGCGGCGGCGGTCGGTGTCCACCCGGGCGAAACCCAGGTTGACGAACGCGGGGGAGTGTTCCGGCGATGTGGGGGAGTCTGGCAAAGGAAAAAGGCCCATCCGAGTGAGGATGGACCTTGTCCGTACCGGGGCGTCGTGTCAACGCCCGGCGAAGTGTTGTGTGTAACCGTTAGGCTCAGGCGGCGAGGCGACGGCGACGGATGACCACCGCGCCAGCGACCAGACCGAGGCCCATCATCGCCCAGGTGGACGGTTCGGGCACCGCGTTGGCGACCGTCGTGAGCGACAGGTACAGATTGCCCACAGTAGCGTTGAACTCCGTTGACTGGAAGGTCCCGTCACTGTTGGTGTCTCGATAGACGCCCAACACGCTCGTGCCGGTCGTCGGCGCGCTCAGGGTCATAAGCGGTGTGATCACAGTGGAATAGAACGTGCCAGTGGAATCAGTGAAGGCGATTTCAACACCGATGCTGTCGCTGGTGAAGTTGATGGGAGTCGTCAAGCCGTTGAGGCCGGAGAAGCTGGTAGCAACGAACGACGTGGTGGTGCCGGTATTGGCGGCGACATTGGTC
>CAXSED010000079.1:3278-19463 GCA_964236475.1 uncultured Chthoniobacterales bacterium
GAAGCTGGTAGCAACGAACGACGTGGTGGTGCCGGTATTGGCGGCGACATTGGTCGTGCCCCCGAAACCACCGATGAAAGTTGGATTCACCGCTCCCGTGGAGGCCATATTAAGACCACTGTAAAAATCAACAAAGATATCCGCGACCTGGGCTGTCGTACCGGGCAAGATTCCGTACCCGAGGGTCATCCCGGTGAGTTCTTGACGAATCGCCGTCGTGCCGGCGACGAAGTTTACGTCGTCCAATGCGTCCGGGTTGGTTGCGGTACTGACATTCAGACCGGTGGTCCCCGTATCCCTGTAAGTAATGGCACCAAACGAAGCGGATGCGCCAGCCAACAACGTGGCAGCGGCGGCCATGGTAAATAGAAACGTGGTTTTCTTCATATGCTGCAATACTTCCTGACGGTAATTTTTCTCGTGTGTGAATGCCCTGGCTGCTCCGGGAGAACCTTTTATGCTCGGCCCCTTTGCCGCCCCAACGCGCCGTTTGTAGGATATTTACCAAGTGGCGTCAACTATCATTTTGCAGAATTGCAAAATCTCTGCCTAGAGCAAAATCGCTGCCAACCTTAGCCGCGAAGAAATCATTCTGTGCCAGCGGTTTCGTTCTGACCAATCGGAATTGTACTGGAGACCGGGTGTTGGTTTAGAAGCCAGCGCATCGGCACCATGCCGCTCTCGTGGAAACCATGCCGGTGAAAGAAGTGTTTGGCTGGTTCGTCGAGGCGATCCGTCAACAAGGTGATGCGCTGGAAATCCTTCTGTCGGGCGAATTCGAGCGCGTATTGGAGCAGTTCCGCCCCGAAGCCATGGCTGCGGTGTTCCTGGCGGATGATCAGGTCTTCCAGAATGATAACCGCGCCACCCTCTGCGGTGCTGATCGTGAACAGCAGGTTGATCATGCCCACGATCTTGTCGTAGGAACGCAGGACGAAAATACGTCCTTTGTTAGGCTGCTCTAAAATCAGCCGGAGGCCGCGCAGTTGCTTGGCTTGATCAGGGCGGAAATCCGATTCCTTGGCAAAGAGGTCGGCAAGCAATTCCGCCAACTCGGGCAGGTCTTCGACGATGGCTGGCTCGATGCGGGTGTCGCTCATCCGCCCTGCTTCATGTCATAAACTCCGCCCGGAGGCAAAGCTTACTTTACACAGAGAGAAAACAGTTCGGACGTTTGCGGGCCATATTAATTTAGTGCGGTCAAAAATTCCGCCTTTGGCAGCCGGTCGCACAGTTGCGCGAATGATTCCCGCTCCCCAAGCCGTTTCGAGTCGTAAAAACGCAACAGTTTGTCGATGGTCTGATGCACGTCGGCGGCGATGATTTTGCCTTTGAGCAGTTCGTTGAACCGGCGGTTTTCGCCCAAACGTCCGCCGATGAAGAGGTCGTAGGCATCCACCTGCTCGCCGTTGGGCAGCTTGGTGCGCGCACCGCGCAAGCCGATGTCGGCGATCTGGTGCTGGCCGCAACTCGACGGGCAGCCGCTGAAATGAATGCGGATTTTGCCCTGATACCATCCGCTCGTCGCTTCCAACTGCTCGACCATGCGGATCATGCGGTTTTTCGTTTCGGCCACCGCAATGTTGCAGAACTCGATCCCGGTGCAGGACACGCAACCCTTGCGGAAGTTGGACGGCGTGTAGACCAATCCGGCGGCGTCGAGTTCGCCTAACAAGAGAGGCAGATTGTCCTTCGGGATGTTGAGGAGGAGCAGGTTCTGCTTGTTGGTCAGGCGGATGGCATCCTGTCCGGGGGCGGCAAAGCGGGCGACCAGTTCACCGCATTTGTCGAGCGCGGCGTTGCGCACCCGGCCACCGGCAAACGACACGCCGACCGCGTAGAGACCGGGCTGTTTCTGCTCGACGATGCCGAGGTGGTCGGTTTCCTGGTCGGCGATGACCGGAAAATCGCTGTGGCGCTCGAGCGTGTAGCCGAGCAAGCGTTCGACTTCGGCCAGGACGCGTTCCGCGCCCCAGTCTGCCACGAGGAATTTGAACCGCGCGCGGCTGCGCTTGAGACGGAAGCCGTTGTCGCGGAAAATGATGCTGACTGCTTCCGTCACCGGCCAGACCTGCTCCGGTTTCAAGAACACGGGTAAGAGTTGCGCCATGTGGGGGGCCGCCGAGAGGCCGCCGCCGACCTTGATGCCGAAGCCGGTTTCACCGTCTGCTTTGCGCAGGCCAAACACGCCGACATCGTTGATGTCCGGCTGGGCACACTGAATGCAGCAGCCGCTAATCGTGATCTTGTACTTGCGCGGCAGATTGGAAAACTCGCGGTTGTTGGTGAGATTCCGGCTGACTTCCCACATCTGCGGGGTGGCGTCGATGATCTCGTTTTTGTCCACCCCGGCCAGCGGGCAACCCAAGACGTTGCGCGTGTCGTCGCCGCACGCGCCGCTCGTCGTGATGCCTACGTCGGCCAGTTCGGCAAAGATTTGGGGCATGTCCTCGATCCGCAACCAGTGCATCTGGACCGTTTGGCGCGTGGTGATGTCGCAGAAACCGTGGCCGTAACGGTCGGCCAATTCGGACAATTTACGAGCTTGCGCGCCGGTAAGCTGGCCGCCGGGCACCTTGGTGCGCAGCATGAAGTAACCCGACTCCTTGGGTTTCTGGCGATACACGCCATACCATTTGAGCCGCTCGAAATCGTCCTCTTCAATGGAAGCGAAACCGGTCTGCGCGTAACGATACATGTCGTGGATTACGTCGAGCCCGTCCTTTTCCTGTTTGATGCGCTCTTGGGCGGTCAGCGGAATGAGGCCCGCTTTGACGGCGGCGTAGTTCGGCGCAGGCTCGGTGGCAACAGGGACGGCAGGTTCGACAGTGGCGTCAGGCATGGTCATGAAGCAGCGGGGGATTGTCTAGAAATCCGGTAGGAATCAGAAAATAGCGTCTGCCGGATGGCAGGCAAGGGGTTTTCGGGGCAGGCGCTTGATTCTGTACGTTGACAACCCGCCGCCGGTTGATACTGTGTCCGCTCCAAACCACCCGCCCATTCGTAGACCTTAGAGTACCGCAGAGCCATGAAACGCACTTATCAACCCTCCAAGCGCACCCGCAAACGCCAGCATGGTTTCCGCGCCCGGATGTCGACGAGGGCAGGGCGCGAGGTGCTCAACAAGCGCCGTCGGCTGGGCTGCAAGCGGCTGTTGCCGAAGGGTGCGGAAATGCAGTACGCCCGCCACACGCAGGCTTGAGCGAACCCGCTCCCGGTGAGGTAACGTCCTCGCCTGCTTCCAGACCTGCGCGCCTGCGTTTTCCTAAGGCTGCCCGCCTGACGCGTGCCGGAGAATTCCGCTGCGTCAAGGAGCATGGCCGTTCCTGGCCCGGGCGTTTTCTGGTGCTCGGCGTCCTGATGGATGCCGCGCCCGCCGGGGTTTCCAGCCGGATCGGTCTGGTCACGTCACGCCGCGCGGGTGGCGCGGTGGTGCGTAATTTGATTCGGCGGCGATTGCGCGAAGCCGTGCGGCAGAGTCGTCCACGATTGAAGACGGGATGCTGGCTGGTGCTCGTGGCCCGGCACACGGCAGCGCGGGCGAGCGCGGCGGAACTGGCGGCGGAGTGGTTGAAGTTGGCGCGCCGGGCTTCTATCTTGTCACCCACGGATTCACCGCCATGATCAACCGCGCGCTCCGCTTCCTGATTCGCGTTTACCAGTTGGCGCTCTCGCCGCTGCTTGCGCTGCTGGACGTAGCGGGGGGCGGCTGCCGCTTCGAGCCGACGTGTTCGCGTTATTGCATGCAGGCACTGGCGGAGCACGGGACAGCGCGTGGCCTTTGGCTGGGCGTCAAGCGGCTTGCCCGGTGCGCGCCGTGGGGCGGGACGGGGCTGGACCCGGTACCGCCACGCCAAGGACGGGAGGACTTTCGCATCCCGCCGCCGCCGATCTCGCAAGAGAAACCTTGACGGGTTCGGCTTAGATCAGTTCCCCTCGCTGGGTGAGCAGTCGCCCATCGTTCAACCAACCGTCTCTACTTTACCGACTTTCGCTGGGTACGGTGGCGGTCGTGATGCTGTTGCTGCCGTTGGTCTACGCTGGGTTGACCGTGGCACTCATCTACGGCTTGTACGTGTACCTCACTCGATTTTTCCTCGGTGTGTTAGGCGCGCCCGGGCAGCCGGGGTTGGTCAGCGTGGTGTTGGCTTGTGCGCCCCTGCTGATCGGCTGGATCGCTATCATCGGCATGGTCCGCCCTGTGTTTGCGCGGCGTACCCTCGTAGTGGAGCGGGTCGGGCTCGATCCGCAGAGCGAACCCGCACTGCAAGCGCTGGTGTTCGCGGTTTGCCGCGAACTGCACCTCCCGGCCCCGTGCCGGGTAGAGTTTTCGTGTGAACTTAACGCGGCGGCGAGTTTTGAACGCGGCTGGCGCGGGTTTTTCGGCGGACGACTTGTGCTCATGCTTGGCATGCCGCTCATCGCCGGCCTGACCCAGCGCGAACTCGCCGGAATCATCGCCCACGAACTCGGCCACTTCCGGCAACGCGCGGGAATGCGGGCGAGTTTTCTGGTACGTTCGATCAACGGCTGGTTTGCCCGGGTGCTGGTCGTGCGGAGTGCCTGGGACCCGTTACTCGATGCAAATCAATCAGGCTACGGCAGCTACCCGTTTTGGATCTGGGTCATCGTGATCTGCTCGGAGGTGGGCACGACCATCGCGGAAAGCATCCTGCGGGCGTTGATGTATGGGGGCCACATCGTCGCGGCGGCGTTGCTGCGGCAGATGGAGTTCGACGCAGATCGCTGCGAGGTGCGTTTCGCGGGTAGCGCAGCGTTTGAATCCGCCTCGAACAAGTTGGCGACGTTGAACGCGGCGTTCAACCAAGTGCTAACGGACACTGGATCCGTGTGGCAGAAGCGCCGCCGTTTGCCGGAGGATTTGGCTGGATTGGTCAACCGTTACGCCGAAAATATTCGCGTCGGAAAATTGTTGGCCCCGGCGGACTCCGCGCCGGTTCGCCAGACGGGCTGGCTCGACACCCACCCAAGCATGGCGGACCGGGTGAAGCGAGCCAGGGCGCTGGCAGAGCCGGGTGGCGAGATCAGCGACGCGCTTGCCTCGGAGTTGTTCGTGGATTTCGCGAAGCGGAGCCGACAGGTAACGTGGATTTTTTTCGGGGATGAACACAATTTGCCAGTGTCTCGGAAAGTAGTGCTGGCTTCGGATGCTTGGTTGTGGGAAGCACGGCCGGAAACCTCTGCGGGGCAACCGGCGGCGCGGCTGCCAAAGTAGAGCCGAACGCGCGGGCAAGAATCAGAAGCTGGTATTTGCCGCAGGAAAAATAAATTCGGGCTTGCCCTAAAATATCCGGGCAGATAGACAGAAGATGTTCGCTGAGAAACCGTCACACCGCCGTAACGAAGACTTTCGTCGCCGGGATGCAAACTCCACCACCAACCTATCAGGAAGGTGAAATCGGCCGCGCCAGCGGCAAGGCCGAGATGCAAGATCGTCCCCTCCGACGACCCGCCGGGAGACCCTGACCCTGCTTCCTTTGCCATGAGCGAGATTCTGGAGAAACCGACCGTCCTCGTCCTCAACCGAAACTGGCAAGCCATCGCCGCCCGCGCCCCCGCCGACGCGTTTTGCCAGATGATGACCGGAGCCGCCGCCGGGCTGGACATCAGCGACGGAAACCTCGTGCCGGTGCGCCGGTGGAAAGATTGGCTCGCGCTGCCGGTGCGTGAACAGGACCGGGCGGTGCGGACAGTGCGCGGCGCGATCCGGGTGCCGACGGTGGTGGTGTTGTCGCGTTACGGACAGGTGCCGCGCCGACGGCCCGCGCTGAGCGCGCGCGCCATCTGGGAACGTGACGGGCGCAAGTGCCAGTACACGGGGCGTCCACTCGCGCCGGGTGAGGGAAATATTGATCACGTCGTGCCGCGTTCGCGGGGCGGGTTGACCACCTGGGAGAACTGCGTGCTGGCGTGCCGACAGGTCAACAGCCGCAAGGCTGACCGCCTGCCGGAGGAAGCCGGGCTGCACCTGTTGAAAGCACCGCGCGCACCGAGGGAACTGCCCGTGACGGTGCTACTGAGGAACCACCACGGGATCGCCGACTGGGAAATGTTCCTGGGTAGCGCCGGGGAACAAGCGGCGTAAACCGGCTGGCTTTTGCGAGCCTGTGCCGACGGGCGTCCGGGTGTAATTCATCCGACCAAGGGAATGCTGTCACGACGAAGAAATGATCGTGTTCACAGCCCCAGGCCCCCGCTAAAATCGGGTGCCCGGATCATTACCCGCAGGCAACCCAGTGGAAACGACGATGGACAAAGCTTTTGTGCGCTATACGGATTCGGTGGAGTAAATTCAGCCGGGCGAGGAACAAACGTTCGACGAGATTTCGGCGACGATGCACGATATCGCCAGCAAGATCGGCGACCGGCAGCGGCACACGGTACGAGCGGTGCATGCCAAGAGCCAAGCGTTCGTCAAGGCGGAGGTGGTGGTAAAGGTGGCTTGCCAGAGCCGCTGCGCCAAGGACTCTTCGCGCAACCGGGGACTTACGGCGCGATCCTGCGCTTTTCGACCAATCCCGGGGACATCCTTTCCGATCACATTTCCTCGCCGCGCGGGTTGGCGATGAAGATCGTCGGCGTCGCGGGTGAGGTGATGCCCAGCCACGTCGGCGAGGTGACGCAGGATTTCGTGATGGTCAACGCGAAGGCGTTCGAGGCCAAGGATTCCGCATCCTTTCTCAAGAACCTGAAAGTTCTGGACAAACACGCGAACGACTCGGAGGCACTCAAGCAAGTGGTTTCCACGACCGCACGGTTGGCCGAAACGGCGTTGGAAGTGGTCGGCGGCGAGAGCGCAATGCTCAAGAACTTCGGGCACCCGGCGACCAATCCGCTCGGGGAGACTTACGCCACGCTGACCGCGTTGCGGTACGGCGATTATTTCGGCAAAGTGGCGCTGGTGCCGGTGTCGCCGAACCTCGTGGAACTACATAAAAAGCATCTGCCCAACGCGAGCAACCGCGATACGCTCAAGGAGGAGTTTCTACGCTTCTTCAAGGAAAACACGGCGGTGTGGGAATTGCGGGTGCAGCTCTGCACGGACCTGAAAACCATGCCGGTCAAGGATGGCACGGTGGAATGGGACGAAAAGGAAAGTCCGTATACCGCGGTGGCGACGGTGACCGCCCAACCCCAGGACGTGTACTCGGACGCGCGGCGGGTGTACGTGGACGAGGAATTGAGCTTCAACCCGTGGCACTGTCTGGCGGCTTTCCGTCCGTTAGGCAACCTCATGCGGGCACGGTTCAAGGCGTACCAGATGTCGGCCAAACTCCGCCATGACCGCGAAGGCCGGAAAATGGTCGAGCCGCTTCGATTGAAGAGTTGCCGACATGATGCGTTGGCCGGTACGCCCTCGTTTTAGAAGCCCTCCAGGTTCTGTCTGGCGAATTCGCTTTCGGCGGGGAAGATCCCGAGTTGGATGACGGTGCCACCGAGGTCGCACGCCAACCCGATGGCGCTCGGAAGTCGCCAGCCACCTCGGAAGGGATTAAGCAGACGGACCTAGATGCCCGCGCGCATCCCGATGGCCTCGCGGACACGATGCATGACGTGTCCGGCGGCGGCACGGGCCTGGCGGGCACCGTGGGTAAGCACGTCTTCCACGTAGCCTTTCTCGGCAAGGATTTCTTCGCGGCGGGTACGCATCGGCGCGAAGTAGTCCCAGACGGCAGCGAAAAGACGCTTCTTGAAGTCGCCGTAGCCCACGCCGCCCGTGCGGAACTGATCTTCCATCGTCGCCACGTCTTCGGGGGAAGCGACGAGGCGGTAGAGCGCGAGGATCGTGGAATCGGTGGGGTCCTTGGGGGATTCTACCGGCATGGAATCCGTCACCAGACCCATGATCTTTTTCTTCATCGCCCTTTCCTCGGCGAAAATCTCGATGGTGTTGCTGTAGCTCTTGCTCATCTTCTGGCCGTCGAGACCGGGGACCACGGCGGTATGCTCCTGAATGCGCGGTTGGGGCATCTTGAACGTCTCGCCGTAGACCTCGTTGAACTTGACGACAAGATCGCGCGTGATTTCCAGGTGTTGCTTCTGGTCCTTGCCGACGGGAACCACGTCGCTGTCGTAGAGCAGGATGTCGGCGGCCATCAGCACCGGATAGGCGAAAAGCCCGTGCATGGCGGGGACCCCGTGGGCGACCTTGTCCTTGTAGCTGTGGGCACGTTCGAGCAGACCCATCGGTGTGACGGTACTCAGAATCCAGGCGAGTTCGGTGACCTGCGGCACATCGCTTTGGAGGAAGAAACAAGCGCGGGCGGGATCGAGGCCGCAGGCGAGGAAATCCAACGCGACGCCACGGTTGTATTCGCGCAGTTTGGCCGGGTCCTGCACGGTAGTCAGGGCGTGGTAGTCGGCGATGAAATAAAAGGCGTCGCCCTCGGACTGGAGCGCGATGGCCGGACGCATCGCCCCGAAATAATTGCCGAGGTGGAGCGTGCCGGTCGGCTGGATGCCCGTGAGAATGCGTTTCATGTTGGCGGGATAAAGGGGGATGATTCTTCGCAGAGTCCGGCGTGGAGGGCAAGCCGGGGTGTCTTTTAGAGGTGCGGTAGCAAGCGGCCCAGGGCGCGGGTCAGCCGGGTGCGAGCGGCGGGAAGCGCGCGCACAAACGTTGTGAACGGCCCGATGCGGGCCGGGTGGGCCAGCAACCAAAGCGGCAGCACGAGGTAGCGCGGACGCTGGCGTGCGGCGTCGAAAAGGATGTGCCCGGGCACCGGAAAAGTCTGCGCGGCAGCGTCGCTGATGACTCGTAGCGAAAGCAGAGGAACACCACCGGCTGCGCAAGCTTCGGCGATCCAGGCGGTTTCCATGTCCACGGCCAGCGCGCCCGTGGCGGCGTGAAGCGCGGATTTCTCGGCGGCGGTTTCGAGCGCGGTCTCGTGCGTGAGGAGCGTCCCAACGTGCGGCCGCTCGTTTTCCAAGAGCAGACGGGCGGCGTTCAGGAGGCCGGGATCGGAGTGATTCTTTCCGAGGATGAGATCGCCCACGCGCACATTTGGCGAGAGTCCGCCCGCGTAACCGGCACTGATGACCCAGCACGCGCCGTCGGCGGTCCCGAGCATCGTCTGTAGTCTCTGGCGGCCTTCAGGGGTCTCGCCCACGCCGGTATGAACGACCGCCACGGGCCGTTCGCCGTAGCGGCCGACGTGGGTAGGCAGCAGCGGCGCTTGCCCCCGGTGGAAGGTCGAAGTCTCGGTGCCGAGAGCTTCGACGAAGGGGCGGCTTTCGTTCGGCAAGGCAAAAGTCACGATGCCCGTCGCGCGGTTATTCATCGTCGGCGGCGGGGCGGATGAGGACTTCCAACTGGTCGCGGGCCGCGCCGGGGATCGGGGCGGTGGTCGGTACAACCGGCGGCTCGTTTTTCGTGACCGCCTGCCGGAAGACGTCGGCGCAACCGGCGGGGAGTTCGACGAAAAGATGTTTTTCCCCGGGACCGGAAACCCCTTCGACCACCGAGCCGCCGAGCTGTTTGGCTTGGGCGGCCACCTTTTCCGCCCGGGCGGCGACGTGATCGGCGCGAACCTGGACGCGGATGGGGTCGATGGTAAGAGGGGCGGGGACAGGCAGGAGGCTCTCGGCGCTGCGGTTGAGCGCGGCGGTGAGGCCGCTCGTGTCGGGAGGCGGCGTGGGCGAGGCGTGGACGGCGGAGGGCGGCGTGGGTTTGGCGTGGATCGGCAGGGCCTTCGGTTTGGGACGCTGGCCGAAAATTCCCGTGACCAAGAGCGCTGGCAGCATCACGGCGACGACCGGCAGAATCAGGACGATTAAGAGCAGTTGCAGGCGCTCCCCCAGCGGGCGGGGGCGGGCGGCAGGGTCGATGACGGGAGAGGGACGGTCGGACGAACTCATGGCAGGAACAGGAAAATATCACCACAGACCGGCGCGCAAAGCCCCAATTGCAACCATCGCGCCCGCAGCGAAAAACCCGCTCGCACGGGGACGGAACCCGTGCTAGCTAAAAATTAACCCCCGGCGCGGGGATCGGTCCCGCGATCTGCTCTTCTTCCCTCCGTGCGAATGTCTGCGTTTTTTGTGACCCGGTCCGCCCTGCGGTCGCTGTCCTTGGCGGCCTTCCTGATGATGCCCGCTGTCTTGCGCGCGCAGGCCCCCGCCGGGGCGGCGGAAACGCTCAGCCGTGACGGCGATCTGGCCTTTGACCGGCGGCAATACAAGGACGCGGTCGCCATCTACCAGAAGCTTATTCAGGGGTACCCGAACTCCGAGTTCGCCGTGGACGCGCGGTTTCATCTTGCTTACGCGAACTTTCTGACGGGTCAATTCGACCCGGCGGCGGACGAGCTGCGCAAACTGCTCGGCGCGCCTGCCACACCGGCGGAAATCCTCGAAGCCGCCACGCTGCTCTTGCCGCAGGTGTTGGCGCAAGAAGCCTCCACGCTGCCGTCGAAAGACTCCAAACGGCGGACGGATTTCGAAGGGGCGATCAAGGATTACGACGGGTTCATCGGCAAATTTCCGAAGAGCGCGAGCATCGAAGTGGCCCTGTACGGGCGGGCGCTGGCGGGCTACCAGCTCGCCCGGTACGACGCGGCGGCGCGGGACCTGCGGCAGGTCCTGACTGCGTTTCCGAACAGCGACACGGTGCTCGACAGCACGTTCCTGCTTGCGATCACGGTGGCCACGCAGGCAAACCTCGCGCTGGGTAAGGATACCCCCCCCGCGCCCGCCGACAGCGAGGCCGCCGTCAAGGGCTACACCGAAGCCGAAGGGTTGCTGGGGCAGATCATCGCCAAGCGCACGGACATCTCACTCGCCAACGACGCGCAGTCTCAACTCGGCGAGACGTTCTTGGCTCACGCCGCCGCCGCGCCCGCCGCGGCGCGCAACGCCCTCTACGAACGGGCGTTGACCGCGTACCGGGCCGTGGAACCAAAGGAAGGCATGATCGCGGCGCAGACCGCCCGGGTACAGGCGATCAACGAGCGGCGCATCGCCGAGTTGCGCAAAGGCCTGGCAGCGCGGCCAACGGCGCGGTTGTTCGATCAGCAACGGCTGCGCGAACAGGGCAAACTGGAAGCGATCCAGACCAAGGACGATCCGGTGATGGGGGCACGGATCAAATGCGGCGCGGTATACTACGATCTTCAACGGTACGATGAGGCGCGGGTGTTGGAGACCACGCTGATGCCCGGCATTCAGAAGGCGGAGGACGAAAAGCTCGCGCTCTATTACACGGTGCTCAGTTACGCCGGGCAGAAGCTCGTGGCGAAGGCGGTGGCCGCGTACGACCAGTTCCAGGCCAAATATTCGGGCGATCCCGTGGCGGAAAATCTGCCGCTGCTTGTCGGCGAACTGTTTGCGGACGCCCCGAAACCGGACCCGGCGCAGGCCAACAAGTATTTCGACGAGTTCACGCGGTTGTACCCCAAGAGCCGCCTGCGCGACACGGCGCTCCTGGCCAAAGCGTCGAACGCCGCCGCGCTGGGGCATTTCGACGAGGCACTCAGGACGCTCGACCGGTTCCTGAAGGGCAAACCGAGCCGGGAACTGGCTGCCACCGCTGAGCAATCGCGCGCGCTAGTGCTGCGGGACAAGAAGGACTATCCCGGCGCGCTGGCGGCGTTCAAAAGCGTGCGCGACACTTACAAGGATCGCCCGGAAGGCGAGGAATCGGCGTTCTGGGTGGGTTGGACGCTGTTGCAGACGAGGGATGTCCCGGGCGCCATTGCGGAGCTGAAGGCGTTCGCCGAGAAACACCCGCAGAGCCGGTTGCTGCCCAGCGCGCTGGCGACGCTCGCGCAGGCCCAACAGGCGAGCGGCGCGAAGGATCAGGCGTTGGCAACCCTGGCGGATGTTTCCGCGCGCTTTCCGCAGACGCCGGAAGGGACGGGCGCGTCCTTCCAGCGCGCGAACATTTACCTGGCTGACCGGAAATACGACGAGGTGACGCGGGTGCTAGGCGAGTTCACCGACCAGCATCCCGACAGCGACCAGGCCTACGCGGCTTATGAGCAGATTGCCGCTGTGCAAGCGCAGGAGAGCCAGACCGACGCGGCGGCGGCAACCTACGAAAAGTTTCTCGCCAAAAACCCGAAGTCACCTCACGCTGCCGACGCACTGGGAAAGCTCTCCGCGTTGTGGTTGCGGGCCGCGCGGACGATGGGCAGTTACCTCGTGCTGGGTGCCCCGCAACGCGAGACCTGGAAGACCGACCTCAACCGGAGCATCGCCGCGGGCGAGCGACAATTGGCCGGGTTCCCGGATGCTCCGGCCACCGCGCTGGGCTTGCGGGATTTGTCCGATTCACAACGGCTTCTAATGGAATCAAAGGTCAAGACTCCCGGCGAGGTGCAAGACTATTTTCAAGCCCTCGCCGACAAGAACCAGGGCAAGCCGTCGGCGCGGGGGCGGATCCTGTTCCGGTTGGCAGCGTTGACGGCGGAGAAAGACCCGGCGCAAGCCCTGGCGGACATGAACGCGGCTTACGATCCGGCGGTCGTTTACAGTCCGGCGGATCTGGACCTGTACACTGAAGGGTTGTTGCAAAGCGACCCGGAGGCTGCTGCCGGAGTGTTCGACAAACTGGCGAGGGATTACCCGGCGACCGTCGGCGTCCCGGCGGGACAGGCGCCGCCCGCCGTGCAAGAGGCGCAGGCGTTGGCGCTGTATGGACGCGGCAAATTGGCCGCGATGAAAGGCGACAGGACCGGGGCAGCGCGGGCGTTCACCGAACTGAAACGTGATTATCCGCGCTCGACAAAAATCGCGGAAGCCAACTTGGGTCTGGCCCAAAGCCTCGTCTCGCAGGGCAGGTCCGAAGAGGCGCTGCCCTTTCTGGCGGAAGTGGCAAATAACCCCCGCGCGCCGATCCCGGTGCGGGCGCACGGGTTGTTTCTCAACGGAGAAGTCCAGGAGCGAAAAGGGAGTGTCGAGGCCATCGACGCCTATCTGAAGGTAGCGGCGTTTTATCCGACCTCACCTGACGCGCCGGAGGGATTGTGGAAAGGCGCGCAGCTGCTGGAAAAACAGGCGGAGACATTGGGCGAGACGCCTGCAAAACCGGGTGAGCCAACGAAATCCGGGCAGCTCGCCCGCGCGCGGAAAGCCTACAACGATCTGGCGACGAAATACGCGGACTCGAAGTGGACGGCGCAGGCCAAGGCGCGACTGGCGGCGTTACCGGCGTCGAAATCATAGCGTGGAGCGAGGGACGGGTGCCCTTCCGCCTGGAAAAAGAAGCGTTCGACAGCCATAGGCAAAGCGGTCACACTGGAATAGAATTCTCCGTTGCCCATGATGCCGTCACTCTCGAATTGAAGGCGATGCACGGCAGCCTCCCGTTCCCGTTCCAAACGATTTTATGAGCACTCGAACCCTCGAAGGAAAAGTGGGCCTCGTCTTTGGCGTCGCCAATAAACGCAGCATCGCCTGGGGCATCGCGCAGGCCTGGGCGGCTGCCGGCGCAAAATTGATCTTCAGTTACCAAGGCGAACGCATCAAAGGCAACGTCGAGGAATTGGTCGAAGACCTCGGCGCGGACACGCCATTCTACCCGTGCGACGTGAGCCGCGACGAGGACATCACCGAATTTTTCAAAAAAGTGCGCAGTCACACCGACCGCGTGGATCTTGTGCTGCACTCCGTCGCGTTCGCGCCGAAGGAAGCTTTGGAAGGTGATTTCCTGAGCACTTCCCGAGAGGCATACCGCATGGCGCACGACATCAGCGCGTACTCGCTGGTGGCGTTGGCCCGCGAGGCCGCGCCGCTGATGACGCACGGCGGCAGCATCGTCGCCATGACGTACTACGGCAGCGAGAAGGTGATCCCGAAATATAACGTCATGGGCGTCGCCAAGGCCAGTCTGGAGGCGTCCACACGCTACCTCGCCTACGACCTCGGCAAGCAGAAGGTGCGGGTGAATTGCATCAGCGCGGGGCCGGTCAACACGCTGGCTGCCCGGGGGATCAGCGGGTTCAACCTGATGATGAAGCACTACGAACAACGCGCGCCGCTTGGCCGTTCCTGCACCCTCGAAGAACTTGGCGCGATGGGCGTGTTCCTGGCCAGCGACGGCGCGGCGTCCATCACCGGGCAGGTGCTCTACATGGACGGCGGTTACCAGATCATCGGAATGTGACCGCGCGTCTGTCTTGCGGTCTGCTGGCGGCGCTGGTTGCCAGCGCGGGTTCGTCGTGGGCAGGCGAGACGGCAACGCCCGCCGATTCGCCGGACAAAAGCGGCTACACGTTGCTGCACCCGACGCCGGAAGATCAATTGCGTGATTTCAACCCCGACCGGCCCAGCCAGTTCACGGGCCCGTTCACCGTGGACGCCGGGCACGTCCAGTTGGAGATGGACGTGGCAAACGACACGCTCGACCGCCACAACACGGAGCACGCCCGCGTGGACGTGGACCAGTGGAACGCCGCGCCGTTCGACCTGCGCATCGGCCTGACCAACCGCACGGAAGTCGATCTCCTCTACGGCGGTTATCTTAACCTCCGCACCATCGACCACGCCGCGCGTGCCAGTTCCGTGCAGTCCGGCTTCGGCGATCTGACCTTTCTATTCAAATACAACTTGTTCGGCAACGACGGTGGCATGTTCGCGTTCGGCATTCTGCCCTACCTGAAGATTCCCACGAACACCGCCAACCTCGGCAACAAGCGCGTCGAGGGCGGCGTAGAAATGCCCCTTTCCATCAATCTGCCGCTCAATTTCCAGGCCGGGTTGCAAACCGAGTTCGACGCAATCCGCAACGACGCCGACACGCGCTTCGAGCCGGCATTCACGAACATCGCGTATCTGGGCTACACGTTCTTCGACAAGAAATTTACGTTCTACGGCGAATGGTACAGCCGGGTTAACGTCGGGCCGGATTCCGAGTTGGATGGCGAGGTGGATACCGGCCTGATCTATTACATCGGCAAGAGCGCGGAAGTGGATTTCGGGTGCAACTTCGGCGTGACGCGCGCCGCACCGGACTTCGAGCCGTTCGCGGGGTTTTCGGTGCGGTTCTAAAATGAACAACGCGTTTTCCTCGCTGGCGGAAGACCTGCGGCGGTTGCTCGACGCGGATGCCGGAACCGTGGCCGACGATGCGGGCACGCTCGGCGCGCACGGCGGAGACAAGTGGTTCGCCACGGGCGCTCCGGCGGTGGTCGTCTTCGCGCGCACGACGGAGGACGTTTCGCGCGTGCTGCGTTTTTGCTCGGAGCGCAACGTGCCGGTCACGGCGCGGGGCGCGGGCTACGGCTACGTCGGCGGGTGCGTGCCGGTGCGCGGCGGGGTGGCGCTCTCGCTCGTGCGGATGAAACGGTTGCTGGAACTCAACGGGCGCGACTTCGTGGCGGTCGTCCAGCCGGGACTCATCACGGGCGACCTCCAGAGCGCGGCGCGGAAGCAGGGACTTTTTTATCCCCCCGACCCGGCGAGCCTGAAAAACAGCACGGTCGGCGGGAACATCGCCACCAACGCCGGGGGGCCGCGCTGCCTGAAATACGGCGTCACGCGGCATTACGTCCTGGGTTTGGAGGTGGTCCTGGCGGGCGGGGAAATCGTGCGTTGCGGTGGTAGAACGCACAAGAACAAAACCGGGTTCGATCTGGTGGGACTGTTCGTAGGTAGCGAGGGGATGCTCGGAGTGGTCACGGAAGCCACGTTGCGGCTGCTGCCGATGCCCCAGGCGCGGGCAGCGGTGTCGTGCGGGTTCGCCGACATGAAGGCGGCGGCGGCGGCGGTGCAGGCGGTGTTCGCGGCGGGGTGGCTCCCGGCAGCCCTGGAGATCGCCGACCGCTTCACCTTGGAAGCCGCGCGCGGCTGGCTCGGCGCGGAGAACGTGCCGCCCGGCGAGGCGCACCTGCTGGTCGAACTGGATGGCCGCGAAAATTCCCTGCGCGGGGAGATCGAAGACCTGCGCGCCCTGCTGGTTGGAGCGGGCGCGCTGACCCCGCAGACCGCGCTGGGCGACGGGCCGTGCGAGCGGCTGTGGGAACTGCGCCGGAAGTTCAGTGAATCGCTCAAATCCACGGGCTTGACGAAGCTCAACGAGGACATCGTCGTGCCGCGCGGTCGTCTGGTGGATTTGATTGATTTCGGCGCGGAACTGCAACGCCGCCACGGAATTCCGGTGGCATGTTTCGGTCACGCGGGCGACGGCAACATCCACGTCAACCTGATGGTTGCCGACCATGGCAA
>CAXSED010000080.1:0-19251 GCA_964236475.1 uncultured Chthoniobacterales bacterium
CCATCCGGGCACGGTTGAGCAGCGTCAGAAGGTACTGCTCGTCGTTGGTCGGATCTCCGTGACTGTAAAGGAAAGGCGATACGCTGGTGCTTTCTGGCTGCTGGACCTCCACGCCACGCGATCCTGATTCTTTGGGCGTCTGTCCGAGAAGCGGACTTCTCAACAACAGAGGCAGAACAGAAACCAGCAACATGACGAAGCGCATCTTCATTCCCGCTGGATACCTCACTTTTGTCTGGAAATCCAGACAATTTGCCCAACGGCAACTGCCATGCTCGGCGCGTGGCAGTCAAGGCGGCCAAGGAACTAAAAAATATCGTCGGCCCGCAGGTCGCCCGGTTGCGCTACCAGCAGGGTTTGTCACAGACCGAACTCGCCGCCAAGTGTCAGCTTGCCGGATGGGACGCCTCGCGCGGAATCATCGCCGGGATCGAAGGGCAGGTCCGATGCGTGACAGATCGGGAATTTGTCGCGCTCGCGCGGGTGCTGTCCGTTTCCTTGCAGGGTTTGCTCCCATGAAGGGACGGGCGGGCATCATCGTGACCGATCTAGCGTACTCGGCGGTAGCACCACGTTCCTCCCCAGTCGGCGCTGAAAACAGGGCTGGTTTGAACCAAGCTGCGAACGTAGTCGATCTGCTAGGCGAGGGGAAGCTCCGGGAACGCACCGATCTCCCGGACGATGTCATCCAGCGAACGGGGACCGTATTGGTCAGAGAATCAACGAAAGGGCTGGCATCCATACACAATAGGCGTAAGCGGTGGCAGCATCCACCACCATGGGCGAAGGCTTTGGTTATCAATAGGCAACCTTGAAGGTCGGGCTGTCCTCCGGGCACATGCGCCGCCAGTCGTAGAGGCGGGTGGTGGCCAATGTTGGCGTGCCCGAGCCACTCCTGCACCTTGGCGATGCCAGCCTCGTGGTCGAGCGCGTTGGTAACCGCCGTTGCCCGCAGCGTCTGCTAACTGCAAACCAGGGCAAATACCAGCGGTATCTAGGCTGCGGCCCTCGTAAGCCGAAATTTCCAATAAGGGAACTTATTGTCAGCCAGGCCTGAACATCGAGACGGAAGAGCGTCATTATCGTAAATTCTACGGCGGGCGTGGCACGGAAGTGCCGGACGCCACCACGGCGGCGTGGACGGTGTCTGGAAAAACCACCGTTTTCTGGCACGGAGATCTGCTTCGTTTCTCGGGAGAGACGGAAAAGACATGCCTACGTTGGCTTCATCGCCTGGATGCGAGACGCCTCCACTGGTGGGTTCGCTCGCGGGGCTGCTACCAACATCGCTTCGACCAAGGCACAACACTCGGACTTGCCTGTCGCCAGCAACTCGCGGAACGACCGGATGTGCGACACGGTCCAGAGCATGGTGGCCAGCACCCAGGCCGGGGAACCGTCAAGACGCGCTTTCGACTTTGGGTAGATTGGGTGACCCAGCCCCTTGATCAACCCGAAGCTCTCGTGAATACCCCGGGCAAGAACGAGCGCTTCGTTCCACGTTGCGCCGCCCCTGCGCCGCTCGCCTGCCACCGAAACGCTCTCGAACGCGACACACATCGGAGCGTGGCAGCGCAGCCAGAGCGGCATGTCAGGCTCCAGGGTCGCCGGCAAGCCGGCGGCGTTGAACAGGTCCACCCAGCGCGCTTGGCTCATGATCATTTTCTGGCCTCCCGCGCCGATGGCGGCGTTGAGGCGGCGGAGTAGCGCGCCCCGGTGGGCGCGCGGCTAGAGAAGTGATGCAATTAGAAAACTAGCATCACCCATATAAGGATTATTCTACCCTTTCACGGGTTATTCGTCACCGTGGGCGGTGGAAAGTTTGCCGGGTTGAACTTCGATAAATCCACCGGCCGGCGGATCGCCTGAAGCAGCGCCTCGAAACGCGCGTCGCCCCGGTAGATGTCCCAATCCGGGTGCGTCTTCAAATAGCCGTAGTCGTAGGCATTCGGGACGTTTTCCAACGCTTGCAGCGCCGTGATCGCCCGATCCTTTTCGCCCACCAGGCCGTACACCGAAGCCAGCGACGTGGCAACCTTCGGCCCTTGCGACGCGTCGTGCGAAATGGGCATCAGCGCCACGGAACGCTCTCCCTCGCGCACGGCGTCTTCCTTGCGCCCCAGATGCCCGTCCACCTCGGCCAGCAACATCCACACGATGGCCTCGGTGGGCCGCCGGCGGACCGCGTCTTCGCAGACCGCACGCGCCGTCCCGAGATCCTTGCGCGCAGCGGCGAGATCGCCCCGCGCGTAAGCGATTTCCCCCGTGAGGTAGGCGCGCGGGATAATGGTACTGGTCTGGGCGCTGAACTCCTGGCGCGGGTCGGCGGCGACCAGGCGCGCGGCCTCGTCGAAGTCGCGGGCGCGCACGGCGCAGTCCCACCGCAAAATGAAGTTTCGTTCGCTCGGCACACCCTGGCCGTCGAGGCGCTTGAACACGGCGCGGTACTCGGAAAGGTCACCGGTCGCATCGAGCACGAGTTTCGCGTGGCGGATGGCAAAATAGTCCGGGCTGATGCCCGCCGCGATGGCCTCCTGCGCCACCCGCTCGGCTTCGTCGTAGCGCCGGATCGCCGCGTAGTAAATCGTCAGCATGTCCAGCGTTCCGACGTGGCGGGGGTTGAGGGTGCGCGCCTTTTCCATCGCGGCGATGGCGTCGGCCCAGCGTCCATCAATGACGCCGGTGGTGCCCGACACGAAGAGGACTTTCCAATTGTTCGGCAGCCGTTGCCGGGCGAGCGCGAGTTCCGGCCGGCCATGCTCGGGGTCGTGGGTAGAATAGAAGTAGGAGGCGTAAGCGAGGTGCGTGATGCCGTCGTCCGGCCGCAGACGCCGCAAGGTTGCCAACGTTTTTTCCGCCAGCGCCGTGCGGGCGGTCGGCGTCGGATCGGCGCTGAAAAGCAACAGGTTGCTATGCACGTTGGCGAGCAGGACCCACGCTTCGTAAAACGCCGGGTCGCGCGCCGTGGCCTCGTCCAGCAGCCGCTCCGACTCGTAGAGCGGGTCCCACTTCGACGTGTTCGGGTCGAAGCTGTACATGATTTCCTTGGCGTGGAGGAAAAGTTCGTACGCGGCGAAGTCGTGCGTGGGCGGCTCGTCGATGGCCGCTTTCTCCGCGCCAGAGAGCCGCGCCTGGAGCTTACCCACGATAGTATTGGCCACCTCGCTCTGGATCGAGAAAACGTCCGACAACTCTCGGTCGAAGGTTTCCGCCCACACGTGCCGGTCGCTGGCGGTGTCGATGAGCTGGGCGGAAAGACGGACCCGGTTGCCGTCGCGCTGCACGCTGCCCTCGAGCAGGTAGGCGACGCCGAGCGCGTGGCCGATCTCGCGCGCCGAGGGCCGTTTGGCTGGGTCGCGGTAGCCGAGGACGCTCGTGCGGCTGATCACCTTCAGGTCGGCGCTCTTGGCGAGGTCGGTGAGGATTTCGTCCTGCACGCCGTCGGCGAAGAAGGCGTTGCCCTTGTCCTCGGAAAGGTTGTCGAAGGGCAGCACGGCGACGGATTTCTCCCGCGCGGGGACCGTGGCCGGCGGCGCGTCGGGCGGGAGATGCGAACGGCGGTATGCCATCCATCTCGCGGCGCAGAGGGCGAGCAGCCCCACGGCGACCGCCACGGCCAGCGCGGCGGCGCGCCCGCGCGTTTTCGGCGCTGGCCCGGCGACGGGTTGGCGGCAGCGGGCCAGCGCGGCGGCCAGTTCGCCGGCGGTCTGCGGCCGTCCGGTCGGATCGGGCGATAGGAGAGCGCGCAGGAGTTCCACCACCGGGGCAGGCACCCGGGCCGCCTGAAGCTCGTCCAGCGGCAGGGGGTGGTGGACCTGCCGGTCATGGATTTCATCCAGGCTGCGCCCGGCGAACGGGGCCTTGCCGGTGAGCGCATACCAGAGCGTCGCGCCAAGCGCGTAGAAATCGGAGCGCGCGTCCACTTCCTGCCAGACGTTGAAATGCTCTGGGCTGGCGAACGCGGGCGTGCCGATGAAATCTTGCGCCCGGGTCAGAGCCAACGCCTCCGCAGGCGTCTCCGCCACCGATTTGGCCAAGCCGAAGTCGATGACCTTGACGTTGATGGTTTCCCCCCGGACGAGCATCAGGTTTGCCGGTTTGAGGTCGCGGTGCGTCAATCCCTGTTCCTCGGCGGCGGCGAGCGCGGCAGTCACCTGCACCCCGATTTGCAACACCGTCTCCACCGGCAGGCCACCGCAACGGCGCACCCGGGTGTGCAGGGTCTCGCCCTCGACCAGTTCCATGGCGTAGAAAAGCTGCCCGTCCTCCGCCCGTTCCCCGAAGAAAAAGACGCTGGCCACGTGCGGGTGCCGCAGTTTTGCCGCCACCTGCGCCTCGCGCAAGAAGCGCCCGCGCACCTGGGCGTTCTGAACGAGGTCGGGTTTGACCACCTTCAGCGCGACCGCGCAACGCAAGGTGGTGTCGGTGGCTTGATAGGTAACCCCCATCCCGCCCCGGCCCAGTTCCGCCAGGGTTCCATCTACACGGAGCGCGACCTCGTAGTGGGCGAAGCGGCGGTTGTCCGTCACCCCGGCGATCATCGCCACATCCAGCGGCCCGGCGACGGGCGGTTGCCGGTCGGCTTCGTCCGGCAGGTCAGGAGCCAGCAGACAACCGAGACAGAGCTGTCCCATGCCCTGGCTTTGCGTCTGGAACGACGTGCCGCAGGCCCGGCAGACGGTGGTAGCAGCAGAGCCTTGCACGGACGTGATTGTAACGGGAAGTACTTCCCGGACAAGCAAATTGCGGGATATCCCGGAGGACAGATTCAGGAGGGTTCGCCTCGGGATTTTCCGAGCGGGCCGGAAGCGGAACGAGCCTCAACCTGGCCGCAGTGATTCGCGCAGGTGGCGCAGTTCCGCTTCGGCGTCGGCCGGGTCCGCCACGGTCCGTGCCACCTCCTCGCGCAACAGCGTGCCGTACCGGCGGCGCAGGCGGTGGATGAGACTCTTCAGGGCAGGCAGCGAGAGCCCGAGGCGCGCGGCGGTCTGCTGGTAGGAGGCGTCCTCGCCGCCGGCCACATAATCCTTCAAAACCGCGAAGGAATCGCCTTTTCCGGCGGCGGCCATCTCGGCCTGCAATCGCACGAAGACCGCGTCGAGCAGCGTGGCGGCCCAGCGGGCATCGAAGAGCCGCTCGGGCGTTGCCCAAGCGGGGGCGGCGAGTTGGTAGGCGACCTCCGCGGCGTCCACATCGTCCAGAAAAAGGAAGCGGGCCTCGCCCCCGCGCTTGCGTGCGCCCGAGCGGCGCGCGGCGTCGACGAGGAAGTATTCCAGTGCTCCCAGCAGGAAGGAGCGAAAACGTCCTTTGGCGGCATCCACCCGACGCAGGGTTTCCCTTTCGAGCAGATGGACAAAGAAGTCCTGCGTCAGATCCTGCGCCTCCGGGCGCGGATGGCCACGCCGCCGGATAAAGGCGTAAATCGGGTAGCAATACATCCGGTAAAGTTCCCCCCAGGCGGCACGGACCTCGCCGCCCGAACCTTCCGGCGCACCCGCCGCCGCCAGCAGGACCCCCCACTGGGTGCTGACGAACATCGGCTGGCCACCAGCCGCCGAATCGAGCGCCGGAGTTGCCATGAACACCCATTATGTCCGGGCAGCGGGGTTTGGCAAGGCGCGGGCAGAGCGCCGGCTGCATAAAGCGCAAGAAAAGGGAGAAGGCCGCGAAACTTTCCGCGCCGTTTCGCGGAGTAGGGAGGTGAATCCACTTCTCTCTCTGCCCCGAAGCCAAAATGAATCGCTCCATCTTTCAATCCCGCCTTCCCATTGAGCGCGCCGTGCTGTGGTGCGGCATCGTTGTCCTGATCTTTGCCGCCTTCGCCGGCACGGTGACCGCAGCGGACGAGACCGTACTTGACCCGGAACTTCCTGCCGTCTCCGCAGGCGTTTCCGCCGAGGGCAAACCCATGCTGGTCGCCGTGCTGGCGCTCGCGGGTGCGCTGATCGGCATGGAGCGAGTGTGTTCCTGGCGCTTGAGCGTGATCCAGCGTCAGACGGCGGCGGACCATCAGAGGTTAGCCGCCGTGTTGCCGCCGATTCCTTCCGCCGATTTGCCCCAACCTTCGTGGTCTTACCCGGTGCCTTCACCAGAGCACGGACCCTCGTCGCTGAAGTGAATAGACCCAGAGTCGCCGCCACTTTTTTCCGCTTCCTCATGCCTCCTACCATCCACCGCTGCCGGGTTCGTCTGCAAAAACGATTCTCCACCTGCCATTTCGCCCGGTTCGTCACACTCATGAAAACGACAAACACTTGTTCCCGCTTACTCGCCCTGACGGGGGCCATCGCTCTCGGGGGCCTGGTCGCCATCCCGGGAAACACCGTGCATGCGGCCATCGTGACGTACAGCGACGGCGATTTTTCGACAAATTGGAGCGTCGCGCAGGTCGGCGCGACGGGGGGCGTTTCGGCGACGCGCGTTGCTTTCGGCGGCAACCCGGGAATATATTGGCAGGTGACGAACGATGTCGCCACCACCGACCTCGAAGCGATCAGCCTACGCTCGGACTTCACCTTCAATCCATTCTTCTCCGGCGTGATTTTGGATTTATCGGTTTCCTACGATGCCATCACCCGGATCAACAACCAAGGTCAGGGCACGGCACCCGCGCTGCTGCAAAACGGCGTCCTCTACGGAGTGCTGCCGCAAGACACGGGTTACTACACGTCTTACCAGTCGCTTTCCTTCGCCAACTTAACCGCCAACAGCTTTGTAGCCACCGACGGATCAAACACCCATCCCGATTTCACGGCCGGCGGCTCGACCATCACGCTTGGCTTCCTGAATAGCAACACCGGCACCGGGCAGTACAGCAACCGCACGACGCAAAGCGACTACGACAACTTCTTTGTGACCGTGGACTACGTACCGGCTCCCGAGCCGTCTACCTGGGCCGCCCTCACCGCCGGAGCAGGACTGCTGAGCTTCCGTTTGCGCCGCCGCATCCGCACTCATGAAAACTAAGACCATCCCAGCCATCCACCACCGCCTGCTCGCCCTCGCCGCCGTCCTGCTCGCGCTCACCCCCGGGCGCGCCGCCACTTTTCGACGGGGCCAACGGCACCTACAATCAGGGGACGACGTACAGTTCGCAGCAGGCGGCCTATGATGCGGCCCGCAGCCAGGGATAATGTTTTGCGAATAGATCAACGCTGGCCGTCCAAGATCGGGCGGCTTGCAAACCAGAAGAAAGGCCCCGTACTATGATACGAAACGGTTTGAAAGTCACTTTGGCGGCGTCATTAATGACAATCCTAGGCGGTGTCCCGGCGGACGCCACGCCGCTGTTCACCAATCCAAATTTCCAGAGCACGACCTCAACCACCACGTTCATGTATAGCGTGCCGATCACCGGATGGACGGACGTTTCGGGCGGCGGTTCGGCAACCGGGATTGCGGCACGGTACGCGCCAGCAGTATGGGACAACGGCGTCGCGCCAGGCTCGCTGACCAACGTGGTGTTCCTGCAAAACGAGACTTCGTCATTGCAACAGATGGTGGGCGGGTTCACAATCGGAGATCGGTATCAGATCACCATTGCGGCCGACGCGCGCGCCGCGACCGGGCAGGCGGGCTTGGGTATAGAAGTGAACGGCACTGAGTTCGGGGGGCTTTCGCTCTCGCCGACGCCGGTTAGCGCGGTCGATCCCAGCGGCATCTACGCAACGCCGTGGGCGAACTACACATCGGCGGTGTTCAAGGCCACCGCTGCTTCCAATCTGATCCAATTCCAGAACCTGGGCATCCCCGGCTCGGCGGCTTTCGACGATGTCACCCTTGATCTTGCGAACGCGCGGATTACGGACGTGACGCAAGGGGTGCCGGAGCCGGGCGGCCTTGCGCTGCTGGCCCTAGGTCTCGGTGGCTGCGCGTTTGCCCTTCGCAGAGTGAAAATCCGTCGGTCGTATCTTCAAGACACCGTCCGCGCCGTCTAACTACGCGCTCCAGCGAACGGATGCTGGCGATGAAGTCTTTGCAATATCCTACGTCTTGCTGCGCCAATCTCTGTCGCTGACCCTGGGTTCGTTGTCTCAAAAAATAGAGGTTGGTGAGACGGTGTAATTATGGCTGGTGCGCTCGTGCGCGAAACCACCGTTTTTCGAGATTCTGTTTTGTTGTCAGCCTGAAAAGCATTACGCATCAACTCGTTACACTCTCGCTTATGATGAACTCACCGCTCTCTGTTGGATTTCGGCTAATTGCAATGTGGCCGTTTGTCTTTCTCGTCGGGATCACCCACCTCGTTGCGCATACGGTCGCACCGCCGCCGGTCGCGCCGGTGCGTCCGGTGACCGACGATTATTTCGGCAGGAAAATCGTCGATCCGTATCGTTGGATGGAGCAAGCCGGCAGCTCCGAGTTTGCCGACTGGCTCAAGGGACAAGCCGGGTACACCCACGCGACGCTGGAACAACTCCCCGACCGCGCCAAACTGCTGGACCGCGTCCTGGCCCTCGGCAACGCCAGCGTTTCGGTGCGCGGGGTGCAACGTGCCGGGGGATGCCTCTTCTACTTCAAAACCGCACCAGGCGAGGACAACCGCAAGCTCTTCGTGCGCCTGGAAACCGCCCTGCCAGACGACCCAGGCCGCCTGCTCTTCGATCCGACCAAGCTGGGCAGCAAGGACAAGCACATCTCCATCGACTATTTTGCCCCCTCGCCGGACGGCAAGATCGTGGCGATTGGCTACTCGGAAGGTGGCAGCGAGAACAGCGTGCTGCACTTCCTGGACGTGGCCGACGGCCATGACTTGGGCGAGAGCATTGACCGTTGTCAGTTTGGCCCCTGCTTCTGGCAAGCAGACGGCCGTTCGGTCTTCTACAACCGCCTGCAAACACTCGCGCCGGATGCCCCACCCGACGCCAAATACCTGAACAGCCGCGCTTACCTCCACGTGCTCGGCACCGATCCGCAGAAGGACCCACCCGTATTCGGCCACGGGCTATCCGAGAAGATCGGAATCGAGGAAACTGATACACCCGCGGTGGTCACATCCGCAGCCTCGCCGTACGCGGTGGGCGTGGTGGCCCACGGCGTGCGTAATGAGGCGACGATCTACACCGCGCTGCTTACCGAGATCGACGGTGCCAAGACGCCGTGGCGCAAACTGGCAGACGTGACGGACGAGGTGACCAGCGGCGCCCTCCACGGTGACGATCTCTTCCTGCTCAGCCACCACGGGGCTTCTCGCTTTCAGGTGCTCCGGGTGGCGCTGCGGACGGGCGACATCCAAAAGGCGACGGTGGCGGTACCAGTCTCCGAGACGGTGCTAGCCGACATCAGTTGCGCGGCGGACGCGCTCTACGTGCGCACGCTCGACGGCGGTCTGGGCGGTGTGCTGCGCTTGCCCTACGATGCAAAGAACGGGGCGAAGCCTGCCGCCCTGCCGTTGCCCTTTGCCGGTGCCATCGCAGAGCTGACGGTCGATCCGCTGGCGGCGGGCGCTGTCTTCCCGCTGGAAGGCTGGGTGCGCGCGCCCGTTTATTTGCGCTACGATCCGGCCACCGGGCAGTTCGCCGACACCAGGCTGCGAGCCCCGTCGCCGCTGGATTTCTCGGGAATGGAGTCCTTCGAGGTCAAAGCCAAGGCCGCGGACGGCACGCTGGTGCCCCTTTCCATCGTGGCGAAGAAGGGCCTGGCCCACGACGGCTCGGCCCCCACGCTGCTGGGGGGCTACGGGGCTTATGGCTCCAGCCTTGATCCTTCTTTCGACCCGACATCGCTGGCGTGGCTGGAGCGCGGCGGGGTGCTGGCGTATGCCCATGTGCGCGGCGGCGGGGACTACGGCGAGGATTGGCACCTGGGTGGACAGAAGCTCACCAAGCCGAACACCTGGAACGATTTCATCGCCTGCGCTGAATACCTCGTGGCCGAGAAATGGACTTCCCCGGCTCACCTGGCCGGAAGCGGCACGAGCGCAGGTGGCATCCTGATTGGCCGGGCCATCACCAGCCGACCGGAACTCTTCGGGGCGGCGGTCATCCAGGTGGGCTACAGCAACACCTTGCGTTATGAAAAGATGGCGGCCGGTCCGTTGAACATCCCGGAGTTTGGCACGACGGCGGACCCGGAGGGGTTTCGCGGTTTGTACGAGATGGACGCCATGCACCACGTCGCGGACCGCACCGCGTATCCGGCGGTCCTGCTCACCGCCGGGGTAAACGATCCGCGCGTCGAACCTTGGCAGACAGGCAAGATGACCGCGCGCCTCCAGGCAGCCAGCAACAGCGGCAAGCCGGTGTTGCTGCGCGTGGACTTCGACGCCGGTCATGGACTGGGCTCAACCAAGACCCAGCATTTGACGGAGGTGGCCGACATGGATGCGTTTTTGCTCTGGCAAATCGGTCCGGAGGCGGCTCACCCGCCGAATGGCTGAAGCCCGATCCCTGCCCAGTTGCGTCCCGAAAAATCTCCGTTGGTGAAACGGCGAATTGACCCGTGGCCTTTGGGAGCGCATAAGGACCGTATTTTGATTTGAAAGTAAAGGAGCAGAGTTGCGGCTGCCGATTTAACCTGCCGGGTGACCACCGGGGGCGCACCGCAGAATGTCGCCGCACAGGAACTGCGCTTGGGGTACATGTTCCCGGCGGACGACACGACGGAGGCCCGGCACCTCCCCCTGGTCGGGGCAGCCCACATGCACTGGTCAGACCTTAACCAACGAGTTTACCAGCCCACCGCCACGCTCACCATGATTTCCGCCGACACTCACCTCCAGATCGGGTTCTTGCTCTACGAAGGCTTGGACCAAATCGATCTGACCGGCCCCTTCGAGGTGCTCTCGCGCCTGCCGAACTCTACCTACCGCCTCTTCGCCAAGACGACCGCGCTCTTGCGCGACACCAACGGACTGCGCCTCCTGGCCGACGCCACCCTCAAGGACGCACCGGCGTTGGATGTCCTGCACGTGCCCGGTGGTCCGGGGCAAGAGGCACTGATGGCCGACGAGGAAACCCTCGGCTGGCTCCGTCACCAAGCCGCGGGGGCACGCTGCGTGTTTTCCGTCTGCACCGGCGCGCTGATTTGCGGGGCAGCCGGGCTGCTGCGGGGCCGCCGGGTCACGACGCACTGGAACGCATTTGATCTGCTGCCCTTCTTCGGTGCCGTGCCGGTCAACGCACGGGTGGTGGTCGATGGGTCCTGGGTGTCGGCGGCCGGGGTGTCGGCGAGCATCGATGGGGCGCTCAGAGTGGCGGCCGAACTGCGTGGAGTGGAGGTGGCTCAACGCATCCAGCTCGACATGGTCTGCGCGCCGCAGCCTCCGTTTGACAGCGGCGCGCCCGAGACGGCCCCGCCGGCGGTGCTCACGGAGGTCCAGCGCGCCGCCTGGACACCGCGCGCCAAATGGCCGCCCGGATCGGCGTGCCAACCAGTTGAGCGGCCTGTGCTCCACGAGCTGAGAGGCGGCACGGTGAAGTTGGGAAGTGCCCGGCAACCACGGTTCCGTTGAGACAAGAATCAACAGGAGAGAGCCTCCGCCCGCCTTTAACGATCCCAACTCCTTTGACTTGAACATGTTTGATTCCTTCGTCGTACACGCCGATTGTTCTGCAAGTCATCACAATGGCTGGATTTCCTTGGCGGCGGCTCGGATGGCTTGGCGCAACCAGAGATGCTGAGCATCCGTTTCGAGCCGAGGGTGCCAGGCCATCAAATACTCGAAACCGCTGATCTCGTTCGGTAGTGGCAGCATCTTGGTGGTCGCTGGATCGATGAGTAACTTTGCCAATCGTCTGGGCACGGTTGTCATCAGTTCGGTACCCGCCACGGCCTGAATGGCGACCGAAAAATACGGCACGTGGAACACGTTGCGGCGGGTGAGGCCACGCTTGGCTAGGTCTCGTTCCAGGAAAGATGGCGAACGGTTGAGCAAGGTCACGTCGATGTGCTGACCGGCCAGGTACTGCTCAAAGGTGAGACGTTTGTTCAGACGATGGGTCTTGGCAACTACACACACCACCTGGTCATCGAAGAGAACTTCGCTGCGCATCCCGCGGGGCAGCAAGCCATCCTGTGCCGCGAGCAAAAGGTCCATTCTTCCGTGTTCCAGGTCTGTGTACACGGCATCACTCCAGGGTTGGAAGTCGAACACCACCTGACTCCAGCGCACGCACTGGCGGCAGAGCACGGGGGAAAACAGGTGCGCCGCATTGTCCGTCGCGCCCACGCGAAAGCGTGCCGTCTCGCGTTGAGGATCGAACACGTCGCCCGCCACCATCCGATCAATCTTGGGTAGCACTTCACCCAAGTCGTGCAGCAGGGCCTTGCCCTTGGGGGTGAGTTGGTAGCCTTGTGCCCCACGCACCAGCAGGTCGTCCTTGAACAACTCGCGCAGCCGCTGCAACGCCCGGCTCATGGACGGCTGGCTGAGGCGCAGTCGTTTAGCCGCACGCGAGATGTTCCCCTCTTCCGCCAACACGGTGAAGTACACGAGGAGATTTAAATCCGCTTCGCGGATATGCGTCAGACGTATATTCATTATTCATTGTTTATACCACTCGAATAACCGACGCAGGCCGTTTCTCTGTTCAACATGAGCAATTCATCACCCGAGTCCGGCGCGAGCAAGGTAGCCATCGTCACCGGCGGCTCGGGAGGCATCGGCAAAGCGGTTTCTACGCGCCTCGCCCAAGACGGGTTCTCTGTGATAGTGGGTTTCTCCGGCGGGGCGGATAAGGCTAAGGCGGTCGTGGACGAAATCGAGTCAGCAGGCGGCAAGGCGAGCGCCATCCAGGCGGATATTTCCCAACCGGTTGGCGTCGCGTCGTTGTTCGAGCAAACGGTTGCCCGGTACCAGAAAGTCGATGTGGTCGTGCATTGTGCGGGCATCATGCCTCTCTCGCCCATCGTCAAGGGCGACGTGGAACTCTTTGATCACGTCATCAACGTCAACCTGCGGGGCACGTTCTTGCTCCTGAGCGAAGCGGCCAAGCATGTGGGCGAAGGCGGACGGATCATCGTGTTCTCCAGCAGCGTGCTGGCCAAGGCGTTTCCTACCTACGGCGCTTACGTTGCCTCGAAGGCAGGGGTCGAAGGGTTGGTCCACGTGTTGGCCAACGAACTGCGCGGCAAAAAGATCACGGTCAACGCCGTCGCCCCGGGCCCAGTGGCGACCGAACTTTTCACCAAGGGCAAAAGCCAGGAAGAGATGGACAAGATCGCCAAGATGGCACCGCTGGAGCGCATCGGCGAGCCCGAGGATATCTCTGGGGTGGTCGCGTTCCTCGCTGGCAGGGATGGTGGCTGGATCAATGCGCAAACCCTGCGGGCCAACGGCGGTTTCGCCTGAATTGGGTTTCCACCGAAGCGAAATCGTAGCTCAAGCAATAGAAGTGGAGAGCGAGAAACCATTCGTTGGATCATTCTTATGTCAGTTCCACGCATTGATGTTCATGCTCACTTCCTCCCCGACTTTTATTCCGAGGCCCTCAGGGCGGCCGGGATGAGTCGTCCGGACGGGATGCCGGCCATTCCTGAGTGGAGCGAGGAAATCGCTCTCCGCATGATGGATGGCCTAAACATCGCGGCAGCCGTGATCTCGATCTCTTCCCCTGGTGTCTACCTCAGCGACGAAGCGTCTGCGCATGACCTCGCCCGTAGGACCAACGAGGAGGCGGCGCGGCTCCAGCGAAGGTACCCGTCTCGTTTTGGCTGGTTTGCTTCTACGTCCCTGCCCGACGTGCAGGCCGCCGTGACCGAGGCATCCCAGGCACTCGATGAGATGGGGGCCTCTGGAGTGGTGGTCGAGACGAACCAGCACGGCATGTACCTCGGGGATCCGAAACTCGAACCCTTTTACCAGGCGCTCGACGATCGGAGGGCCGTCCTTTTTGTTCACCCCACCTCTCCCAAGTGCCAGGGATGCACCTCGCTGACGCTCGGTTACCCCGAGCCGATGTTAGAGTTCATGTTCGAGACCACGCGCACCATCACTAACATGATCCTTTCCGGGGTGACCGTCCGCTACCCGAACCTGCGGGTGATCGTGCCGCACGCGGGGGCGGCCCTGTCCGTGCTGGCCAGCCGCATCGATTTGCAGATGCCTTTCTTCGAGGCTCATTCGACAAAGAAGTCACCGAACATCCATGGCGAGATGAAGAAACTGTATTACGATCTCGCCGGGGCTCCGCTCCCGGAACTCCTGGGCGCGCTGCTGCAAATCGCCGATCCGCACCGCATCCTGTACGGGAGCGATTGGCCTTACACCCCTCTTGCGCTTTGCACCCAGGTGACGGGCCAACTCGATAAAACCCCTCTGCTGGCAGGCAATTTGCGCGCGGATGCGATGCAGCACAACGCCTGCAAACTTTTTCCCAACTTGGCCGAAGCCATCCGGGTTTGAGGTCCTTGGACCGATCTCTAACCACATGTTTCAGAGCACGAAAAGATCTATGACCGAAGAGCCGCCGATTTTGGACAAACTGACGCTGAGCCTGACGCTGAACAAGACGCCGGTCGTAACCGAAGTGGAACCATGGATTACTCTCCTCGACCTGCTTCGCGAGCGGCTCTTTCTCACCGGGACAAAGAAGGGTTGTGATCACGGCCAATGCGGAGCGTGCACGGTGTTGATCAACGGCAAGCGTAGGAATAGTTGCCTCACCTTGGCGGCCCTGGTCGATGGTGCCGAGATCACGACGATCGAGGGTCTTGCGGACGGCGACAACCTGCACCCGTTGCAGGCCGCTTTCCTGGAGCACGACGCTTTCCAGTGCGGCTACTGCACACCGGGGCAGATTTGTTCGGCTGTGGGCATGCTCAAGGAGGGCCACGCCACCACGCGGGAAGAAGTTCAGGAACTGATGAGCGGCAACCTGTGCCGTTGCGCCGCGTACGGCAACATCGTCGACGCCATCATGACCCAGTTGCCCAACCCAAAAAACCAATGAGACACTTCACGTTGGCGCGCACGAACACGGTCGCGGAAGCGGTGGCCCAAGGCACGGCGGCCCCGATGTCATACATCGCCGGGGGCACCAATTTGGTCGACCTGATGAAGTACGATGTCGAACGGCCCATGCGGCTGGTGGACATCAACGCAGTTCCTCTCGCTGAGATCAGCGACCTTCCGGGGGGAGGGTTACGCCTGGGAGCTTTGGCCACCAACGCCGACACGGCCTACGATTCCCGCGTGAAGCAGCGCTTTCCCGTCGTTTCGAGTGCCATCCTGGCAGGCGCGAGTGCGCAGCTCCGCAACGCGGCCACCAACGGCGGGAACTTGAACCAGCGGACCCGGTGTTACTATTTTTACAACGCCACCTCGCCCTGCAACAAGCGGGTGCCGGGGTCGGGCTGCGGCGCGATGGACGGGGTCAATCGCGTCAACGGAATCCTCGGGATGAGCCCCTCTTGCATCGCCACGCATCCGTCGGATATGTGTGTCGCCCTAGCCGTGCTTGATGCAAGAGTAAACGTCACCGGCAAAGACGGGGAGCGCATCATTCCATTCGGTGAATACCACCGACTGCCGGGTGACGAACCCTGGCTCGACAACACGTTGCGGCCGGGAGAGTTGGTGACCTCCATCGACCTTCCGGCGGAAGGGTTTTCGGACCATTACACTTATCTGAAGCTGCGGGACCGGCAGTCGTACGCGTTTGCGCTCGTTTCCGCGGCGGTGGTCATGCGCCTGCGGGAAGGCCTGATCGAGGAGGCTCGCGTGGCCCTGGGCGGTGTGGCTCACAAGCCTTGGCGGATCGCCGCCGCCGAAGCCATGCTCCACGGACAACCGCCGTCCGAGGAAGTGTTTCGCCGTTTTGCGGATGCCCTGATCGAGGGGGCGGTCGGGCATGGCGGCAACGACTTCAAAATCACCTTGGCGCGGCGGGTCATCGTGCGGGCCTGCCACCAGGCGGCGAACGGCACACCACAATCGCAATTCGACAAACGAATCGCCTGACTTGAGTATCATGAGTACAATCGAGCACACCGGAGTTGTTGATGCTGCCGCTTTCCAGAGGGCACCGCGTCGCGTCGAAGGACGTGACAAGGTGATGGGCAGGGCGGTTTACGCGGGTGACTTTTACAGCGATCGTTTGGGCTACGAGGTCGATGTGGCGTACGCGGTCACCAGCACCCAGGCCACGGGCTTTGTGCGGTCGATTCACACCGCTGCCGCGTTTGCCAGTGAGGGGGTCCACGCGGTGCTCACGCACGAAAACGCGCCTCGGCTCAACAAGGTGTTGTCGCTAAACGGCACCGAGATTGGCGACATTCTGCCGTTGCAGGACAGCAAATTGCACTACGCGGGACAATGTGTGGCGCTGGTGGTCGCCGACACCCTCGAACATGCCAGGAATGCGGCGTTGCTCGTCGAAGTGCAGTACAGCGACCCGGAGGCGGCGTGTGCGTTCACGTTGCAGCAAGGGCAAAGCAGGTTGAGTGACGCCAAGTCGGTCGGTGCTGGCGAAAAAGGCAAGGTGGAGATTGGCGAACCCGAAAAAGTTTACGGGCTTTCCGTCCATCAGGTAGACATCACGGTAGACACCTCACCGCACCATCACAACGCCATGGAACCCGGCGCGATTGTCGCCACGTGGGACGACGATGGCGGATTGACCATCCGGATGCCCTCGCAGTTCTCCTACGGAGATGCGGTGATCCTGGGGGAAGCTTTCGGTTTCGGGTTGAAAGAGCGTTTGCCGCGGATCGTGGGTCAGGTGATCGGAGGTCTTGAGTTCGACAACAAAATCCGCGTGATCACCCCGTTGGCGGGTGGTGCCTTCGGAAGCAAGCAAGCCAACATCCACACCTTGCTAGCGCCGATGGCAGCCAAGGTCGTGGGCCGGCCGGTGAAGATGGTGTTGTCACGTGAACAGACTTTTTCGTTGATGCCTTTTCGCGGCCAGTGCCACCAGAGACTCCGGATGAGCACCGACGCCGACGGCAAGCTCGAAGCCATCCTCCAAGATGTTCAACTGGCGCAGGGCGCGGGTGGCAGTTTCATCGAACCCGCCGGTGAAAACACCACCAAGGTATATGCCTGTAAGAATATTTGGGTGAACAACCAGACCGCACGCTTGGACACCGGTGCCCCCGGATGGATGCGGGGCCCGGGAGCGAGTTTGGGGCAGTTCGCCGTGGAAGTGGCCATCGACATGCTGGCGGAAAAGGCGGGGATCGACCCGCTGGAGATCCGTTTGCGCAACCACGCGGACGTGGAGCCAGACACCGGGCACGAATGGTCCAGCAAGTCGCTCAAGGAGTGCTACCGGGAGGCTGCCGCGCGGATCGGCTGGGCGGGGCGTGACCCGCGTGTCGGGTCCATGCGTGAAGGCCGTAACTTGGTGGGACTCGGAATGGCGACTTCCATCTACCCGACCCGGATGCTTCCGGCGGTCGCCAAAGTTATCCTCTCGCCCACCGGAAAAGCGGTGGTCAAAAGCGCGGTGCACGAGATTGGACAAGGGATGCTGACCACGATGACCCAGGTGGCCGCCGAGCATCTCGGATTACCTTTGGCTGATGTGACGTTGGAGTGGGGAGACACCCGGCTTCCGTATGGCTCGATGGCCGTCGGGTCGATGGGTGCTCTGACCAACGGTGCGGCCATCGCGGAAGCCGCCATCAAGGTGATGAAAACGCTCTTCAAGAAGGCTGTGGCCAACCCGTCCTCTGCCCTCTACAACCAACGTCGTCGAGACTTGACCATTCAAGGGCAGGACATCGTTGCCCCGGACGGCACGAGAGAGTCGGTGGCGGTGGCAGCAAGCCGGCTCAAGAAGCCGATTGAAGAAGAGGCGATCACGGGCCGACCCCCGCAACTTCCTTCCCTGCCGCATAAATATGGTCGGTCGGTTTTCGGGGCGCAGTTCGTCAAGGTGCTCATCGATCCAGACACCATGCACGTGAAGGTGGAACGACTCGTCGGGGCGTTTGCCGGCGGGCGGGCGCTGAATCCGATGCTGGTGAGAAGCCAATTGATGGGCAGCATGGTCTGGGGTCTGGGGCAAGCTTTAATGGAGGAGAGCACCATCGACCAGCGCACCGGCACGTGGATGAACAGCAGTCTCGGCGAGGCACTCGTGCCGGTGAACGCCGACACCGCTGGGATCGAAGCCATCTTGATCGAGGAAGACGACCGGCGAGGCCATCCTCTCGGGATCAAAGGGATGGGCGAGATCGGGGTGATCGGCACCGCCGCCGCCGTGTCGAACGCGATCTATCACGCCACCGGCAAGCGACTCACCTCACTTCCGATGAAGATCGACGACCTGCTTCGAATTTGAGGGGGGTCAAGTGCTGATCATGCCCTGTGGGCATTTCGATGTTCGACGGGCAACGTCACGTCCTCGCCAGGAAACATCCACCCGTAATGTTCACTGCAAAAGCCCTCAAGAACGGCGAATTCATTCGGTACAAGGAGGGGCGCGTCAGCGCGCCCACATCGCTAAGCCATCCGCCTTTTCGAGTTTGCACAGTCAAATATGTCCACGCCACTGTCCACGCACCGAGAAGCGTTATGTCCACTTTGCTGACCTTTCCGATTCCACGCGGGTAAAATTGCTATACACGCACGAATCCATCCCGAGAAACCTCCCTTTGGCGAGATTACTGCTTGGTCTTTGCGTTCCGCCGTCCCGCTGATCGCTGCGTCTTGAGAGCCGTCTTGTTGCTGGCGGTGGCAGCCGCTTGAGGCTTTGTCGCTAGTCTGCCTTTTTCCCCAGCGCGGCTGCCGCGCTTCGCCGTTGGTTTTGATGCGGGTGACTTCTTGGCCGCTTTCGCTGCCATGGCTCCGGCGCGTGCCAGCCGGTAAGCCGTCGAGCGTGACACCTTCAGCAGGCGGCACACGTCCGTCACGCTGTTGGCAGGGTCTGCCAAGAGGGACATGGCCATCGCTTGCTTGCGGGTGTCCGTGTTCTTCGGGCGTCCGCCCACTCGTCCACGAGCCCGTGCGGCGGCGAGTCCAGCCAAAGTGCGTTCGCGGATCAGCGCCCGCTCGAACTCGGCCAACGAGGCGAAGATGTGGAAGATTAGTTTGCCGCCCGCCGTCGTGCTGTCGATGTTCTCGGCCAAGCTCTTGAAGCCGCGGCCCCCGCGCTCCAAGGTGCGAACGGTCTCCAATAGGTCGCGCAGGTTACGCCCGAGTCGATCCAGACGCACTACGACAATCAGGTCGCCCTTGCGGGCATGGGCGATCATCTCGTCCAGACCGGGCCGCGAGGCGCGGGCACCGGAAGCCACGTCGCGGAAGATCTTCTCGCACCCAGCGCGTTGCAGCTCGTCTTCCTGCGGCTCGGTGCTCTGGTC
>CAXSED010000081.1:0-19082 GCA_964236475.1 uncultured Chthoniobacterales bacterium
CCGACGATGCAGAGAGTGATGGCGATCCAGGCTTGTTTATCCATGAGGCGACCGGGAAAAATCCACCCGGCGAACGCACACCCTTAGCTTGAAAACGCCCGTTTGCCAACCCCTTGCCGTTCGTCCGTGACAACGGCCCGCCCACCTGCTCAGATCGAGCCATGCGCAAACCGATCCGTTCCCGCTGGCTGGCGCTGATTTTCCCGCTGGCCACCCTCGGGACCGCCGCCGCGCAGGGACCAGCCCCCGCGCCGCCCGCCGCGAGCCAGGTCGAAACCATCGTGTTCATCCGTCACGGCGAGAAACCCGCCAACGACGACGGCCAGCTCACCTGCCAGGGTCTTAACCGCGCGCTCGCCCTGCCGGCGGTGCTCAACGCCAAGTTCGGGCGGCCCGATTTCATCTTCGCGCCGCTCACCACCAAGAAGAAGAGCAAGGAAGGCACCTTCTCCTACGTCCGCCCGCTGATGACCATTGAGCCGACGGCCATTCGCGCCGGGCTGCCCGTGGAAACGCGCATCGCCTACGATGACCTCGGCAGCTTGCAGGGCGAACTGTGTGAAAAGCAGTACCAGCGGGCGACGATCTTCGTGGCCTGGGAGCACAAGCAACTCGACGAGGTCGTGCGCCGGATGGTCAGCGCGTTCGGCGGGGACGAAAAAGACGTGCCCGACTGGCCCCCGGACGATTTCGACAGCATTTTCGTCGTCCGCCTGCAAGACGATCCACAGGGCAAGAAGAGCATCACCTTCGTGCACGACTACGAAGGCCTCAATAATCTGAGCCGCGACTATCCGGCGGCACCGGGGAAGTGAGAGGTGTTTGCGGGGCAACCCGGGGACCCTGTAGCGGCTGGGACTACAAATTCTCCGCAACCATCCGGCGGGTGGAGCGTTGATAGAGGCACCATCAAGGCAAACCCCCAACCACCATCCCGACCATGAAACTCTCCCTCGTCACCCTCCCCGCCCTCGCAATCCTGGTCACCACGCTCGCGTGGACCCCGGCGCGCGTCTCGGCTCAATCCGTCACCGGAGCCGCCGGACCCATCCTCGTCGGTTCTCTGGAACCGATTGCCACCATCTACCCGGTGACCCAGACACGTTCCGGCAACTTCAAGTCCACCGACGGCAACAGCGGCACGTTCGTCAACACCATCACCGCCACCAGCGCCACGACCAAGGAAGAAGTCGTCGTTTTCACCCGTTCCTCGGACGGGAAGACCAAGACCGACACGACCAACACCACGATCAACGGCGACGGCAGCCGCACGGTCGCCTACAGCTCGGTCGATTACGGCGCGTCGGCTCCCTTCACGTCGAACAAAACCCTCACCAAGGAAAAGCACGGGCAGTTCGTCGGCACCGGGACTTTCACCACGGCCACCGGCACCGGCGGCATCCTGACTACACTCGAAACGAAGGCCGAAACGGTCAATGTCGTCAGCGCGGTGTACAACGATTCCACCACCGGAATCACCAACGATCTGCGCCTGGAAGACGACGGGTTCGGCTTCGTCACCACCAAGCACCTCAACCTGGACCCCACCGGCAAATTGACGGAGGAAATCACCACCCGCTACATCACCAGCAGCAAGTAATCGCCTGCCTGCCGTTCGCTCGCCCGCCGGGAACTTTTTCCTGGCGGGCGTTCTTTTTTCCAACGCACCCGTGCTCCCCGGTTTGCAATGAACGGAATCCCCGGCCCGGCGGTCCAATGCCCCACTTGACCATGCCCCGCCGTCTTTCCCGTTGTTCCCATTCCGTTGTCGCGTTGGACCCGGGCAAGATGCTGCGCTATCAGTGTGCCACCTGATCCCATGCCGACGCTCGTGACGCGCCCCATCCGCCGCCCGCCTAACCGGAAGCGCACCCTGTTCATCTTCCTCGCCGTCGTCGGCGCGCTGCTGGTCCACGCGCTGTTGTTTCTCGCGGTGATCTGGGTCGTGCCGCACTGGCCGCGCGGACGCATCCGGGCCAGGTCGCATCCCATCGAGTTGACGATGCTGCCGCCCACGCTCTCCACGCCCGAACCCTCCGGCCCGGCGGACGCCGGCAAGCCGACCCCGCCGCCCTACATCCGCACGACTGACGACCAGGCCGCCGACAAGCCGCCGGATGATCCGGCCTTCATTTCCAGTCAGGACACCAAAGCTGCCAGCGAGCTTGCTGCCACCGGCAACAAGCCTCTGCCCGACACTGAAGGCAAAAACGTCCCCGCCTTCGATTTCGAGCCGCGCCCGTACCGGCTGGGCACCAAAGCCGCCGACGCCGCCACCTCCGCGCCTTCTGCCGAGGCCACTCCGCAGGCTGCCGTCAGCACCCCGCCGCCGACTCCGCCGCCCGTCAACAAAAAGCCGCCCCTGCCCGGCAAGAACCGTCCTACCCATAAGCCCACCGCGCAGGCAACGCCCGACACCGGCGATCTCGCCATGCTCAAGCCCGACGATTCCCCCTCGCCCGAGCTGCCCATCCCCACGCCTTCCGAAACGCCCAAGGACGAGGACAATAACGCCCCACCGCCCGTCCGCCGCTCGGGCCGCCAGCCGCAACTCGCGCCGTCCAACCCCTCCGACTTGGCCAGCACCGGCGCGCCCAAGCCCCCCGGCTACCAGCCGCAGAGCATCCCCTCCAAGATAAGCGGCAACATCAACAACCGGGGCAAATCGGCGGTGTCGGCCCTCGGCACTCCATTGGGCCGCTACGAGAAACAGGTCAACGACGCCATCGGGATGCGCTGGTACATGTACATCGAACAGCGCGCCGACGTGGTCAGCACCGGCACGGTCAAGATTCATTTTTTCGTGGACCGCAGCGGCAAGATCACGGAGGTCCATTTTACCGGCGGCAAGACCAACGGCGCGCTGGCCGACGTGTCGCTCCAGGCCGTCACCGAGGCGGAACTCGAACCCATCCCGGCTGACGTGGTAGACACGCTCGACGCCGGGCGGCTGGAGTTCGAGTACGGCTTTTCCTTCTACTAAAGATGCCGCTCGTTGCTTTTGCGTGGTGGGACAGGCTCGCGGAATTCTTCGAGGCGGGCGGGCCGTTCATGGCTCCGCTGGCGGTGTGCGCGCTGGCGGCGGTGGTGGTGGCTATCCGGCGCGTGCGGGCGTTGCGGCGCGAGCGGGTGCTGCCGCGTTTCGTGCGTAACGCTATCGAAAAACTGCCCGCCGGGACGGACACCGGGCACATCTGGCAACTGGTCGAGACCAACCCCGCCGCCCTGGCGCGCATCGCCCGGGCCGGGCTTCTGCACATGGAACTGCCGCGCAAGGACAACACCGGCCTGGTGCAGACCGCCGCCCGCCGCGAGATCATGCGGCTCGAAGGCGGCTTGGGCGTGCTGGAATTGATCGTCGGCATCGCCCCGCTGCTCGGACTACTGGGCGCGATTTCGGGATTGGTGGGTGTGTTCTCCAACCTCGGCGACGCCGCCACCGGCTCCGACACGGCGGGCGTCGCGCTGGGCATTGCCGAAGCCCTTAACACGACGATCTTCGGCCTCGCCATTGCCATCCCGACGCTGGTGATCTACACCTATCTCGCCCGCCGGGTGCAGGCGATGGCCGTGGAGATGGAATCGCTCATGGCGAGCCTGCTTTCCAAGTGCTACGTCCCGCGCGAATAAAGCCCGGGGCAGGTCTGCCCGCCGGCGTCACCGGTCATTCAATCCCTTTCCGTCGAGAATCCGTTGCCTGCATTTTTCGACCCTGGCCCCCCGGGTGATGGATTGTTTGGGGGCGGAAAAATGCAGCAGATATCCTCTCTGCCGTCCCGGCGTCAACGCCTCGAAAGCCGTTTTCAGGGCAGGGCTTTCATCCAGCTTGTTCTGCAATTCTTCCGGCACGGCGAACTCCGAAATCTTCTTGTAACGGACTTCCAAACCGGCTTTCTCTACCGCGATGGCTTCGTCGAGATACGCTTTCAGGACAGGCTCCGTCTCCACGATTTCCCGGACGCTGGTGAACCGCATCTGGCGCGCCGCTTGCGTGTTCTCCGTCGGTTGGATGAGGACCCCATGGGCATCCTTGAGCAGGGCACCTTTGGCAAACAGCAGCGCGCAGGATTCTTTCAACGGCAGGATGATGACGACGTTGCTTTCCCGAAACGTGTAACAAGGCTTCCCCCATTTCAGTTCTTCGGTCAGCGGACAGCCAAGCAGAATCGTTCTCAACCTCGCCAGTTCTTCCCGCCACTTCTCGGCTCCGCCGAAATATGCATCCACCTCGGGGTTTCTTTTTTCTTCCTTGGTGTTCATGGCGGGTTTGTCAACCGGTTGCTCGGCGAACCCACGTCAGCACCTTGGCTGAACGAGATCAAGCTCGGAGTCAGGCACCGGGGCCGGACGATGGCAATGGACAGACTTCCATGGCCCGGATCAAGCCATGTTCGATGGTGAAATGGTGGCCGACGTGCTCATCGGCAAGCACGGCTCCCGCCAGGTCGCGCACGACCTGATGCACCTTGACCAGGATCTGCCCGGCCTCCTCCGGGTAAAAGGCCACCGGCTCGACGTGCGGATTGATTTCGCTCCACTGCTCCGTCCAGTAAGCGCGGATTTCTTCCGGCCCGCGAACGAACCCGCCTTTGAATGCCATCGGCCAAGCCACGTCGGGCGTCATGAGGGTGACGGCAGTTTTGATGTCACGCGCGTTGAAGGCCGAGTACGCCGCGCGGAGCAGCTCGGTTTCTGGTGCAGGTTGATTTGCCATGACTGGGAAATGAATGATCTAGGACGGGGCCGAACGGACTCAAGCTCAGCGACAGAGGCTGGCCACGCAAGACGCGAACACGCGAAAAGACCCCGACGGCCAGCCTCTGTTCGCTAGAGCGCGTGGTTAGGTGTCATGGGTGGTGTTTGAGCAGCGGTGATGAAGGATGATGCTGCCGCAACCACGCTTGGTATGCAAGACCACGCTCGTAGCCCTGGAAGGAAGTATAGAGCGCGAAAGCGAGGAGAACCAACGCCAGACAAATCTGGATGCGAGACGCCGAAGCCAACCCAAAGGCCAAAAAGACAGCGCAGATAATAAACCAGCCCTGCTCTCCGCCTGGAACCCAGGTCACGAGGTCGCCGAGTATGAGGAGGACGATGCCGAAGCTGAACAGCGCGCGACAAAAACGAAAAACATTGCTCCGTGGAGGTGGCCACAAGAACTGATACGTCGTCATAGGTGCGGCGAATGAGGCCTAACAAGTAATAGCCATCCCAATGATGCAAAAAAGGCATCTAGGTGCAGCCTATTTCGTTACGGATGAATCTCACGCACCGTGGCGGCTCCCTCTGTCACAGAACGTCGTAACTCAGGCAGAAACGTCTCCGGCCAGAACTCGCCCTTTTTCAACTGAAACCGGTCCCGCGCGACGTCCGAGACGCTTTCGCAAAAGCTCGGGTCCATGTTGAAAACGCGCGGTGTGCCGCCGAACCGGAAATTGAACCAGTCGATCACGTTGAACGGAAACGCGTACGAATCATGCAGCTTCCCCAGTGGATCGGGAGCCAGCTCGGCCCCGGCGGCCAACCCGGCTTCGCGGAACTTCAACCCGCACGCCTTCGCCTTGTCCACCATCCACAAAAACGACGCGTCGGCCAACCCGCTGGCCGCATACCCGCCGCCCACGTCGCAATGCACCCCGGGAAACCACACCTGTTCGAGCACCTGGTTTTCCATGCCCGCCTGTTTCTGCCACTTCGACGCCGGGAACGTCCCCCGGCGTTCGTGGATCGAAATCGCGTGGTAAGCATGCTTGATGATGACGCTCAGGCTCGTGTCGTGAAACTGGAAATCCTTGTCCACGAAACGCGCGAACCAACTGAACAAGCGCAAACTCGGCAGCGGCACGCCCAGTGACCCGACCGTGTCCCATACGCCCACGAACTCGATGTCGGGCGTCCACGCATACTTGCTTTTGAACGCCGTTGCCGCCGCCGAGTTGGGATGCGTCGCGTCGGTGCGGCCCCGGTACAGGGCAAACGCCTCGTCCAGTCGGTCGAGGTGCTCCCGTTTGAGCAACCCGCTGTTGCGGATAAACCCCGCGAGGCTGCGCGCCGTGTACGCGCCCCGGCTGAAACCGAAGAGAAAAAGCTGATCGCCCGGCTCGTAGTGATCGACCAGAAAACGGTACGCTTCGAGGATGTTGTTCGACAGCCCGTAACCGAACGCGCCGCCGCGCACCCTTTCCCCCAGCCGCGTGCCGACGCCGGTGACGTAGCACACCAGTTGGTCCACCTGCTCGACGAAGGAGTTTTGCAGCACGCGGTGGAGCCGGGCCACGTTGGTCTGGCTGCCAGCGCCGTCCTCGTTGTTCCAGGTGCCGTCCGCGCAGACGATCAGTTTTTTGCCCATGGGAAATCCGTTGAAAAATGGTGTCCGTTCCCGTTGTAAGAAATAACGCCGCCCCCACGCAAGCCTTTCGGCGGAAATTTGTTACGGGTTTTGCAGCGCAGCCCCTTCCGCTACTGGCGCGCACTTTGTAACCGGAGCTTGCCACGCCGACGGGATTTATTACTATGGACCCACCCCTTATGACTCCCCCCCGTTGCAAGTTGGTTGTGTCACTGCTGCTACTGTCTTCGCTCCCCGGGATCGCGTCCGCCGCTGACCCGGTTCCCCCACCCGCCTCCACCCCGGAAGTTTTTACCAGGGCGAATCCATCGGTGGACATCACCAGGGAAAAAACGCTCTACACCGTCGGCTACGCGCACCTCGATACCCAGTGGCGCTGGACCTACCCGCAGGTCATCCGCGAATACATCGCCAACACCCTGCACGACAACTTCCGGTTGATCGACAAGTATCCCAACTACATTTTCAATTTCAGCGGCTCGCGGCGCTACGAGATGATGCGGGAATATTACCCCGCCGATTACGAAAAACTGAAAGGCTACATCGCCGCCGGACGTTGGTTCCCCTGCGGCTCCTCGGTGGACGAGGGCGATGCCAATGTCCCCGGACTCGAAGCGATGGTCCGGCACGTTCTTTACGGCAACCATTATTTCCAACGGGAGTTCGGCGTGGTCAGCCACGAGTTCATGCTGCCGGATTGCTTCGGGTTCCCGGCGGCGCTGCCCTCGATCCTGGCCCACTGCGGGGTCAAGGGATTTTCCACGCAAAAGCTGACGTGGGGTTCGGCGATAGGCATTCCCTTCAAAGTGGGCCGGTGGATCGGCCCCGACGGCAAGGAGATCGTCGCCGCGCTGGACCCTGGCAACTACGGGGGCAAGGTCACCGAGGACCTCAGCCAGAACGCGGGCTGGCTCACGCGCATCAACCACACTGGCGAGCTTTCCGGGGCCTTCGTGGACTACCATTATTTCGGAACCGGCGACCAGGGCGGCGCGCCGAAGGAAGATTCCGTCCGCTGGGTCGAGCGCGGCGTCGCGGGCAAGGGGCCGGTGCGCGTGGTGCCCGCGTCCGCCGAACGCATGTTCGACGATCTCCAACCGGCGCAGATCGCCAAGCTGCCGGAATACAAGGGCGAGTTGCTGCTCACCGAACACTCCGCCGGGTCGGTCACCTCGCAGGCGTACATGAAACGCTGGAACCGCAAAAACGAGCTGCTGGCCGACGGGGCCGAGCGGGCGTCCGTCGCGGCGATGCTGCTGGGCGGCGCGCCGTATCCCGGCCAGAAGCTCTACACCGCGTGGGACCTGCTGCTCGGCTCCCAGATGCACGACATGCTGCCCGGCACCAGCCTGCCCAAAGCCTACGAATACTGCTGGAACGACGAACTGCTCGCGGCGAACCAGTTCGCGGCGGTCGAGACGGATGCCGTCGGCGCGGTGGCTTCCGGTCTGGACACGCAGGCGCAGGGCGTGCCGCTGGTCGTCTACAATCCGCTCTCGCACGACCGCGAAGACCTCGTCGAGGCCACCGTCAAATTCCCCGCCGATGCCCCGGCGGAGGTCAGCGTCTTCGGGCCGGACGGCCAGGAAATCCCCGTGCAACTCGACCACCGCGCAGGCCGTTCCGCCCGTCTCCTCTTTCCGGCGCGCCTGCCCTCGGTCGGGTTTGCAACCTTCGACGTGCGGCCCGCCACCCAACCGGCGGCGGCATCCCCGCTGAAAGTTTCGGCTCAGGGTCTGGAGAACGACCGTTACCGGGTCACGCTCAACGAAGGCGGCGACGTGGCCTCCATTTTCGACAAGCTCAACCGGCAGGAGCTTCTGGCCGCCCCCGCCCGGCTGGAGTTCCATTACGAAAAACCCCGGCAGTTCCCCGCCTGGAACATGGACTGGGCCGACCGCCAGCTCCCGGCGCGTGCGTTCGTCGAAGGACCGGCGAAGGTGCGCGTGGTCGAAAACGGCCCGGTGCGCGTCGCGTTGGAAGTCGAGCGCGAATCACAGGGCTCGCGTTTCGTGCAGACGATCCGCCTGTCCGCCGGAGCAGCGGGTGACCGCGTGGAATTCGCCACCGTCATCGACTGGCAGACGCGAGAGTCGAGCCTGAAGGCTTCCTTCCCGTTCAAAAATGCCAGCCCGCTGGCCAGTTACGACGATAAGCTCGGCGTGCCGGAACGCGGCAATAATGACCCTAAAAAGTATGAAGTCCCCCAGCACCAGTGGTTTGACCTAACGAACCAGGAAGCTAATTACGGCGCGGCGGTCCTCAACGACTCCAAGTTCGGCTCCGACAAGCCCGACGACCGGACCCTGCGCCTGACCCTGCTTTACACGCCCGGCGTCCGCACGGCCTACCAGGATCAGGCCACCCAGGACTTTGGCCGTCACGAGATGCTCTACGCCGTGGCCGGTCACACGGGCGACTGGCGCGCGGGCGGCGTCCCGTTGCAAGCGGCGCGGCTCAACCAGCCCTTGGCCGCGTTCCAGACTGCGGCCCACGACGGCAAGTTGGGCCGCAGTTTCTCCCTGTTGCACCTGAACTCCGATCAGGTCGCCGTCGTGGCGGTCAAGAAAGCCGAGGACAGCGACGAGGTCATCGTGCGCCTGAAGGAAACGACGGGCCGTGCGGCGAACTACGTCCGCCTGACCGGCGCGGTCCCGATCACCGCCGCCCGCGAGGTCAACGGACAGGAGCAGCCCGTCGGTCCCGCCACGCTGCACGACGGCGCGCTGCAAACGGAGATGGGGCCGTTCGCCCTGCGCGCCTTTGCCCTGAAGTTTGCCTCCTCGTCCACGCCGCTCACCCCGCCAAAGTCGCAGCCGGTCGATCTCGCTTACGACCTCGACGCCGTCAGTACGCAGGGGAACCGCGCCGACGGCGGTTTCGATCAGGAAGGCCGTACCTACCCCGCCGAACAACTGCCCGCGCAGTTAACCGGTGAGGGCATCGAGTTCCGGCTCGGCCCCACGGCAGACAGACAAATGAACGCGCTGACCTGCCACGGGCAAACCCTCTCCCTGCCGACCGGCGACTTCGACCACATTTACCTGCTGGCAGCGGCAGACGGCGACGCGCGCGGCACGTTCAAGGTCGGCGACCGCACGGTGGAGCAAACGGTCCAAGATTGGTCGGGTTTCGTCGGCCAATGGGACAACCGGCTTTGGAGGGAGTCCATCCCGGAAAGAGTCGTCAACTGCACCGGCCTCGTGCCCGGCTACACGAAGCGGGACCCCGTGGCGTGGTACGCCTCGCACCGGCACCATCCGCAGCAAGGCAACGAGTTCTACGTGTACTGCTACCTGTTCAAATACGGCTTCGAGCTGCCGGAGGGAGCACGCACGATCACCCTGCCCAATAACCCGCGCATCCGGGTCTTCGCCGTGAGCGTGGCGAGCGACAACCACGAGAATACCCGCCCGGCGCGCCCGTTGTACGACACGTTAGAGAACCGTTCTTCCGGCGACGCTCCGCGCTTCACGCCGGAGGGCGGACGGTTCGACGACCTGACCACGGTATCGCTGGGCCACTCGCTGTACTGGTCGGCGGACGGTTTGCATTACACGCTCGACGGCTCCGAGCCGACGGCGCAATCGCCGGTCTACCACGCCGCGCTCCACCTGGACGCTCCGACGACGGTGCGCGCCCGGATGATCTGGCCCGACGGGAACGCTGGCCCGGTGGGGACAGCGCGCTTCGAGATCAACGACACGACCCCGCCAAAGGTGGTGTCGGTCACGAGTCTGGCGACGGTGCCGCAAGTGCGCGTGGCGTTCTCCAAATCCGTCCGCAAGGACACCGCCGAGAACGCCGGGAACTACCAATTCACGCCGCCTGTGAACGTGCTCTCCGCGCGGCTGGCGGAGGACGGCGCCAGCGTGGACCTGGGTCTCGCGCAACCGCTGCCGACCGACGGCGGCCATCGCCTCACGGTGAGCGGTGTACAGGACGGCACTCCGGCGGCGAACCGGCTGTCGTTCGCGAGCGTGGAGGTCTCGGTGCTGCCAGCCGTATACTCGCTGGACGCCATGGTATGCGACGGAAACACGTCCCGGGAAGAAAAAGTCGCCGGGCTGCCGGTCGGACACGCGGACCCCTGGACGATCAACCTGTTCGTGCGCACGGACAAGCAGCCGGATAACCGAACGATCATCGCCGGGTTCGGCGCCGCCCGGGATGAGGAAGGCCATGGCCGTTACCTGAGCAAGTTCGCCAACGGCATCCATTTCTGGTGCGCGGACCGCGACGTGGAAAGCAGTACGCCGCTCGCCCTCGGCACCTGGCAAATGCTGACCGCCACCTACGACGGCCAGACGCTGACCCTCTACAAAGACGCGCAGAAGATCGGCGAAGAGACCGTTGCCCTGAGCAACGATGAATCCATCGTGGAAATCGCGCCGCTGGACCCGTGGGACCACGAATGCCGGTTCGCGGGGGAAATCCGTCGGTTCGCCGTGTGGAAATCCGCGCTGCCCGAGGCGGCGGTGCGGCAACTGCGCGAGTTGCACCCGTGACGAGGCGAACCGTGAGGATCGGCGCGGCAGTGCTCGCGGCGGTGTGGGGTTGGGCCGCGCCGGTGGCGAGTCAGGCGCATCCGGCGGCGTTGACCTCGGCGGAGGCGACGGTCGAGGCCGATGGTCGGTTCCGGATGGTCATCCAGTTCGACACGCTCGCGTTTGCGCTCAACGACACGTCGGCGCGGATCGGCAACGCCCCGATGGAGGAACTTCTGGCGGGTCCGCGTGACGCCCTGGAAGCGCGGCTGACCGAAGCTAGGATGCGTTTCCTGCGCGGCTTCCGGGTGACGACGGACCACGGCGAGGGCCGCGTGGAAGCCAGCGAGTTTCCCGGGGCCGCCCAGGTGCTCGACTGGAAGGCGACGACCACGCCGGTCCTGCCGGTGACGCTGCCAGTCACGTTGCGCGGGCATCTGCCGTCGGCCGCGGGCACGGTGGCGTTCCGGTTTCCCGGCGTGCTCGAACAGGTCATTCTGACGGTGGAGCGTCCGGGGGAGGAGCCGCTGGCGGAACCCGTCGAAGCAGGCATGGCCTCCACCGCGCTGTCGCTCAAAGTTCCGAATCTGGCTCCGGGGACGCCGGGGCCGGAGGTTGTCGCGCCCAAACCCGCCGAGGGACCGGGGAGGCTCGCGTTGATTGGCCGGTACATCCACCTGGGTTTCCGGCACATCCTGCCGGAAGGGACGGACCACATCCTGTTCGTGCTGGGGTTGTACCTGTTCAGCACGCGGCTGCGCCCGCTGCTGGTGCAGGTGACGGCGTTCACCGTGGCGCACTCCATCACGCTGGGCTTATCGCTTTACGGGGTGGTGCGGCTGCCGCCGACGGTGGTCGAGCCGTTGATCGCGCTGTCCATCGTGTTCGTGGCGGTGGAGAACATCCGGACAACCGATCTGCACGCCAGCCGGGCGCTGGTGGTGTTCGGGTTCGGGCTGATGCACGGGTTGGGATTCGCCACGGCGTTGATCGACCTCGGGTTGCCGCGCCGGGATTTCCTGACGGCCCTGGTCGGGTTCAACGCCGGGGTGGAGTTAGGTCAGTTGACGGTGGTGGCCATCGCGGCGGTGAGCATCGGTTGGCTGGGCCGGTGGAGGTACTACCGCCCGGCGGTGGTCTGGCCACTTTCCGGCGGGATCGCCGTGGTCGCGGCGATCTGGACGGTGCAGCGTCTGGCTAAATAAGTCGCAGGCGTGGCAAAGAATTCCGGTTGCGAGCAGGGAGCCGCGATATAATGTAAGTACATACTTACATGGGAGCGACCACTTTCAGACCGGGAGTTTTGGATACGCACCGGCGCTTGCTCGACGCGGCGGCGCGCGTGTTTGCGCAGAGCGGACTCGAAGGGGCGACCACGCGCGAGATCGCCCGGGAGGCCGGGGTCAACGAAGTGACGCTTTTCCGGCATTTCCAATCCAAAGAGAATCTTCTGACAGCGGTGCTCCAGCGCACGTTTGCCGTTGAGGAAACGCCGCCAGTGGGCCAAGCGGCGGCGAGTCCACCGAAGGGTAGCGAAGAGCCCAAAAATTTCCGCGCTGGGTTGCACCGGTACGCCCGGAACTATGCCGAGCTGTTGCAGCGCAACATTTTGCTCGTGCGCACGCTGATCGGAGAGATTCACCGGCACGTCGGGCACGAAAAGCAGGTGCTCCAGGGCATCTTCTGGCCGCTCAAGGCGGACCTGATTGCGCTGATCCGCGAGGCGCACGAGCGCGGCATCGTGCGGGCGGACGTTGACCCGGTGATCGCGGCGGACCTGCTGGGCGGGATGATTTTTATGGAAATTTTGCGCCGGACCTCGCCATTCCCGCCGGAATATTCGACGGAAGTTTATTTCGATGGGGCGGTAGACGTGTTCGCACGCGGCGTTGAACAACCGGGCCAGGAAGGGGCCGCAGCGCAGCCATGAGCGCGAGCACCGGGCAACATTCTCTGTACGGTTCGGACCCCCGGCTGCTCGGGCCACTGGCCCAGCGGCTGCTGGAGCGCGGGACGCTTAAATGGATCATCACGCTGGCGGCGTCGCTGGGAGCGATTTTGGAGGTGATCGACACGAGCATCACCAACGTCGCGCTGCCGGACATTCGCGGCAACCTGGGGGCGACGCTCTCGGAAGCGGGTTGGGTTTCCACGGCCTACGCTTGCGCGAACGTGGTCATCATTCCGCTCTCGGCGTGGCTGGGGGACCGCTTCGGGCGGAAGAACTATTTCGTGTTCTCGCTGGTGGGGTTCACGGGGTCGAGTGTGCTGTGCGGACTCGCGCCGAACCTGGGATTTCTCATCGCAGCGCGCGTGTTGCAGGGGATCGCAGGCGGCGGGTTGCTGGCCAAAGCGCAGTCCGTGGTGTTCGAGTCGTTTGCCCCGCACGAGCGCGGCGCGGCACAAGGCATTTTCGGGTTGGGCGTCATCGCGGGACCCGCGCTCGGGCCAGTGCTCGGCGGGTGGCTGACCGACCAGATGGGCTGGCGGTGGATTTTCTTCATCAACGTGCCCTTCGGTATTCTGGCGGTGCTGGCGTGCGTGACGTTCTTCCCGGCGGACGAACCCGACAAACTCAACCGCACGGGCCGGGTGGACTGGACGGGCATCGCGCTGCTGGCGGTGGGGCTGGCGTCGTTCCAGACCATGCTCGAAGAGGGACAGCAGGACGATTGGTTCGGCTCACGGTTCATCACGACGATGGCCGTGCTGGCCGTGGCGGGCATCGGCACGTTCATCTGGTGGGAACTGACCGTGGACAAACCGGCGGTCGATCTACGCGTGTTGCGGCACCGCTCGATGATCGGCGGGAGTTTGTATTCCGCGATCCTGGGCATGGGGATTTACGGCATCATGTTCGCCATCCCGGTGTTCGTGCAGGATTACCTGCACTACACGGCGACGCAGAGCGGCCTGTTGCAAGTGCCCGGCGCGCTGTGTTCGGCGGTGACGATGATCCTGTACGGTAAATTTCTGTCGCGGTTCGATCCGCGCGTGATGATCGGCATCGGCGCGATGATGACCACGGCGACCGGCGCGTTGCTCATGGGGCTGAACCCGGACACGGGGGTACAGACGATTTTCTGGCCGCTGATTTTGCGCGCGGTCGGCTCGGTGATGATGTTCATGCCGCTGAGCCTGGCCGCGCTCGGGCCGCTGCCGAAAAGCGAGATCGCGGCGGGGTCGGGCATGTACAGCCTGACCCGGCAGATGGGCAGCTCCATCGGCATCGCGCTCATCACGACGATGGTCACGCGGCGCATGGCGGAACACCGCGCCGTGCTGGTGAGCCACGTCACCGCGTATCGTCAGCCGGTGCTGGATCGCATCCACCTGATGACCGCCGGATTCGGCGGAAACATGGACCCGGCGGCGGCGCAACACCGCGCGCTCGGCGTGATCGACCGGATCGTCGACGGGCAGTCGGCGTTGATCGCGTATTCGGACATCTTTTTTTACGTGGCGGCGGCGTTCGTGCTGTCGCTACCGTTGTTGTTCCTGCTGGGTGGCAGCGCGAGCAAAAAAGCGCAGGAAGCGGCGGCAGCCGCGCATTGAGGAGAGCATTTTATGGCAAACGAAGACGAAAAAACCGCGGTCGTGGAAGAACCGCCGCGCGTGGACCGTCCGCTGGACGGCGGCCAGAAACCCGTGGCGACGCCGCCGGTGAAAAAAGAGCGCGGGCCGGGGTTCTGGCTGGTGATCGCCGTGCTCGGGGCGGTCGCGCTCTGGTGGACGGCGGGATTTATTCACCATGCGGTGACGTTCGAGGAAACCGACGATGCCTATGTCAACGGGCACGTCCACCAGATTGCCCCGCGCGTGGCGGGCGCGGTGACGGAGGTGCTCGTGGACGAAAACCGCGACGTGAAGGCCGGGCAGGTGCTCGCGCGCATCGACCCGCTGGAGTACGAGATCGCGCTGCACCGCACGCAGGCCATGCTCGCGCAGGCGAAAGCCGAGGAAGGCCGCTCGCGGGCCGCGGTCGCCCAGGCCAACGCGCAGGTCACGCAGATGCAGGCGCAGGTGGAACAGGCCACCGCGCAGGTGAGCCGCGCGGGGTCACAACTGGAAACCGCGAACACGGATTTCAGCCGCAACAGCAAGCTCTACAACGGCGACCAGCGCGCCATCGCCAAGAGCGAGGTGGATACCGCGAAGGGCGGTTTCGACGCGGCGCAGGCGGCGTTCAACGCCGCGAAGGCGAACCTGGAGGGCGTCAAATCCAACGTCGTCGCCGCGCAGGCGCAGGTCGAAAGCGCGCAGGCGGCGCTGGCAGCATCGCAGGCGACCGTGGCCGCCAGCGAGGCGGCGGTGCGCGACTCCGAGCGGGAGTTGGGTTATGCCACGATCACGGCTCCGGTGGACGGGCGCGTGGGGAATAAGAACATCGAGTTGGGCAACCGCGTGCAGGTCGGTCAGGCACTCTACGCGCTGGTGCAGCCGGACCTGTGGGTGGTGGCCAATTTCAAGGAAACGCAACTGACCCGGATGAAGGCCGGTCAGCCCGTGGACGTAACAGTGGATGCCGTGGGAGGCAAGACTTTCACCGGGAAGGTGGACAGTGTTTCGCCCGCGACCGGGGCGGAGTTCGCCCTGTTGCCGCCGGACAACGCGACGGGCAATTTCACCAAGGTTGTGCAGCGCGTGCCGGTGAAAATCGTGTTCGATGCCGAGAGCGTGCGCGGGTACGAGGACCGGCTGAGGCCGGGGCTGTCGGCGGTAATCAACGTGCGCGTGCGATGATGAAGACCATCGCAATTTTCCCGCTGACCGCGGTGGCAATGGCGTGCTTCACTGCTGCCGCGTCCGCACAGAAGCCGGTGCCACCGCCGGTCGAAGCCCCGGCGCACTTCAAGAACGCGCCCGGAGCGCAACCGGGGAAAGTTTCGGAGGTGGCGATTCCTGCCGCCGGACCCGGCAGAGGGTGGTGGGGTATTTTCCATGACCCGACGCTCGACGGATTGGAGCGCGCGGCCACGAGTGCAAATCAGGACTTGCGGCAAGCCGTGCTGCGCATTGAGGAAGCGCGCCAGCAAACCAGCAACGCGACGGCGAGCTATTACCCGACCGTAGATGCCAACCTGAGTTGGGAACGGGTGCGCACGACGAATTCCAACCCCATCGGACACGCGCAGATCATCGGCAGCGCCGGGGCGTTCGGCGCGCTGCTCGGGCAGAACGGCGGCAACGGGCAAATTCCGGCGTTTGCGAGCCGGGGGCTGACGGCCACGTTCAACGATTTCAAGACGCCGCTGACGGTGTCCTACGAACTCGACGTTTTCGGACGCATTCGGCATGCGGTCGCCAGCGCGCGGGCGATTGGACAAGCGGCGGAGGCAGACCGGCGCGCGGTCGAACTGAGCCTGAGCGCCGAGGTGGCCACGGCGTACTACACCCTGCGCGCGCTGGATTCGCAGGTGGCTGTTTTGCGGCGCGGACTGGGGCTGCGGAGCGATTCGGTGCGGCTAAGCCAAGAGCGGCTCAACGCCGGGGTGGCCGGGCCGCTCGATCTGGCGCGTGCCAAGGTGGAGCAGGACAACACGGAGGCGTCGCTGCAAGAAGCGTTGCGCGAGCGCGCCGAGACCGAGAACAACCTCGCCGCGTTGTGCGGGGAGTCGGCGAGCATTTTCCATCTACCGGTGCGGCTGCTCGATGAAACGCCGCCGCCCGTGGTGCCGCCGGGCGTGCCGATGCAACTGCTGGCGCGACGGCCCGATCTGATCGAAGCCGAGCGGCGGCTGGCGTCGGCTAATGAAGACATCGGCGTGGCGAAGGCTAACTTCCTGCCGACGTTCAGCATCCGGGGCAACGCCGGACAGGAAGCGGCGTTTGCGAGCGAGTTTTTCGACGCGGACAGCCGGGCGTTGTCGGTGATCGGCGAGGTACACGTGCCGATCTTCGAGGGCGGGCGCAACGTGGCGCAGTTGGCGGCGGCGCGGGCGCGGCGCGAGGGCGCGCTGGCGGCGTATCGCGGCGCGGCGGTCACGGCGTACAAGGAAGTGGAGACCGCGCTGTCGGACCTGCGGCGGCGCGCGGCGCAGGCGGACGCACGGCACCGGGCCAACGCCGACGCCGCGCAGGTGTTCCAGCTTTCGCAGGAGCGTTATCTGGCCGGGGCGGTGAACTATTTCGACGTGGTCGATGCGCAACGGACCATGCTCGGCGCGGAACTCAACGGCGTGGAGACCTTGCAGTCACGGTTCGCGGCGACGATTGCGCTGGTGCGCGCGGTCGGCGGCGGATGGGCGACAGATGGCGGTCAGAAATAGGGAGTGCTTCGGACCCTCGTTTTTCCTTTATTTAGAAGTCCACTGGTTTACCCAGTCGCTGACCGTTTTGTTCCAAAGCTGGCTGTTCTGGGGTTTGAGGACCCAGTGACCCTCGTCCGGGAAATAGAGCATCTCGGAGGGGATGCCGAGGCGTTGAAGCGTGGTGTAAAGCGCGAAGCCCTGGGACACGTCGAGCCGGTAGTCGAGCTGGCCGTGGATGACGAGCGTGGGCGTCTTGAAGTTCTTGACGTAGTTCGACGGTGACCATTTGGCGTAGGCGTCCGGGTTGGTCCAGGGCGTGCCTTTGAACTCCCACTCGGGGAACCAGAGTTCTTCCGTCGCGCCGTAGGCCGAGACGACGTCGAAAAGGCCGTCGTGGGTGACGAGGCATTTGAAGCGGTCCGTGTGGCCGAGAATCCAGTCCACCATGAAGCCGCCATAACTCGCGCCGAGCGCGGCCTCGCGGGTTTTGTCGATGAAGGGGTATTGCTTCTCGGCGTAGTCGAGGCCCGCCATGAGGTCTTCGTAAGGCTGGCCGCCCCAGTCGCCGCTGACCTCGTCGGTGAACGCCTGGCCGTAGCCGGTCGAGCCGTGGGGGTTGACCACGACGACCACGTAGCCGTCGGCGGCCATGAGTTCGGGGTTCCAACGGTAGGACCAACTGTCGCTCCACGCGCCCTGGGGTCCGCCGTGGATGAGGAATTTGACCGGGTATTTCTTGGAGGCGTCGAAGCCAGGCGGGCGGAGGAGGAAGCCCTGGACCTCGGAGTGGTCCGTGCTGCGGAAGGTGAAGGGTTCCCAGGGGGCGAGGTCGAGCTGGGAGAGGAGGGCGTCGTTGACGTGGGTGACCGCGTGAACCGGCAGAGGCATGGTCCCGGCATCCGCCGCCTGCACATAAGCAATCTCGCCGGGCGACGCCACGGTCGTGCGCGTGAAGAACAGGCGCTGTGAAACCGGTGAAGCGGCAAGGTCGCCTGCATGGACACGGCAAAATTCGATGGGTTGGCCGTCGCCAATGCCGCCAACGACCGGCAGCGCGTACAGCGGGGCTTGGCCGTGGTCTTCTGCGGTGAAAATTACCAGCTTGGAATCCGGCGACCACTCGATGTCTTCCACCGAGCGGTCAAAGTTTTCGGTGGCGTTGCGGATCGTGTCGTTGGCACGGTCGTAGATGAGCAGGGATTGCTTGTCGCTCTCGAAACCCGCGCGGGCCTGGGAACGCCAGGCGAGGTATTTACCGTCCGGCGAGTAGAGCGGGGTCGAGTCGCTGCCGGGGCTGGTGCTGAGTTTCTTCGGCGTGCCGCCCGCGAGGGGGACGGTGAAGATTTCGTTGTTGGTACTGGTGGCTTCCACCTCGTCGATGTTGGAGGTGTAGGCGAGTTCCTGGCCGTCGGGCGAGACGGCGTACATGTCCTGACCCCCAAGCGAGAAGGGCGGCACGTCGTGGTCGCCGGGGGTGAGGTCGCGGGGCGTGCCGCCCTCGACGGGGAGCACGAAAAGGTGGCTGCGCTTGAAGTCCGTGTAGCTGGCCCAATGGCGGTAGAAGAGGTGCGTAAAGAGCTGGGCCTTGACCTTGGATTTTTCCAGGGCGTCGTCGCGCTGTTTGTTCGCGGCGTCGTCTTTGGCGTCGGGGTAAACCGTGGAGACGAAGACGACGTTCTTGCCGTCCGGCGACCAGATCGCGCTGTCCGCGCCGGTGGAGAGTTCGGTGAGCTGACGGACGGGGCCGGTGAGTTCGCCGGAATCGGGATTGAAGCCGGTGAGCCAAAGCTGGGTTTTGCCGTCGATCTTGGCGGCGAAGAGGAGCGTTTTGCCGTCAGGCGAGAAGCGCGGGCGACTCTCGGGGTGGTCGCTGGCGGGGTTGAGGCGGCGGGCATCACCACCGTCGGCGGGGACGATCCAGAGATGCGGAGTCTTGGTGTTGGCGGCGAGGTCCACGTCCGTCTGCTCGAAGGCGACCCACTTGCCGTCCGGCGA
>CAXSED010000082.1:0-18886 GCA_964236475.1 uncultured Chthoniobacterales bacterium
GGCAGCAAAATCGGTTGCTCCATCCAACAGCGTATCCAGAAGCGCCGAGAGCGCATTCCGCAGGTCCACCTCGTCGATAGTGCTGCCAGGACCACAGAGAACATCCAGCAGCGCCAGCACGATCTCTTCTGGACTCTTGTCCTCCAGCGAGCCAAGGCCAAGAGATTGCAGGGCCGTGGCCAGTCCGCTTTCGGCTACGGTGCTCAGAAAGCCGCCCAATGCCTGCGCGGTGCCCCGTGCTCCCCCACCCGCTCCAACACCTCTACCCCCACCACCGAAGCCCCCGCGACCCAGACCCCTCATTGCACCGACCAGGGAACTGACCATTTCACCCATGTTGTGGGTGGTGAACGCCCCACCAGTGCGCGTAACGGCGCTCTTGATTGGTCCCCAATCTGGCGGGGCCGAGTAGTTGGTCGAAGTACCCATGGCTCAACGAGGACGCGGGCTGGCCCCCTTTGCCGCCTGGGCGGTGGCTTCACCGATCTTGGTGCCTTTGGCATCAGCGAAACGGGTGAACACCGGGAACATGGGAGCGGCAGCGTCCGCGTGGCCTTTCACCAGCAGGGTCAAATCCGCATGAATCGCTGGTGGTATTTTTGCCAGCGGCACCGTCATGAGGACCTCGACAAAGGCTGGTGTACTTGCGATCCCGGCCTCAATCAGTGCCCGGAAGATGTCGTATCCCTGCTTCTGGTCGGGCTGGCGTAGGATTTGATTAGTGAGGAGTTGATGGAGTGATCCAAGATCATCCGGGGACAGATCCTTGGCGCTCGTGGCGGTGGCGCGCCGCGTGGGCGGTTTCTGCAAGGCTTCAAAGACCCGGCGGACGCCCGGCGGGGTGAGCGACAGACCACTCAGAGTGGATGCCAGCCGGTCGCGGGCCAGCCAGAAGTAGTCGGAGAGGTCCACGTCGGCCAGCTTGGGATCCATTGCCGCCCAACGCAGGATGCGATCTGTTTTCCACTCGGGGGCAATGGACGGATCAGCCGCTGCCGCTGGGGCGTCGCTCTTTGGCGTCCCGTCCGCCTCCAGCTTCCGCAGCAATTCGGGATGCCCCTTCTCAGTCGCCTGAAGCTCAAAGAGTTCCTTGAAACGCTTTTCCTCCGCGTACTCCAGGAGCATCAGCTTGATAAGAACCTCGTCCTTGATGCCGTCGAGTTTGGCGACGCTGGCCAGCTTCTTGCGGAGCAGCCAGGCGTTGAGGAAGCGTTTGACCTGCCGGGGATTGCCTTTCAAACCCTCGGTGATCAGGCCAGAAGCCCCGGTCGAGAACGTCAGGGCAACCTCCAGCGCAGGTGGCAGCGGAATGCCCCCGAGTACGGCTTTCACATCGGCCAAGCCGAAGCGGCCATAGCGATTTTTGTTTCTTTCATGCTCGCATCGGTCCACGCACCTCTGGAAATCCCCTTCGGGGAGATCGCGCTGGCAAAAGAGCAGGACCATGTAGGTTTCGATTTCCGCCGGGGAGAGCCGAGGCAGATGGTAGGGCACCTGGATGAGCTTTTCGATGTAGTCGGTAATCAGGCGCTCAGCCTGCTCCGCCCCATCTTTGCCCGCTGCCTCCACGGCGTCCTTATAGCGCACGGCGATGGCGTGGCGCACGATGCGCGGATCGGCTCCGATGACGAACGCTGTGTTCTCGACGTTGAGGAACAGCTTGATGGCTTCCAGATTTTCGATGATGCGCTCGGGCGAGCAACGGTCGAGATCGTCGATGAGCACCACCAGCGTTTGGATGGTGCTCTCTTTGAGCATTTCGCCGAAATCCTCTCGGAAGGACCGCACGTCCGTCGGATCGCTCTCCGGGGCTTCTTGAATGAGATCCTTCAGGTCGGGTTTCTTACCGTCCTTCGATGGCTCGGATGGATGGCCGCCACCGGACGAAACGGAGGTTCCACCAAGTGTTTTACCTAGCAAGGTGGCCAGGGTGGGCACCGCACTGATACCGCCCGTGGCATAAGCCATCACGGCGGGGAGAGCCACCTCGGTGAAGCCGAGCTTGGCCACGCGCATCCAATTGACTCGCTTCAGCAGGGCGACGGCCTTGTCGCGTACTCTGGGACCGAAACGCTGATGCTCGGCGAGTTGAGCCAAAATGGATGTCAGCAGGGCCGATTTAGCGTCGTCATAGCCTTCAAAAAGCCACCCGTTGAAATAGATCACCACCACGCCTTCCAGCGCCGCCGCGCGCTCTGCATTGCTCTCGTCTTCGGCGTCCAGATCACGCCGAAGCATGTGCATGATGCTGGTTTTACCACTCCCCCAATCTCCGAAGACCCCGATAGTCACCGGCAGGAGCTTTGAGTCGGTGACCACTTCCCGGATGAGGTCAGCGTGGACCCTGAATCCTACCAAGTCCGTAAGGGTTTCGTTATCAGACCACACGGAGAGTTCTTAAAGCCAAGTCTGGGTATTTTGGCAAGGATAATCTTCCTGTGGCCATGCTATATGGCTGTTGCATCTGCCGACCGTGAAGTTCGTAGATGCTCTGCCTCACCAGCTATTTATCGTTGTCATTTGTTCTTACTTCGCCGAGGGAATGGGCAGGTCGTTAAGGCGGTTGCTTGGGAAATGCGACCGATGCAGCCGCTATGCGGTTTCGCCGGTTGATAGCAGTGAAATCATCACGCTAGAACTCGCTGCGGATTTAGGCTTGCTTGTAGATTCATCATTGACCCAAAAAGTAATCGTGTGAGGGCTGACTAAGGGCAAGGCGCATGTTTAGCCATGGTGTTCATCGGTGCAACTTCAACAATTAATAGATTATTAACTTATCAATATGCGCAAGTTACTGTTTTCTTCTCCCATCCTCTCTCAAGATCTCCTCAGCCAGTGTAATCAGCTCGGGACCAATTTTCATGGATCTCAGAGCCATTTGAATAATGTTGTTCGTGCTGACACCCGCCCCTCCGCCCTGCATTAAATAAATCTTCGCGGCATTGATTACTTTCATGTCTTGCACCCGTAGTACGCTCGGAACGCGTGTCACGGCACCAACCTTGGCTCGTTTTGTCTTGAAGGAGCCTCGGCCATGGCCTGCGTCCGGCACCAGCGACTGCGACCCAGGTTCAAGCTGAGTGGCAGGCACCTGTTTGAGTAGAGACGCCGCCTTGGATGATTCCTCGGCGACCGCACTGGAAGCTAGTGCCTTCAAATCTGCCAATTTGTTCGTGCTGCTCATAAATTGTGTTTCTTACTAAATTAGTAACTTATCATCGCCCTCCTTCAGCTCCAGTTTATTTCTGTCGAACGGCCTCTGGCTTCTGCAAGTGAGCAAAATAGACATGTTAATATTTTAATAACCTGTCGATTTTGTTATTTAAGTACTTCCATCGCCAAGTTGACCACAGTCTCGCGTTCTTTGCCGGTAACTACATTCCATCCGAAACTGGCGGCTTGCTCGTAAACCGAGCAAAGCGGGAGGAAGTTTTGCAGAGGCTCCAAGCCGATGCTGGCGGCAAGCTCGGTGCGGTCTTGTTGACCGACGACCGTGCCTTTGCGGACCTTGTTGAAGAGCACATATGCCTTGGCACCAATCGGCTTCACCTCACCGATGAGGGTCGCCATTGCACCCGAAGCATGGATGCTTAAGGTGCTCATCTCACTCACCAAGATAATCCGGTCGCTCTTAGAAAGCAGGCTGCTCATCATGCTGCGGTTCTTTGGCGCTGAAAGATCGAGGTGTCCTGGTGTGTCAGCGATGATAATCTCACCGGTACCATCACCGCCATCCGACACGACCGGCAGTTTGCCGACTTGACGCGCCCACCAAGACAACGACCCTTGTTGATCGTAATCTTCCAGCGAGACGCTACATGACGCCGCGTGCAAAGCCGATCCAACGAGCAACGCCGCCGTGGATTTGCCGACCCCACCTTTTTGATTAACGAAGGTAATTCTCACAATCTGCGCAAGTTAATAACTTATTCAACCACTTTCCATAAAGTAACGGTGTGATGAACTTTATATTGGCGAAAACCATGAGATAAGCAAACAAAATGAATTGCATATTTCGCACAGGTTATTAACTTATTAATATAAAGAGGTGAAATCGTGGCGGAAACTTGCTCGGCTACACGTGGGTGAGGGGCAGACCATTTCCCGGTTTGGTGTGCGGGGCAACACCAAAATTTGCTTCTACGATGATCAAGCATGTTTTACGGTCGCTCGGGCGAGGACCGCGACTAGCATACGGCTGCGAATGAGAAACACTCGTGTCGCTTCTGCTGGATGCTCTTGACCACAATGGGGGATCATGCCTTAACAGTCATGGGCTGACGAGTCCGTTCTGGAATGCGTCGAGAATTCTGCTGCTATGGTTTTCCTCGTATGGCACAAGAGATGTCCGCATGGTTGGCGTGTGGTAAAAAGCCGATTAGTGAAGCTGCTGGGTTCGACTCAGATCGTTCGTGTGCAGAGGGTTCAAATCGGATCGGCTCTCCACGGCAGGAAAGACAAGTCGGGACCTGAAATTCGGACCGAGATCATTTTTAATTCCGATTCCCGCCGTCGGCGGAGCCGACTTTCCCCGCGCGTAGCGGGGTGGCGCGAAGCGCCGGGGGCGCGAAGCGCCGGGGGCGCGTCTGGATCGGAGCTTGCGTAGAGCCAGCTTTGTGGTGCGGCGTAGCCGCCTCAATTACTCTGAGTTTGGTTAAAGGGCTAAAGACAGGACTAGAGAGTTGTGAATAACTATGTAAGTATCTAGATTTGTTGATATTACATTGCCGGTTTCGCCTAGTTACGCGCTTCGCACCCCCTTAGTTACGCGCTTCGCACCCCTTTTCCTGCGTTCAGGTAACTGCTTTCGCGCTTTCTACCTCTTCGAGCAATTGTTCTCTAAGGAGTTTGGGTCCTCTTTCGCGCTCCCTACCCACCTTGAACTGTTCTTTCGCGCTTTCTACCTCCTGTGGATTCGTCCTTATGCGCCTTCTACCCCTCATTCTGAGGACTAAGGAGTTTGCTTTGGCTCTTGCCTCAGATAACTTTCGCGCTTCCAACCCCATCTTCAGCGCTTCCAACCCCCGGTCGATAGGGGCGGATAGGTGCCCAGCGGCACACCTTTCGCGCTCCCGACCCCTGCTTACGCGCTTCGTGCCCCCGGCTTGTGGAGGATGGATACAGGAAGTGCCGGAATGCTTGCGCGCTTCCAACCCCTCTAGTCGCTCAAGCTACCTTTGCTGGGACGCCGCGTAGTTTCTTCGTCCGGTTGCCCTCGATGATTTCTCCAGCGAAACGGTTGCTGGGAAACAACTCCCATTCGGCATCAATGATTTTTGCTCTACCGGCCGTTCGTCCCATCTTCAATTTCTCGATGTCTTCAACCGACATGCCCAAGTCGAGGAACCCGGCTTCACGCAACTCAAGGATCGCGCTACGGACTCGGGCGATGTTGTCGCGGATGCGAGGTTCCGGCCGCATGCCGCTGTCTGATAGGATGCGCTTGAGCGTCAGGCGGAAACTGCGCTTTTTTTCGCCAATTCCTTTGGTGGCGTAGCGAAAGCGGTTGTTTAGCAGGTTGGTGATCCAACGGGCCAAAGGCTGTGTTAGTGTCATCACACGGGTATAATTGATGGGAAAATACAGCTCTCCGAGGATGGCGGCCGAGGCGAGAGGATGAAAAGACGCCCGGTAGAGCATTCGCTTACCCTCCACGTCGGCAGGGTCGGCCACGATTTCCAACGTCGGCAGGATCGGCCCCTTTTTTTTGTGCACGATGGAATCACCCGAACACTCGACGGAAACGTTGCAAAGGTGCATGACCTCCAAGCCTTCGCTGATTTGCGCGAGGTTAAATCCGTGGCCTGTTTGTTCCAGTTCTTGGCGCAGTTGGTGGAGGGAGAAGACGATGGTCACCGCCGTACCTTGGTCGGTGGCATTCGGCTGTACCTGCAAAGAGGCCAGCTTGTGGACGGCCAGTTTACGCAACGCCCGTTCGATCAATTCTTCTCGCACGCCCGGAAAGATGACCATCGCGTCTTTGGTGCCTGGTTGTGAGCGCAGGATGGCAGGGGTTAGGGAAACCGTCGCCTCGCGGTCCTCGCTGATTTTGACCCCGTCGAACACGATGACTTCGGGCAGTTTGCTGTTGCGTTTGTGGGAGAGCAGACGCCAGGGAATCACGTCCCAGAAGGCCAGAGTGCGCGAATGCTCCACCTCGCCGGGAGTGGCAAACCAGCTATCGAAAAGCTCAAACTGGAGCGGAACAATGGAGGATTCTTCAGGCTTTTTCATCAGGTGCTTTCCCCGTTAAATTCGTGGCCAATGCCCGTTTGACGTGTGGGTTGGCTGCGTACCATGCCGCAGTTCTGCTCGTGCGTGCAAAGCTGAGCCGTTAGAACTGCATCCACCGCCTTCATCCGGACCATCATGCCGTTAAAGACTTCTTTTTGCGCGATAAAATCGCCGGACCGTGACACGCATCCGCCATCCCCGTATTTCCCTGTGGTTATGTACAAGAATGTTACAAGAGGCCGGAGCGTGCTAACAGGCATTGGTAGTAAGCGGTGCGGAGCCTGCGAAGCATAGCCGTCGCTGGACAAGGCCGTTGCACCCGACGTGTTGCGGTGTGTCCTCGCTAGGATAGCGAGGGGAAGACGCTTGGGTCTTCAGCGCGGGGAAAGACTTTTCCCGGACCGCATCTGGATGATGTTCGTGCTCTATTTGACGTGGCCGCTGACGAGCTTGGTCATCTCGAACATGCTCACCTGCGCCTTGCCGTCGAACACCGCCTTGAGCTTGTCGTCGGCGTTGATCAGCGTCTTCTTGGCCGGGTCCTGGAGGTTGTGCTTGCGGATGTATTCCCAGAGCTTTTTGGTCAGCTCGGTACGCGGCAGCGGCTCTGAACCGACCACGGCAGCGAGTGCCTGGTCGGGCTGCACGGGCTTGGCGAAACCTGCGGCCGGTTTCTTGGCAGAGGCTGGCTTCTTGTCGGCAGCGGTGGAGGCGGTAGATTTGGGCATGGGCGAACACATAGGCCGCGAACCCTCAATTGCCAAGCACCGGCAAAGGCGTCGTCGCAAATGACCGGGGCGGAATGCAAGGCCCTGCGCAAACGCCTGAAGCTCACGCAGCAGGAATTTGCCAACCGGCTGGGAGTCAACCGCTCCCTGGTCATCCGGGGCGAACGAACCACGCCCTCCGTGCTGCTTGGCCATTCGGCGCTGGGCTTGCTCAACCAGGAAACGCTCGAACAACTCCGGCTCAAGGTTCAAGAACAAGTCGATCTGATCGAGTCACTGACCCTCGCCCTCACAGGTGGCATGCCAGCAGTGATGGCGGAACGAGAGCGGCTGCAACGAGAGAACACGGGCCTACACACGGCAGTCAAGGTCATTGCCGCCTTAGACAAACCCAACGGATAGCCAACCTCGTGAAGCCTTCGATCCGGGCTTTAGTGCTTCCTTCCCCTGGGATCAGATCGGTTGGGCGGATTTGTCGTCTTCAGGAAATGTGCTTCTGGACGAGCGCCCGAACTTCGGGGTCGGTGTCCAACCGAACGATTTCCTCGTCGCTCGCGTCCATCAGCCCGTCAGCCAAGCGGAAATTATCGTCCGCTTCGGTGGCTGCCTGCCGATCTTTTTCGTGCTCGCCCGCACGTTTTGTGCTGCCATGCGGAGGCGGTACATACGAGCAACTGACCCCGGTCTCGCTCTCCGCTTCCGGGCTTGGCGGCGGGCGCATTCTGAGGCACATTCTTTTTCTGTCATGGCACTCCTCCTCGAAGACGACCTTGCTCAAGCGGCCCACTTGTCCGACCTGACCCCGGAACAAACCCGGCTGGCCCTGGCGGTGGGCCTCTTTGCAGAAGATCGCCTGACGCTGGCGCAAGCGGCCGACCTGGCCGGGCTGGAGCGCCTGGATTTCCAGCGTCACCTTGCCGCGCGGGGCATCCCCCTGCACTACGGTCAGGAAGGCTTTGACATGGACTTGGCTGAACTCGCTCGCCGGGGCGTGTAGTGGTGACTGGCACCATGCTCGTCGTCTCGGACACTTCGCCCATTCTCAACCTCGCTGCGGTGGGCCGCGCCGATCTGCTCGGCTCGCTTTACGGGGAGCTGGTCATTCCGCCTGCCGTCCAGGGAGAACTTGCCTCTCTGCCACGACGTTACCCGCGCTTTGCCGCCGCCACGCCGCTGCCGTCCTTCGTCCGGGTCGAGCCGCTGCCGAGCGACGTGGACGCAGGCGCGCTCCTGGCGGAACTCGCTTTGCAACTCCATCCCGGTGAAGCGGAGGCCCTGGCCCTGGCCACTGTTCTCCCCGCCGATTTGCTGCTGGTCGATGAGTTCGCCGCGCGGCGGCTGGCCCGCCTGCGCGGGGTACGCACGCAAGGGCTGCTCGGCGTGCTCGTGGAAGCAAAACGCCGTGGTTTTTTGCGTGCGGTCGCCCCGCTGCTCGACCAACTGCAAGCGGAGGTTGGCTTTTGGGTCGGCGCGGAACTGCGCGCCACCGTTCTGCACTCGGTGGGAGAAACCGCCCGGTAAATCCCATGAACGAAGATCACTTCAACCTCAGGATCGCCGCTCCACTTTACTTGGTTGCCCCACAGGAACCGTGTTGGCGGTGCGGGCAACCGCAGAAGGCCGTGGCCCTGCTGCCGCCAACGTGGACGACGGCGACAGCTCCTTTGGTATGTCCCGCTTGCCTTCGGCAACCGACTGCACCTTGGGGGGACGCGGAGCAGTGACACCTTAACGACCTCTCCGACCACCTCTCCAGCGCACGGGGACGTTCTGTCCCTGCTCTTCTGTTGTCGGTTCGGCGACATCATCGTCGGTGTTTGGCGGGGCTTCTCCCGTCTCCGCCGTCAGAAATTGCGTGTCGTCAGAGAACTCTGGCAAATGCGTCCCTGGTGGCTGTTCTGGCTCCAACGAGCGGGCGATCACCAGCGCCTGGTAGTACGCTCGCACGGTGCTCACGCGCAAAGTGATCTTGGCGCGCGGCCGATCCGGGGGTGCTTGGAGGAGCTGGCCAAACTCGTCGCACAAACGCACGTCACTTTGACGCCTCTCCAGGGCGTCAATCCAATCGTCCTGGCGGACGTAGAAAACACTCGGCTTTGGCGACACGGCTTTGAGCAGGAGCATCGTTCCGGCGGTTTGCCCTTCCTGGTCCACGTCGGCTTCAGGGGACAGGTGGCATGCCAGCAGTGATGGCGGAACGAGAGCGGCTGCAACGAGAGAACACGGGCCTACACACGGCAGTCAAGGTCATTGCCGCCTTAGACAAACCCAACGGATAGCCAACCTCGTGAAGCCTTCGATCCGGGCTTTAGTGCTTCCTTCCCCTGGGATCAGATCGGTTGGGCGGATTTGTCGTCTTCAGGAAATGTGCTTCTGGACGAGCGCCCGAACTTCGGGGTCGGTGTCCAACCGAACGATTTCCTCGTCGCTCGCGTCCATCAGCCCGTCAGCCAAGCGGAAATTATCGTCCGCTTCGGTGGCTGCCTGCCGATCTTTTTCGTGCTCGCCCGCACGTTTTGTGCTGCCATGCGGAGGCGGTACATACGAGCAACTGACCCCGGTCTCGCTCTCCGCTTCCGGGCTTGGCGGCGGGCGCATTCTGAGGCACATTCTTTTTCTGTCATGGCACTCCTCCTCGAAGACGACCTTGCTCAAGCGGCCCACTTGTCCGACCTGACCCCGGAACAAACCCGGCTGGCCCTGGCGGTGGGCCTCTTTGCAGAAGATCGCCTGACGCTGGCGCAAGCGGCCGACCTGGCCGGGCTGGAGCGCCTGGATTTCCAGCGTCACCTTGCCGCGCGGGGCATCCCCCTGCACTACGGTCAGGAAGGCTTTGACATGGACTTGGCTGAACTCGCTCGCCGGGGCGTGTAGTGGTGACTGGCACCATGCTCGTCGTCTCGGACACTTCGCCCATTCTCAACCTCGCTGCGGTGGGCCGCGCCGATCTGCTCGGCTCGCTTTACGGGGAGCTGGTCATTCCGCCTGCCGTCCAGGGAGAACTTGCCTCTCTGCCACGACGTTACCCGCGCTTTGCCGCCGCCACGCCGCTGCCGTCCTTCGTCCGGGTCGAGCCGCTGCCGAGCGACGTGGACGCAGGCGCGCTCCTGGCGGAACTCGCTTTGCAACTCCATCCCGGTGAAGCGGAGGCCCTGGCCCTGGCCACTGTTCTCCCCGCCGATTTGCTGCTGGTCGATGAGTTCGCCGCGCGGCGGCTGGCCCGCCTGCGCGGGGTACGCACGCAAGGGCTGCTCGGCGTGCTCGTGGAAGCAAAACGCCGTGGTTTTTTGCGTGCGGTCGCCCCGCTGCTCGACCAACTGCAAGCGGAGGTTGGCTTTTGGGTCGGCGCGGAACTGCGCGCCACCGTTCTGCACTCGGTGGGAGAAACCGCCCGGTAAATCCCATGAACGAAGATCACTTCAACCTCAGGATCGCCGCTCCACTTTACTTGGTTGCCCCACAGGAACCGTGTTGGCGGTGCGGGCAACCGCAGAAGGCCGTGGCCCTGCTGCCGCCAACGTGGACGACGGCGACAGCTCCTTTGGTATGTCCCGCTTGCCTTCGGCAACCGACTGCACCTTGGGGGGACGCGGAGCAGTGACACCTTAACGACCTCTCCGACCACCTCTCCAGCGCACGGGGACGTTCTGTCCCTGCTCTTCTGTTGTCGGTTCGGCGACATCATCGTCGGTGTTTGGCGGGGCTTCTCCCGTCTCCGCCGTCAGAAATTGCGTGTCGTCAGAGAACTCTGGCAAATGCGTCCCTGGTGGCTGTTCTGGCTCCAACGAGCGGGCGATCACCAGCGCCTGGTAGTACGCTCGCACGGTGCTCACGCGCAAAGTGATCTTGGCGCGCGGCCGATCCGGGGGTGCTTGGAGGAGCTGGCCAAACTCGTCGCACAAACGCACGTCACTTTGACGCCTCTCCAGGGCGTCAATCCAATCGTCCTGGCGGACGTAGAAAACACTCGGCTTTGGCGACACGGCTTTGAGCAGGAGCATCGTTCCGGCGGTTTGCCCTTCCTGGTCCACGTCGGCTTCAGGGGTGCCATCCTCTCTCTCAACGGTGCCCTGCCCGGTCGGGAGGGGCGGTTTGCGGTCCTGCTCACCGTACGCCACGTCTTCTTCCGGGTCATCCGCTCTCGCGCCAAAGTGCGCGGCAGCTTCTTCCTGGAGTCGAAACGCTTGCTCTTCGGCCGAGGTGACGGCGTCCGCCTCCTCGCTGTCGGCCACGGGCGGCAACGGCCCGCCAGGCACAGCATCGGACTGCTCCAACGGCCTACTCGTGAGCATCTCGAAAAAGCGCGCCCGCGAGGGGCCGGCAGACCATGTTTGGGCCACGGGCGGAGGGCCGTTTTCCGGTCCCGGTTCCGGCAATGCCGCCAGTGGCACGGACGGTTTCTCCGCCTCTTCCTCAAACGAGGGTGCCGGTGCTAATCCGCTGTCCGCATCGACTCCGCCACGGCTTGTAACGTGTCCGCGAGAGTGTGAATGGGTTCCGCCTCGGGGTCGATCCGCCGCGTCTGAATCTCGGCCGCCGCCGCTTGCGCCAGTTTCTTCTCGTCCCTGGTCGCGCCCGCTTCCATCTGCTGCTGGATCCCTTTCGCGGTCACGAGCCACGGCTGACAATACATCTCCCACGCTTGCTCCTGCGGGGTGCCCTCCAGGTAAGTCGTGCTCGTCGATCCGCCGTCCTTCGGGGCCTCCGGCGGCGGGATGGTGCCGGGGGGTGGGGGTTCCACCCTGACGTAGCTCTCCTGGCGCACCGAGGGCAGGGGCAGCGTCAGGTCCATCTTCTCGTCGGGCTGCAACGCGCCGCATAGCAGCAGGCTCCCCGGCCTCCAGGTGATCCGTATCCTCGGCTCCTGGTCGCTGAGCATGGGTTGAGTGATCTGATAGTGACCAGGTCGATGGATGATCCGTTTGATCGCGCGCAGGTCCAGCCAATCGCCCTCCGAGATTTTGGACATCCCGTTCTCCGCTAATGATCGCGTTAGCCAGACGACCTGCTGCGAGAGCGACTGTGCCTGCGCGGAGAGACTCTTGTTGGCATTGGAAAGCATCTCGTACTCGGCGTCCTCCTCGTCGGACAGCCTCTTGGGCGGCATCGAGGTCGGCACGGTTTTCGGCGGCGGCGTTGGTTGCGTTTCGTAAGGTTTGGAGGCGTTGGTTGTGCTCATAATCGCGGCTGTCAATCTCGCCTCGGCGAGCCATCTGGTATTCGATTTTTGGGACGCGTTTCTGCGGTTCGCGGTCGATGCCTTGCGCCTTCAGTGTCCGCAGGTCCAAGCGCTCGTGGCGACCGGCTGCTTCCAAAGCCGTATTGATGGTATCCTGCCAATCGCCACGCAGATTGCAAACCAGTTGGCGACCGCCGAATTTTCGTTCAAATATCTCGGCTTTCCGGGGAGCAAATTCGCCCTGTTTACTGACGGCGCGCGTGGTGATCAGAAAATGAATGTGCGTGTTCCGATGATCACCGTCACCGGCGCGATGCAGTGCCCACCGCACGGCGCACCCCGTCAAACGGCGAATAAGATCGGCGTGCCGTTGAGCCGCTTTGATCTGGTCTTCCAGGGCGAGCGTATTCGGGATCGCGCAAATCACCTCGCGTGCGACCACGGCATCTTTTCTGCGCTCCGCCCGATCCACCGCGCGCCAGTCACCGAGATTCGGGCCGGACAACCCCAGCGCGAGCACGTCGTCGGCACGGGACGCATAGGGTCCACCGCGCTCTATGTACTGGAGCCTGCCAGCGGCGCTGCCACCGCCTTTGCGCTTACGGCGGACTTTGCCTCGGCGACGGCTCCCGCGCGAAATGGGTTCCAGGCGATAATGTGGCGTGGGTGGCATCCTGCGTCTTTACGCAAGCAGGATGCATTCCCCCGGAGGGCCAAACGGTGTTGTGAGGGACCCGTTTACGGGCAAGCAACACCTAATTTGGCTCTGCGAGGCCCAGCAAAAAGACCCACGCTGCCACCTAGCCGCAAACACGATCTGTGCATGCTCCCAAAAGGTCGATCTTCACCATGCGAGCGCGGTACGAACGCAGGAAAAAAGCGGTGCCCAACAAACTCGTTTCCGCAATTAAATCACCAGCAAAAGTGGCCTGAGAACTGCTTGAACAAGGCAAAAGTCACCTCTCCACCACGATACCACCAATCCTATGTCCGATGAACCTCGCAAAAGCAAAGCCCGCAGGAAAGTGGAGGTCCTGACGGAACGTCAGCGCAAACTCGATGCAGACGTGTTGGCGGCGAAACTTGAACTGAAACTGGAGGATGAAAGTGAGAAAGAACAACATGGAGCGGTGGCATTTGTGGCCTGTGTACGCCGTTTGGATAGCCGCCGATTGGATTCTTTAAAGGCTGTCATTCTCACCGATTTTGGTGGAGACGATGCCCAACTCGGGCTGGTCAAAAACTGGTTCGATAACTTCACGGATGCCCCCTCTACGCACACGGTGACCACCTTGTCGGATAAAGCCGAGGTCTCTACCACCGGCACTCCATCCGCCGCCGACGTCACCGCCGTGCCAATCCGGGAACCCGACGCTTCGGATTCTGCCTCCCTTCCAAAGAACACCCCTTCCGAGAATCCGATTTTGCCGACCGGGGAAGCGTCGGCAAAGCCCGGCGAGAATCATCACCAAGCGGATGCGGCTCAGGCCAACGCGACCCGTCCTCCGGAACCGGCGGCCGAGCACGATGGTCCTCAGGCATCCGCCGCCGTGGCTGCTCAACCGATGCCCACCAAGGAGGATGCCGTCGGCACGGGAGACCACGTTCAGGCCGGTGACAAAGCTAACCCTAGCGATGCGCCGTCGGAAGTACCCTCAGATGCTTTGGCTCGCAAGCCGCTCGCCACCGAACAAGCAGAAGAGCAACCGAGCGTCACGCCGTCAGAGGATTTATCGGTCATCTCCCAGGAAATCAAAGACCGGCTGTGGCGCGGCGAATACCTCATTGAGGTAGAGCAAAAGGGCGGCTGCCAAGTCATCGGCATGGAAGCATTCGGCAGCCCCGAAGATGCGATGGAACATCTCGCTCGGCTGGAAGAAGGCGCTCGCAACGGCGATGAAAGCGCGAAGCGGGTCCTCGCAACCGCAGCAAAAGCAGCTTCGGAATACCGGTGAAATCCCCGAGAACAATTGGTGTGGCCCCAACCATCCAGCCGAGGACAAACCGCAAGTTCGACCGCTAGGTACGCAGGGAGCAACCGACACGAACTAAACGCCTCCGCAATGAGGCGTCGCGGGCAGAAAGGTTTTTCTTCCGCAGTCGCAAGTGGCGGCGCAGCGATGGAGGCGGTGGGGTAGCCTGCCGACGTGATGAAGGCGGATAAAAGCCGTGAATTTGAGGCAAACATTCGCGGCTTTACACCCGCCGCAAATCCTCTTTTTGCTCTCTCGAACGGCCACCAGTCACTTCGCAGTTCGTCCGAGCGCGATGCGAAGGCGTCCACACCTAACCGTTAACATTTGGTTTTGAGTATCGAGCCGCGCAGGCCGTCGCCATCCGCGCGGACCTAGCCCGACTCATTGCCGCTCGTAACTCCTAGCAGCAGATCCCGGCCCGGAACGGGCAGAGCCGGGACTGCTCGCGGCAAAGCGAGAGTTAGGGCGGTGGAAAATATCACCGGGGCAGCAGTATGACCGCCGCCCCGTGATCACGGTCGCCCGCTCTCTTCTTGTGTGGCCGGGCAAGCCGGGGAAAAACTCGCTCCCAGTCTGCCAGGCCGATGGCGTTAGATCAGCGTGGCCTGCCGCCGTTCCCCGTTGGCGGCACCTTCGTCCCCGAGCAGACCGGCGAGTTCCAGGGGTTCCAGCCGGGGCAGAGCGCCAGCGCCTGCGATGCCTTGCAGATCGCCGTAAAGACCGGTGACCGAGGCGGCCACGCGCTCAAGCTGCTTTTCACGCCGGTGCCACGACGTGGTGATGGCGCGTTTTTCCTTCGCCAGGTCGTCACCCATGGCAGCGAACGTGGCGGCCAAAGACTCGACGTGCCGTTGAAACTGGGGACCTGTCAGGTAAGCATAGACCAACTCCATCTTTTCCCCGCGCCCGATGGCCGCCTGCCGGTGCGCGGCCAACTGGAGCAGACCCAGACGCAAGGCGATGGAAAGACCGGGCAGACAGGCGAAACTCGTCACCCACACACCATCGACCAACGCAAACGTCGAGACTTCCTTAGGCAGCACGGTCGAGACGATGACGGCCACCTCGGCACGCTCGGCACGCTGGTCATCCTTGACCTTGGCGAGCCACCGGGGGTTCCAAGCCACCGTATGCTTGTTTTCGTAAATGATGGTGCCGCAGGGCTTGTCACCCGGCACGCAAACCCGCTGGCACACGTCAGCCCCGTTCGTGCCACGGGCGACCGGCTCGATGGTGTCTCCGGGGTACGCGCCACGCAAAAACTCTTCCAAACGCACTTCGCACACTTCGCCGCGCCGCTGCTCACCACCCGCCTCCAGTTTGCGGCGCAGTTCCTCGACCTGCCGCCGCAAACCGTCGGTTTGCTGGGCGTGCTCGGCTTCGCGCACCCCTTGAGCCTGGGCGTGGGCGGAGGCGAGTTCTTCGCGCACGCGGCCACGTTCTGTGGCCAAAGAGCGGGAAAGTTCGTCGCGCAAGCGAACGCGCTCCGCGTCCAGGGTGCGGGCGGTCTGCACCTCCAGTTCTTGGCGCATTCCTTCCAGCCGGGTTTTCTCACGCCGCAGCTCGACTTCTTTGCCGCGCAGATCAGCCAAGGCAGCGCGCTGACGGCCGAGTTCCGTTTCCAGCCCTTTGCGCTCGGCGGCAAACTCGGCGCGCGCCTGCTCATCGGTCTGCTGCCGGATCGTTGCCAACTGCTTGTGCGCCGCATCCAGAGCACCTTTTTCCATCTGAAGCAGATTTTGGTAGCTCACAATTTCTTCGGAGTGTTCGCGCTTGATCTCGGTCTCAGTGGTTTTGGCCACTTCGTCGGCCACCTCTTTGCGCTGTTGCGCGAGGCGCTTGTCAAAGGTGCGGGTCAATTCCGTGGTGAGTTCCCCCCGCAAATGTTCCTTCAAGGCAAGATCAAGCGGGAACGCGTGACGGCAGCTCGGGCAGGTGATGTTTTGTTCGTTCTTCATGTGGATGGTGGATTTCAGTCGGTAGTGGCTTCTGGTTTTGTTTGTGGGTAAACTCAGAGCAAGGCTCGAAAAGCCGCGATTTGTTTGCGGCGCATCCAAAGAAAAGCTGTAGGTTTATACGAAGACTTGTAACAGTTAAACTGAATATTGCAAGAAGAAAATCCAGTATCCCTGTTATTTCGAGCGCGCTTGCAGTCGCTCTTGGCGGAGCGTGATCTTTCCCAGCGCCAGCTCGCGCTGGCCACGGGCGTCAGCCAGCAGACCATCAATAATTACCTGCGGGGCGTTACTAAATTGCCCGGTGCGGAGGAACTCCTCGCGCTTTCCCGTTTCTTTGGGGTTCCGATGGAGCATTTCGTGACCGACAACGAGAATGTCGATTTGAAATCGTCCAGCAAGCCAACGTCCAAGTCGCTGCGTCCGGTGGCGGCAGCCGAAGTGCGGCGCTCGGCGGAGCGACTCCGCCGCCAAGCAGATGAATTGCGTGCAGAAGCCGACCGCCTAGGACAACTCGGTGGTGACGACTGACAGGAGTTTGAGTGGAGACCAACGATTTGCTTTGGCCGGGAATGATGAAGCCAACTGCGAACGCCTGAGCATAGGCACCGCTGGGTAAGCCCCTGAGAACGGCGCAGGCAGAATCTCTTCACGTCCCGCAAGTTTGCGTCTCGTTTCGCGTCCATGCGCTTGGCCAGAGCGATGGCGGTGTGAGCCAGTTTCCAGAGGAAATGGCTTCAAGGAAGCCTTTCCATCCTTACCGTCGGCAGTGCAGGGGGCGGGCAGTCATGAGGGCGAACGGAATAAATGGAGGGGACCCATCGGGAGCACGGCGGGAAAGAAAACGGCCGTCGCCGCCCGGCGACCAAGCAAAGCGACTTAAGGCCGTTTTTTGCCCGGAGGCGACCGGGGAGGGGGCCGTTTATGCCGGATCGAGCGTTGACGGCACGACCACCAACGGCAGTTTGGAGGACGGCTGTCGAGCGGAAAGCTAGACGTAGCCCAGCCGTTCCGACCCGGCTTGGCCGTCCACGCTCAACCACAGTCAGAAGCCAGCAGGTCCAGAGCAGCGGTTCCTCTCCATGCGTCGGCGAAAAACACTTCGGACCGCTCGCCCCTTAGAGAGAGCTTGGGACGGTGGCAAATCCCTCCGGGAGGGTGGAGAAGCGGTCTTGACTCTTCAACAGGCTGGACCGTAGAAGTCACCCTGTTTGGTGAAAGTGCCCTGGGGCCTCGGCGGCGGAATCCACTGCAAACTTGATCCAGGATGCGCTTACCCACCCCTGAACTGCGGCACCCGCCAGAGGTTTATCAAGCCATCATCGCCGAACACGAAGGGAGTGCCGAGCGTCTGGGCGCACGCCTGGAGCAACTCGGCTGGAGCATGGCTGAGGCGGCTTGGGCAGCGGTGAACTGGTCGTTTACATGGCTGGCCGCTGCCATCGCCAGCGAGCGGGAAAGACGTGGGATGATCCCCACCGCGTTGCCACCGAATGGCCCGCACCGCCCCAGAGGCCAACGACCCTTGGGTGAGATTCCCGACCGAGATCGCGGGGACTAAAATGTTCAACGTCCATCAGGTCCCTTTACCCGTGGTCTGTGCCATTCGCAGGGATTCCTCGTAAGTGCCTTTGGTCAAGTCGTCCAATTGCACCGAGAGCACCCGCGCCAAGACGATCAACTCGTAATCGGTCACGCAACGCTCTCGCAGTTCGATCTTGGCAGTGAGGGTGTGCGATGTGAGTCTGAAACATCTCGGAAGGTCCCATGCTGCCACTTTATGCCTTTCCAGACCTGCCGTTTGCTACGGCTCGAACGTCACAGTAGCTTTGCCTTGTGACCCTGCCACCCCCTTGAGTTTGAGCAGGAGCGTGGTTGTACCAGACGGCTGGTTCAGCACCGTCTGATTGAGCGCCATCACCTTGATCTTGGCCGTCGCCTTCCCAGCGGGGATTGTCACCGTGCCCGGCAAAGGCGCATAATCCACGTTGGCCATGGCTGTACCCTTCATTTTGTACGGCACTGTTACAGGCTGCGTAGGGTCACTACTTGCGGGCCGCGCTACCACCAATTTGATCTTGTCGCCTTTCGCCACTGTGCCGCCGCCGCTGATCGAGGGTTGCATCGCGTTGACCGTCACCGGCGCACCGTTGCTGATGATGTCCCATTCGACGTTCGCACGGTAGGAACCACCCGCCCCCGTGTAGGGCGACACGTTCACCGTCGCCGTGCGCGTGGCCGTCGAGTTGGGCAGAGCGATGTGGACCGTCACCGGGCCATCGACATTGCTACCGTCCGCGTTGACCAACGGCAGAGCGTAGCCACCGCTCGCGCTCGTCACCGCGTAGTAGTAGCCGCCATCCATCGTCACCGTCGCACCCGCCACACCCTCACCGGCGTCGTACTGGCTGTTGCCGTTGGCGTCGGTGTATACCACCCCCAGCAGTTCTGCCGGTACGTTAGCCGGGACAATCTTCCCATTGGCAACCACCGTACCCGACCAGCCGAAATCCTCGGTTTCCACCAGGGGGTTGCCCGCATCCAAGCCCGTGGGTTTGGTTGCCAGTCCGATCCCGATTTCAACTCCGACGTTCGTACCCATCTCGGCGAGACGGTGCAGCGGCTGGGCATTACCCCAATCCACGAAGTAACCCGCATGAATTTCGTCCGGGGAATCCGCACCGGGGTCGAAGTTCTCGCCCAAGTAGCCTCCATAACCAACAGATGATCCCGGCAGTCCGGTATAACCCGTGGCGTCCACCCGGCTCTGCGGCGTCGAACCATCGTACCCGTTGTGGCCATCCCCATTGGGAC
>CAXSED010000083.1:0-18678 GCA_964236475.1 uncultured Chthoniobacterales bacterium
GACATCGGCAGTTCGGCGCACATCATGTTCCGCAGCACGCCGATCATGGAGGAACTCGGGCTGGCGGCGCACGGCCTGGAATACATCGAGATGGACCCGTGGGCGTTCCATCCAGTGCCCGGGGCGGAGCAGGGGATCAGCTTTTACCGCAGCTTGGACCAGACGTGCGATAGCATTGCGGCGGTCTCGCCCCGGGACGCTGTGGCCTACCGCGATTTTATCGAGCGATTTGGCGAGATCAATGAGGGCGTCTTTGAGACATTTCTGAAACCGCCGACGCCCGGCTCCATTTTCGGCACGATCTTCAAACGCAACCTGTTCAAACGTCGCTCGCGCCAGATCTGGAGTTCGCTGGACACAGCACGGCAGTTGATGACCAGCTATGGCCGCCTCATCGACGAGACGTTCGAGAGCGAGCCGGTGCGCGCCGCGTTGTACTGGCTCGCCGCGCAGTCCGGCCCACCGCCGGACGAAATCGCCACCGGTGACCTCGTGGGTTGGCAGGCGATGATCCACAAGGACGGTGCGTGGAGGGCGAAAGGCGGTTCCGGCGCGTTGACCCAGGCCCTCGCACGGTGCCTGTTAGCGATGGGTGGAGAGATTGTCGTGGATGCTCCGGTCACGAAAATCACGACGGCATCCGCCCCCGGGGCGAAGCTGGAAGTGCGGACAGCTTCCGCTTCGTACCAGACGCGCTCGGTCACCGCCGCGTGCCACGTCCAAACGACTTTTTTGCAACTGCTCGACCCGGCGATTTGTCCGGCAGACTTGCGCCATCGCATCGAGCATCTTCGCGTGGGCAACGGCTTCGGGATGATCGTGCGGCATGCGGTCAGCGAACTGCCGCATTACGCCGGTCAGCCGCTGGACTCAAGCGGCGTCTCGCCCTGCCATAGCTCGCTGCAACTGCTCTGCCCCAGCCGCGATTATCTGAAGCAGGCATTTCTAGATTACCAACGCGGCGAACCACCCCGCCATCCCGCCGTCTTGGCCATGACATTTTCGGCGCTCGATGCCTCGCTAGCCCCCCCCGGCAAGCACGTCCTTTTTACCTGGGCACAGTATCATCCTTATGCGTTGGGCAACGGCGAGCAATGGGATGATATTGCTACCCGTGAAGCCGATAAAATCTACGACGTGGTTTGCGACTACGCGCCGAACATGCGTGGCGCGTTGATCGATAGATACATCCAGACCCCGTTGGAAATCGAGCGCAAACTAGGGTTGCTGCGCGCCAACGTCATGCACTTGGAGATGAGTCTGGATCAGATGTTCTTTTTTCGGCCCCTACCCGAGTTATCCAGCTACAAGACGCCTGTGCCGGGCTTGTACCTGACTGGCGCAAGCACTCACCCTGGAGGAGGGGTGTTCGGAGCCAGCGGACGGAATGCCTCGCAGGTCATCGCCCGCGATTTGCGCCGTAAGAAAGTCTGATGCTGATCCTTCAGCTTTGCGTATCAGCCTTGATCTTTCCCGTAATCGTCTTCAACGCAGCGTCATCGAGACCCACCCCGGCCCAACCAATTTTGAAGTTGTTCGAGTAGTACACCGTCCGGCTGGCACCGCCGACTTGGTAAACTTTCTCCCAGTCAGGGTCCACCGCGTAAACGACCGGAAAAGTGATTCCGTGCTTTTTCGCCTCCGCTTGGATGACTGGTGAGTCCGTCGAATCGAGAATCTGCCCGAAGAATCCGAAATTTTTGTGGTCTTTTTGCAGGGCTTGCAACTTTTGAAGGTCTTGCCAGAACGCTTCGTCGTGCAGTTTGCCGTAAGCCGCGATGGTCGCAGGCCGGTCGGAGTATTGGCACATCTGGCAATATTGCTCACCGGAAGACGTATTGTGAATTTCGTAAGGCAGCACGTTCGCGCCGGGTTGCAGTCCAGCCCAAGCGGTCGCTGATGACCAGACCGTCGCGGCCAACAAGGAAAGTAACAATGTTTTGGTGTTCATATGGACTGGTTTTAAGTGTACTCAGCGTGGCGTCCCGCGCAAATGGGTGTCGGCGGGCTGCGGCTGGCCTTGCAAACCTTTCAACGCGCCTGCATAACCGGTCAGCTCCATGTAGCCGTGGCCCTTGAGGGTTTGGCCGCCACGGCGTCCCTCCGCGCGGATCGCGCCCTCCCAATAGCTGATCGGCGGCAGGACCAGCTCCTGCGAGTCGAGTCTGGAATCCACGGCAAAGCTCAGGTGGCGTGACGGGATTTCCACCTGCCATGCGAGGGGATACGTCGCATCCGTCTGTTTGCTATGCCAGGTGCGGGTGGCTCGGAGCGTGAACTCGCCGAACTTCAGATGCTCCACCTGCCCATCGGTTGCCACCAATGTCCCGCTGGAAACGGGATCGACACTCCCATCCCGTCGGCGCATGGCGTAGAGCATCAATTCGGTCTGGTCGTCGAACTGGAAACAAAACCAATCCCAGCCGATCTGGTCCTGCGCCAATTGGTTGCTCGCCCATTCGTGGTCAAACCAGCTTTCGCCTGTGACCGGCTGCGCTTTGTCACCGCCGACTGTAAGGGTCCCGCTCGTTTTCAGGCGGGTAAAAGAATAGTAATAGGACGCGTTTCCCTGCCCGGCAGCTTTTTGGCTCACGCCGTTCACGCCCTCAATCACAGGAGGCTTGGTTGGGACGACTTCCAAGTCAACGGACATCGGCGCGGGAAAGTCCGTTTTGGCGCTGATGTTCCACGAACCGTCAGGTTGTGGCCGTAGCGACCAGTCGTCGATCCATGCCAAGCGCACGGTTGCCGGAGAGGGGGATGCCGTTGCCGGGACGGAGACGGAACCAAATCCGGCTTCGCCGAAAGCTCCACGACTAATTTTCTGCGTGAAATGGAACTGGCCCGCGCTCAGTTCGGAGATGGCAAAATGCGCGAACTTGAAGTCGTTTTGCACGAACTGAGAACGCGCTTCCGGTGCCAGCGTTTGCCGGGAAGCTTGCAGCGTTGGCGGGAGTGTGCCCTGGCGAAAAAACGTCAATTCGTAGCCATAATCCTTGCCTGCCTCGGTGCGTAGCGTGCCCGTGAAATACCACCACTCCGTCTTGAAATCCGGGTGAATTTCGTGGTCTGCCGGGAAGGCATAGTTCGCCCCCGGCAGTGCGCGCTGCCAACCGTCTGGCACTGACTCCTCTGCCAAAGCGACCGAAGCGACACCCATCATAACGCCCAAGATAAGGAAGGCTTTTTGCATCACCATGTTATTAAACTTAACAACGTTCATTCTGCTCGCACCGCGCTCGCGATGGGGATTCTTGATGCCCGTACGGAGGGCCACCATCCAGCGACGACAGCAGAAAGGACGATCCACAAGGGCGTCAACAACACGGTGGCCCAGGGGCAGGAGAGTTGGATGGTCCAGCCAAAGAACGCTTTGTTGATAACGAACGTGAGCACCAGCGAAAGCGCCAATCCCGCAACGATCCCCAGCAGGCTCGCCAGCAGACCGATGAGCGCACTTTCGATCAAGACCATTCCCTTGATTTGCCAACGAGACGCCCCGATAGCGCGCAAGACGCCGATCTCGCGCTCCCGCTCGGAGACCAAGGTGGTCAGCGTCAGGAAAATTCCGATGATGGCGACGACCACGGCAATTCCCCGCAGCACGCCGGTAATGCGAAACGTCTGCCCGAAAATCTCGAAAACCTTTTCCCGGATGGCGCGATTCGAGTAGATCAGAAACTCGCCGTGCTGGTTGTAGCGTTGCCGGATCAGGGCGGCCGACGCTTCGACCTCGTCTGGATTTTTCAGGTAAATGGCCGCCGACATCACGCGATCATCATGCCAGTGGCGCAGGAAATTCTCGCGCGTGATCCCGATTACCCCGGCATCCCGCGCGTAATCGTAATAAACCCCGGCCACCGTAAAGGAAACCACCCCGTCAGGCGTGGGGATCGAAAGGTGGTCGCCGTCGCGCACGTGGTAACGATGCTCAAATGGTTCGCTGACGAGCACATGCTCTGGCAGATGAAACGCCGCCTGCTTTTCGGCGGTCTGCCCGCCGACAAACGCCAGTCGGTTGCGATCTTCGCCTTCTACGACGGCCATGGAAACGCGATCACCCCGGATGTCCACACCGACTTCACGGACGGTATCGACCGTGCGTACTCCGGGTTCCCGGCGCAACGCGGCGACCACTTCAGGAGGGAAAAACGCGCCGTTGCCGAGCGTCTCGTTAGCGGCGGGCGTCATGAAAATGTCCGCGACGATGGCGCGGTCGATCCACACTTCGACCGTGCGGCGGAACGCATAAATCATGACGGAAATGCCCACGGTCATGGCAATCGCCGCCATCAGTGCGGCGACGATGACCGCGTTGCGATGGAGGCTGCGGCTGAGATTTTGCGCAGAGAGGCGGATCAACGCCGTCGGCGCAACGAGCAACGAGCTGGCACTTCCAGTGGCGTCGGCGGCGTCTCGCTCTAGCCGTGCCTCCGTCCACTGCGCAAACCAGCCAATCGTCCTGGCACCCGCCACGGTCACCGCTGGAGCGGTGAAAGCGAAACCCAGCAGCACGAAAAACGCGCTGCCGAAACCCAGCCAGGCCGGACCGGTCACCAGCGCGACGACCGAACAGGCTACCGCCAACAGCAACGCCAGCACTCCCGCAAGCAACCAGCGAGTCAGGTGCAAGCGGCTTTTCGACATGGTCGTCCCCAGCCCCAAACTCAGCGCCGCAATAGGATCGGCCCGCGCTCCCTCGCGTGCGGGTAGCCAAGCCGCCGCCAGCACGGACCCCAGACCAAAGAAAAACGCGCTCCCCACCAACAACGGTGTCAGGTAAAAACGATCCACGCTCACCAGCAGGTAAAGCGTGCTGATGACCTTGGCGATTTCGCGCCCGAGGAGAAATCGCGCCAGCAGCGCGCCGCCAACAATCCCCAACGTCACGCCGATCATCCCGAACAGCAACGCCTCGGCCAGAAACAAACACTGCACTTCGAGGCGCGACGCACCCACCGCGCGCAGGATACCCGTCTCGATCCGGCGGCGCACCACACTGGCAGTGATCGTATTGTAGATCAGAAACATGCCCACCAACAGCGAGATCAACGACAACGCGCTCAGATTGAGTTGAAAGCTCGACAGCATCCTTTCGACCTGTCCGCTGCGAGCGCCGGGGGTGGAGATCGTCACGTCTGCCGGGACGAGTTTGGACAGGGCGCGGGCGGCGGTCTCGGCTTCGGCGGGATGGTCCAGCAAAAGTTGCACGCTGGACAGCCGTCCGGTCCGTTGAAAAAGCTCCTGCGCCCAACCGATGTCCAGAGCGGCGATACGGGAGTTGCCGCGCCCCGCCGCCGTGTCCGTCAACCGGATCAGAAAACGCACGGTGAGCACCTGTTCGCGTCCGTTGATTTGCAGACGGATCGGGTCGCCGACCTTCAGGCCACGCTCGTGGGCAAACTCGTCCGTGATGGCTAGCGCACGCGGATCGCCCAGCCAGCCGTCCAGATCGAGGTTCGCCCAGTCGCTGTCCGACTGGCCGCCGACCGCGAACGTGGCAAAGGGTGGGTTCGTGTAAATATCGACTCCGAGCACCTGCAAGTATTCGCCGGGATAATCCGGTAGCGTAGCGTAGCCCTCGACCAGCGGGGTCGCCGCCTTGACTCCCGGCGCGTGGGCGAGCTTGGGCAGAAGCGTTTCGTCGAAGGTGCCGCTGGCCGAACGCGCTTCCAGGTTTGCCTTCCCGGCCACGAGGTCGATGCTCGCGGCAAACGATTGGTTTGCGCTGTGGTTGGCGATCTGGATCGCCAGATAAACGGACACGCCCAACGCGACGCTCAGTACGTTCAACGCGGCCAGCAGCGGGTGCCGCCGGGCGTTGCGCACAACATGCCAAAGAAACAGCCGATAGAATTGGGGGGTCAACATGCGGGCAGATTCCGAGGCAAGAACGGGCGAGGCTAAAGTGTACGCTGCGAACTGCCTTTCCGGCTGCCAAGGACTCTTTGCCATGGAGCCGGGAAATGCATACTCTGATCCGATGCGCGACGCCACCCTGCCTCTCCGGTCCGCCACCGACCTGCCGCCGGTCGACGATTGGCGCACCACGGACCAGGACGAAATTACCCGTCGCCGTCTGCGTGCGCAGGAGGAATCGCCGCAGATCGAGAACCGGGACGAACGTTACCCCGTGTTCTCGAATTTTGACGTGCACTCGCAGAGCGGCGTGACTTATTCGGTCGAAATCCGCGATCTCGCCCGGCGGCAGTTCAACTGTGAGTGTGTCGATTTCCGCGTAAACGGCCTCGGCACCTGCAAGCACGTCGAAGCTTGTCTGGACCATCTGGAGAACCGCCTGCCGCTGGAATACGCAGCCGCACGGATCGGCGGATCGTCCCGGATTGATCTCGCGCCAGACCGTGACGCTCAGGTGCTCTGGGTCGAGCGGAATTTGGAACGCCTGCCGCGCCCACTGCGTCGGCTTTTCGATGCCGACGGGCGCATGGTCGGGGGCTATTTGCCCGAGATGGGCATCGAACTCTGGAAGGGATACCCGCAACCGGAGTTACGGATTTCGCAGGAGGTGGCTTTCTGGCTCGAATGCCGGAAGCGCGAGTCCGAGGGATTGGCGTTGCGACGCTCCTACGAGCAAAACGTGCAGTCCGGGGCGTGGCCCGCGCAGGAAACAGTTTTGCCGCTTTTCCCGTATCAACGCGAAGGGATGCTGCATCTCGTCTGCGCGGAACGTGCCTTGCTAGCCGATGAGATGGGGCTGGGTAAAACCGTGCAGGCAGTCGCGGCGTGCGCCTTGTTGCGTCGCCTCCAACGGATTGAGCGGGTCCTGATTGTCACCCCCACCTCCTTACAGGGTGAATGGGAAGACCAGATCACCCGATTCACGCGGTTGCGTTTCCAGACCCTCAGCGGCACACGGCCTGAACGGCTAGCGGGATACCACCGAGCGACGGCCCCGTTTTTTACGATTGCCACCTACGAGACGATGTTGACCGATGCCCTGGAGGTCAACGAGCGGCTGCAACCGGAAGTGGTCATTCTCGACGAGGCCCAGCGGATCAAAAACTGGAACACAAAAACCGCGGTGGCCGTTAAACGGCTGCGCAGCCGTTATGCCTGGGTGTTGACTGGCACCCCCATCGAAAATCGGATCGACGAGTTGTACTCACTGGTGAGTTTTCTCGACCCGTCCGTGTTCGGGCCATTGTTCCGGTTTAACCGGGAATTCTACGAATTCGACGAACGGGGCCGACCGCGCGGCTACCGTAATCTCGACGAACTGCGCCGCCGCATCCGTCCGCTGTTGCTGCGCCGTCGCAAGGCCGACGTGGAAACCGAACTGCCCAATCGTGCCGAGCGCACGTTCCTGGTTCCGCTCAGCGAGAGCCAGCGTCAGTCGTACCGAACCCACGAGGCCATCGTCACCCGGCTACTGGCAGCTGCGAAGCGGCGCGCGCTGCCCGAACCGCAACGCGAACGTCTCATGCGCGAGTTGAACATGCTGCGGATGATCTGCGACAGCAATTTCATCTTGGACCCGGCGGACCGCGCCTGCCCGAAGCTGGACGAACTGGCGCGTATCCTCGCCGAATGCATGGGCAATCCCGAGGTCAAAGTGCTGATTTTCAGCGAATGGGAGCGGATGCTGGAACTGGCGGGTGGCCTGTGCCGACGGCTGCGGTTCGGGTTCGCCAGCCACACCGGGAGCATCTCGGCGGCGCAACGCAGGCAGGAAGTCCAGCGGTTCCGCGAGGACCCGGCTTGCCGCGTGTTGCTCAGCACGGATGCCGGTGGAGTCGGTCTGAACCTCCAGAACGCGAGCGTCGTCATCAACTGCGACCTGCCCTGGAACCCGGCGCGTTTGGAGCAGCGCATCGCCCGCGCCTGGCGCAAGGACCAGACGAGCGCGGTCACGGTGCTCAACCTCGTCAGCGAACGGACCATCGAACACCGGATGCTCGGCATGCTCGCCCGCAAACAGGCGCTCAGCGACGGAGTGCTCGATCAGCGTGGGGATCTCAGCACGATCAAGATGATGGGCGGACGGGAGGATTTCCTGCAACGGCTCGAAGAACTTTTCCCCGATTTGGCAGCCCCGGAGCGAACCGAGCGACCGGAAATCAAACCCTCAAAAGCCGCAGCCGTCGGGCGCAGGGCACCCACCATTTCGCCGCCAGCGCCATCGGACCAGCCCCGGGCGTTTTGTCAGCGCGCCATCGAAACGCTTGGCGGCAGCCTGGTGGCCTGTGAAGAGCGGTTTCCGTCCCGGGGTGAGTCGTCGGTGTTGCTGATGGTGGTCGCGCGGGACGCAGAGTCTGCCCGCGAAAAACTGCGTCCCTTGGAAACCGAATTTTTTGGTCCGTCGCGCGCGGGGGAACCAGCGCCATCGGTGCAGTTGGAAGTGGTGGATCGTGCGACGGCCGAGTTGCTGCGGCGGTTGGCCGAATCCGGCGTGGTGAACCCATCGCTGCGCGCAACCCGCGTTCTGTATCCTCCGGTCGGTGTGGCTGCCCAACCGCTTACGCCCCAAGAGCAGGCACGGGTCTGGGCCACCCGCGAACAACACGCACGGCGGGTAAAGATGGCCCGTGTCCTCGCCGCCGAAGAAATGACCGAGGAAGCCCGGACGGCCACGCTGGCGGCGATCCACGAACTGGGCCGCGCGCTGGCCATCGAGCACCATCAACCGGAACCTGCAAACGCTTTTGGCGCGGTCGCTCCGCCGCTGGACGCCTACTGGCCCGGCGGGGAGATGGCCCTGGTGACCGTGCGTTCGTTCCTCGCCGACGAAACGGCGGCGGTCCAGCCGGTGCTCGCGGCGTTGGGCCAGCCGGTCGAGGCGGCGGCCAAGGAGGCCAGGAATTATTTCGCGGGCATCAAGGCAAAGCTCGCCACGATGGGGAATTAGGGCGAGCTGCGCCCGATGGAAAGCGTCACGTCCCTTTCACGGCGGCCAATTGCACCGCCGTCTGGATTTTATCCATCGTGGACGCGTCGGTGATGCGCTCGCCGTCCAAGTTCGTCACGTAAAAACTGTCGATGGCTCCGCCTTTTTCCGTAGCGATACGGGAAAGCACGACGTTGATTTTGAGTTTGCCGAGCGCACGCAACAGATCGTAGAGCAACCCGAGCCGGTCCGGAGTTTGTACCTCGATCAAGGTGTGCAGATTCGTGGCTTCGTTGGTGATGACCGTGCGCGTCGGAAAATCCAGTTCCTGTGGTCGGGTGGCGGAGGGCCGGCGGCGTCGGCGTGCCTTTTGCAGCAACGGGGTGAAGTCGAACGCATCGGTCAGGAGACTCTGACGCAGCGTCCCTTCGACCGACGCGAGGTCGCGCGGCTCGATGGGACCGCGCTGGTACGGGTCGGCCACGCGAAAAAGGTCGAGCGCGAGGCTGTCGTTCCGGGTGTAGATGTCCGCGCTCAGGATGCTCAGGCCTGCCGCCGCGAAGCTTCCGGCGATCTTGGAAAAAAGCCCACCGCGCTCCCAGGTGCTGACCCAACATTCTGTGTGTCCGCGCTGCGGGCGTGGAATCCAACGGATCGCGGGGGCCAGCGCGGCGTCGGCGTCGGTGTGCTCGTAGCGATAGCCGAGGAACTGGCGGACCAGCCGGAGATGATCGGCGATGACCGACGCGTCGAACGTCTCGAAGTAACGGTCGGGCATCCCCTGGAAATGTGCGTCGATCTCTTCGCCGTAACTGAGATCGAGCAATGAGGCGACGGCCTGGCGTTGAGCGTCGCGCTGTCGGAGGTTGGCGAGATATCCGGCCTCGCCCTCGGAAAGATATTTGTGGGCCGAGCGGTATAACTGCCAGACGAGAGATTCCTTCCAATCGCTCCAGGCCTCGTCGCTGGTGCCCTGCCCATCCGCGAGAGTCAGCAACATCAACTCGTCGAGGGTGGGGAGGTCTTTGACGATTTGCGTGAATTCCACGACGGTGGCCGGGTCGTCTAGATTGCGCCGCTGGGCAGTGGAGGAGAGTGTCAGGTGGTGATCGACGAGCAGGATCAATGACCGGCGCCGGTCGGCGCTCAACTGCAAGCGAGCGGCGACTTTTTGAGCGAACAGCGCGCTGGCTTCGGCGTGGTGGCGGGCGCTGGTGGCCTTGCCGGTGTCGTGCATCAGCAAGGCGAGATACAGTACGAACGGATCGGGCAATTTCTCGAAAAGCGCGCGGTAGTCGGCGAAACGTGGGTCCAATGGTTCCTGAAGCAGGCCGTCGAGTTTTTCGATACAAACCAGGGTGTGTTCGTCCGCCGAATAACGGTGGAAAAATTCGTGCTGGACGAGGCAGGTTAACTCGCCGAACTCTGGCAGGTAATCCCCGAGCACGTCCACCTCGTGCATTGCCCGCAATACGCGGCCTACCTTGCCCGGTTTGGACAAAATCGAGACGAAGATTTCCCGCGCCGTCCGGGCATATTGGAAAGTGCGGTTGATCAAGCGGCGGCGGCGGCGGATGAGCTGCTCCAGCTCCGAACTCAGCCGCAAGTCGTGGTCCTGCATGTGCTCGAACACGCGCAGCAACCGGAACGGGTCCTGTTTAAACACGTCGCGGCTTTCCGGGTAAATCATCCCGTGCTGACTGTAAAAGCCGTCGAAGTACTCCGGCTCCGGCTCGCCCCGGCCAAACAGGCGGAGCGACCCGTTGACCGGCTTCGGTAAAGCCGCAGCGTTTGCACCGTTCTGGACGAGCCGCTCGAAGAGCGTTTCGGTCACCAACGCCATGGACCGCGCGTGGTGATAATAGTCTCGCATAAACGCCTCGCTGCGTCGCAGAGTGTTCGCCTGCGGGTAGTTGAAACGGTCGGCAATCTGCCCCTGGTAATTGAGCGTCAGCGCGTCGGAAGCACGCCGGGTTAAGTAATGCAGGTCTGTGCGGACGCGCAGCAGGAAATCGTTGGCAGCCTCCAGCGTCCGGCGTTCGCTCGAATGGATGAACGCGTTTTTGTTCAACGGGTCGCCCCCGGCTTCCGGCTCCAGAAAGAGCAAGCTCCAGAGGAGGTTATGGTAATCGCGCAGCCCGCCGGGACTCGTTTTGACGTTCGGCTCCTGCAGGAACACCGTGGGGCCATACTTGAGATGCCGGTTGTGCTGATCTTCCTGCCGCCAGGCCAGATACTTCGCCTCCTGGCCGCGCACACAGGCTTGCTCGAACCGATGGCGAAACTCGGCCACCAGCAGCTCCCGGCCCGCGAGAAACCGGGATTCCAGCAGGGCGGTTTTGGAAATGTTGTCCTGATTGGCGTGGTCGCAGGCTTCGCGGATCGAACGGGTGCCGTGACCCACCTTGAAACCGATGTCCCACAGCACGTACAGCACCTGCTTGATCAACGCGTTGACGTGCGCGGGAACTTTGCCGGGGCTGTGGTCGTGGAGAAACAGGATGTCCACGTCGCTGTGGGGGTTGAGCACACCCCGGCCATAGCCGCCGATGGCCAGCATCGTGGGCAGGGTGTCCGGCTCGTCGGCGCAGGGAGGAGAAGCGCGGCAGGCGTCGGTGAACAACTGGCGTAAGAGAATATCCAGCAACTCGACTCGCCGGGTGCAGATTTCCACGCCGCCGCCTCCAGCTTGATGCGCGAGGAGCAAACGGTGGTTCTCGATCTTCAGGAACCGTTTGTACAGCGGCAAGCGGGGCGTCGCCGGATCGTGCTCGGCGAGGTCGAGGACGGCCAATTCACGCTCGGCATGCGCGAGGACTTTTTGCAGATGCGGCATGGCGATTTTGGTTCAGGATCTTCGCGCCGTTTTGCAGCGTGTTTCGTGCCTCGAAGGCTCCATTTTCAAACCGCGATCCCGTAGCGTTTCATCTTGTTGTAAAGCGTGGGACGATGGATCCCGAGCATCTTGGCAGCTTTGAGTTTGTTCCCGTGCGTATGGGCCAAGGCTTGCATGATCGCGTGGCGCTCACGGTCGTCCAGATTCAAGCTGGCATTCTCGTAATCCGACACGCCCACGCCAGCGGGTACTGCGCCGGCAGGGACGGGCGGAAACGCGGCGAATTCCTCGCGCGGCTCAGCCGGAAGCAGGATTTCCGGAGGCAAGCTGCTTTCTGTGATGGTGTCTTCCTTGGCCAACACGACCGCGTATTCGATGGCGTTTTGCAATTGCCGCACGTTCCCGGGCCATGCGAAGTCACGCAGCCGGGCTAAGGCCTCGGCGGTGATGCGCGGCTCGGAACGCCCCATTTGCAGCGAGTGCCGCTTCACGAAAAGGGCTACCAACGGAGCGATGTCCTCGCGACGGTCGCGCAAGGCAGGGATTTCGATCTGGAACGTGTTGATCCGGTAATAGAGGTCCGGGCGCAGGGAGCCATCTCGCAGAGCGCGGGTGATGGCCTGATTCGTCGCGGCGACAAGCCGGAAATCGGCTTTCAAGGTTTTCGTGCTGCCGAGGGGTCGGAATTCGCGCTCCTGCAACACGCGCAGAAAGCGGGTCTGGAGAGTCGCGGGCATCTCGGCGATCTCGTCCAGAAATAGGGTTCCGCCGGAAGCCGCGGCGATCATGCCGGGGAAATCGTTGATTGCGCCGGTGAACGCCCCTTTGACGTAGCCGAACAGTTCGCCTTCGATCAGATGCTGGGGCAGGGCAGCGCAGTTGAGTTTGACCAAGGGGCCGCCGCGCCGTCGGCTGCGGGTGTGCAGAAGATTGGCCACCACTTCCTTGCCCACGCCGCTCTCGCCCGTGACGAGCACATTGGCTTCCGAGGGAGCGATTTGGGTGATGAACTCCTCGATCTCGACCATGCGCCGGTTCTTGAATACCGGGGCGTTTTGAGATTCCGCCTGTTTGAGGAGCGCCTTGAGTTCCTTGGCCTCCTCTCGCAGGTGGTGGGTTTCCCGGGCCAGTTGTTGCGACTCGGAAGCGCGCCGCATCAGGCTGAGCAACTCTTCGGCGGCGTAGGGCTTGCCGATGAAGTGAAACGCTCCCAGTTTGATGGAATCAATGGCGTTGCTGAGCGTGTCCTGGCCGGTGAGCACGATGGTCTGGATGTGCGGCGTGCTCTGCTTGATTTTGGTGAGCACTTCGAGACCGCTTGCGTCGGGCAACCCGATGTCGAGCAAAACGAGGTCCGGCCCTTCCTTGCGTTCGGCCAGTTCGAGGCCTTGGGCCGCCGTGCGCGCGGTTTCCACCAGGTAGCCGTGCCGACCAAGCAATGCTTCGAGTGTCATCAAGATCGGCCGCTCATCGTCGATGATCAGGACCCGTTTCGCGCTGTTTTCCGTCATGGCTGCTTCGTCGGCGCACCGGGGAGTGTCACCCTTGTGGTAAGAGATTGCTGCGCGGATGAATATTCTACGTCCAACGTGCCGCCCTGGGATTCCAGACCTCGGCGAACACGAAACAATCCCAGGCCGTAAGCGCCCCGACGAGTGGTCAACAGCGGAGCGCGTCCCCATTCCTCCGGCGTGACGGTTGGTTCAGTCTGTTGCGGTTCTTGGAGTAAAAACGACACGCCCCCATCGATTGCTGAAACCTGAACGCGTATTGGCAAGGCCTCGGCTCGTGTGAAATGCAGCCCGTTTGCCAGCAATTCGAGCAGAGCATTGATAGTCAGGTCGGGGTCCACTTTCAAAACCACCTCTGATCCAAGGTTAATTTCCCAGAGCACCTTGCTGCTCGCGTCATGGGTCAATTTTACGAAGCGCTCGCGCAGGTCGTCGAAGAAATCTTCGGCGGGGTACTCCAGCGAATAGGGCAGTGCCGCTCCGATGCCCGTCCGCAGTGACTGGAGCTGTCGGGTCACGTTTGCCAGCGTATTGCGAAGCCGTTTGATCTCGTCCACCGCTTCGGGGTCGGTGGAGATTTCTCCCAGGAACGTCAACTGCAACTCCACCGCGTTGAGTCCGTTGCGAATGTCGTGCGCCAATTGCCCGATAAAACCTTCCACTCTTACCCAAGGCACCAATGGGAGGTCGTCCGTGGTTGTGGTCTGCTTCAAGGTGTGATTGGGCGAAAGACCGCCAAAGAGATACGGTTCCAGCGCCTTGGGATGGTTTAGTCGGCTTGGATTGGACAAGTCAACGGCACATCCGTTTTAAGAAACTTCCGACGGAGTGTAAAGAAAAAGGACACTGGGGGATATCCCTGAAATCTTGGAAGGGTCCCCGAACTTCTTTTCAGCCGAGTGAAAAGACAGCCGCCCCAGGCTGGCCGCCGCCTGCGCGCTTGTACTTCGGTGAATTCGCCGAGAGGTGGGTCAGGATATGGTAAACATCCTCTGGGTCTGCGGCGATGGCTTTAGCGATATCCGCAGCGGATTGGGCCTCGCCACGGACGGAAAGATGCTCATGCACCTTCTGCTGTAATTCGAGCAAACGCGTCGCCGCTTTTTTGCCTGCCTCAACCCCAGGCTGATGGTAGGCGTTTATATTTACGAGATTTCCGTAAAATCCTACCGCGCGTTCGTAGAGGGCAATCAGCGCCCCGAGTGCATAAGGGTTCACCTCGGGGACGCTGATGGTCAGCGATTCCCGCCCGTTTTCGTAGAGTGCAGTGCGAGTTCCGCGCAGGAAGCCTTGGAGGTAGTCGCCGCTCGTCACCTCCGGTTCGACATCATAAGCTGCCCCGGCGGGCCGGTCACGGCGCACTTCGATGAAAGTCGCGTAAAAGTTCAACACGCCTTCACGAAGTTGCTGCACATAGGCGTGTTGGTCCGTCGAACCTTTGTTGCCATAAACGGCGATGCCTTGATGGACAACTTTTCCGTCCAGATCACGCTCCTTTCCGAGCGATTCCATGACAAGTTGCTGAAGGTATTTGCTCATCAAAACCAAGCGGTCTTTATAAGGGAGGATGACCATGTCCTTTTTGCCTTGGCCATCAGTGGCGTAAAACCACATGAGCGAAAGCAACATGGCCTCGTTGCGGAGCGTCTCGTGCTGACGCGTGTGGATATCCATGTCCGCCGCACCTTGGAGAAATGCGTCGATGTCGATGCCCTGCAGGGCAGCGGGTAGCAGGCCGACCGCGCTCATGACCGAGGTTCGTCCGCCGACCCAATCGTACATGGGGAACCGGCGCAGCCAGCCTTCCTTCACAGCGAGCTTATCGAGGTCGCTGTCCTTCCCGGTCACGGCGACGAACTGTGAGGCGAACGCAGTGCCCAGAGACTGAAAACGCGCCTGGGTCTCTAGCATTCCATTACGCGTTTCCTTCGTCCCACCGGATTTCGAGGTGACGAGGACGAGCGTGCGTTTCAACCCGTCGCCGAGGCGGGCGAAAAGACGGTCGAAGCCATCCGGGTCGGTGTTGTCCAGAAAGTAAGGTGTCAGTTTGTCGTGCGCCGAACCGAGCGAATCGGCCACGAGTTGCGGTCCCAAAGCCGAACCACCGATGCCGATGACCAGCACGGTGGCGAAGGGCTGTCCGTCCACCGCCTTAATTTTGCCTGAATGCACGTCGGCGGCGAAACTTTTGATGTTCGCCAAGTCTTCCGTGATGGTGGCGCGGAGCTCCTCTGTCGGCGCGAGCTTGGCGTCCCGAAGCCAGTAATGGCCGACCTCCCGATGTTCGTCCGGATTGGCGACGGCCCCACCTTCGAGTGCCTGCATCGCGGCGAAAGCCTTCTGCGCCGGTGCTTCCATCCGGGCGAGATAATCGTCCGGGAAACGCATGCGGCTGATGTCCAAACTGATGCCGGTGCGCTCGTCGAGAAGCCAATACTGCTGAAAACGTTGCCAGAGGTTGTCGCCGTCCATAGGACTTTACCCAAAGGCATCCCACGGGAATTGCAACGTGAAAAGCACGTTGCCCGCGCGTCTCAATACTGCTTGCGCATGTTGCTCGGCAGGATGTTCAGCTCGTTGCGGTACTTTGCCACGGTGCGCCGGGCGATGGGAATGCCGCGCTCACTGAGGATGGACACGATGTCCTTGTCGCTGAGCGGGTTCGTCGCGCCTTCGCCTTTGATCAGGTCGAGGATGGCTTCCTTGACGCTAGTGTTGCTCATCGACTCTCCCGTGGCAGTCTGGTAGCCTGGGGTGAAGAAATAACGCATCTCAAACACTCCCTGCGGGGTGGAGATGTACTTGCCAGAAATGGCTCGGCTGACCGTGGTTTCGTGGACGCCCACAGCCTCGGCAATCTGCACCATGGTCATCGGGCGGAGAAACGCGGTGCCGTTGTCCAGAAACTCCTGCTGTCGGCTGACGATCTGGTTGGCAATGTTGGAAATTGTCTGCTGCCGCTGGTGAATGCTCTTGATGAGGAATTTGCCGCTGCGAATCTTCTCGCGGATGTAATCCTTCACGTCGCCGCCGCTGCCGTTCTGCGCCATCAGGTCCTTGTACGTGTTGGAAATGCGCAGGTGGGGGATTTGCTCGCCGTTGAGCATGACCGTGTAGGCATCGCCAATTTTTTCCACGCTGACATCGGGCAGGACGTAATTGTTCGGGTCGGGGGCGAAAATCGCACCGGGCTTGGGGTCCAGCGTGGCGATGGAATAGGCAGCTTGCTGCACCTGTTCGACGGTGATTCCGAGTCGCCGGGCGATCTCCGGGAAGCGGCGTTTGCCGAGTTCATCGAGATATTTGAAAATGATCTGGAATTCCAGCGTGTTCTCCTTGCCGAGACGGCGGAGTTGGATCAGCAGGCAATCCCGCAGGTCCAGCGCGCCGACCCCGGCGGGATGAAACGTCTGGATCACCTCGACGAGCCGCCGTAGATCACCGACAGCGACGCCGGTGTTGGCGCTCATTTCTTCGGGCGTCGTTTGGAGGAACCCGTTGTCGTCGATGTTGCCGATGATCAACTCGGCCAACCGGCGGTCACCTTGGCTAAGTTCCGCGCCGTTGATCTGTCCGATGAGATGCTGCTGGAGCGTTTCCTGGTTGGCGATGGAATCGAAGAAAAATTGGCGGCGTTCCTCGTCGTCGTCGCTCCGGCTGTTGTAGCCGCTGCTCTGCGCCATGTATTCACGCCACTCCTCGTCGAGCTTGGCGAGTTGCTCGAACTCCTCCTTGAAATCGTCGTTCTGCTGTGTGTTGTCCTCGGGGGTGGATTCGGGAACCTCCTCTTCGAGCACCGGGTTGGTCTGCATTTCCTGCTGCACGATGTTGCGCAGTTCCAACATCGGAGCCTGTAAAATGACGAGGCTTTGCTGAAGTTGGGGAGCCAGCACCTGTTGCATCGACAGGTTCTGCGTCTGCTGCATTCCAGGGCTTGCCATATGCTGTAGACCTTGAGCAATTTCGGAACCCTCGGCAAGCAAAAAAGAGAAATACTTTCAAATTTGGAACGTTTTTTGCTGCATGAGGGATCGTCCCCGGTCGAAACCCTATGACAAACCGTTTCCGTTCCCTGCAAACTTCGCGTGGGTCGCTCGTGCTTATCTTGTTGGCGATCATTGCTATCGGCGGCTCCGTCTTCGCTCCCGAGAGCCATTCTCAAGCGCCCGCAATGTCCACCTCCAACGCCGCGCTCAATGCGCTGCTCGTCAAACTCAAGTCGCAACAAGACGCCATGGCGGCGAATCAAACCAAAATTGAAGCGCAAACCGCGTTGTTAAAAGAAAATCTTCGCCAAGCCAAGATTTATGCGGGCCGTGCCGGTTCCGGCCACCGTTAAGACCCGTCATTTGCGCTTCACCCCTTTGTTCCCGATGAAACTCTCTCTTTTCTCCATCCCGTTGCTCGCCGCAGCAATAGTCATCTCACTCCCCGCGGCGAGGAGCCGGTCGCAAATGCTGACGCCGGCTTCGACCGATCCGATGACTGAATTACAAGATTTGCAAACGGCCAACGATGATTTACTCAAGCGTCAGGATGCCACGCTCAAAGATTTGTCCGACATGACCGATCAGGCAAACGAGGTCCGTATCTTCAGCCGTCGCGGGTAAAGCGACTACTTAGCTGCCGATGGCGGTCATCAGCGCGTCGGCGATGCGGTCGGCCTGCTTTTCGATGAGCGTTTGGTCGCGCCCTTCGATTAATAGGCGCACCTTCGGCTCCGTGCCCGAGTAACGCAGCAACACGCGGCCTTTACCGCCGAGTTGACCCTCCGTTTCGGCCACCAGCTTGCTGACTTCCGGCAGATCGATCAGCGGCGGCTTGCGAGCAACCCGCAGGTTGCGCTGGGCTTGGGGGTATTTGGACAGGCACTGTTTGAGTTCGCTGAGCGGCTTGCCCGTGTCTCGCATGATGCGCAAAACCTGGAGCGCGGTGATAATGCCATCGCCGGTCGTGGTGAAATCACGGAAAATCATGTGACCGCTCTGCTCGCCGCCGAGGTTGAGGTTGCCCTTCACCATTTCCTCGATGACGTAGCGATCCCCCACCTGCGCGCGGATCACCTTGCCGCCGCATTCGCCCAGCGATTCTTCCAGGCCGTAGTTGCTCATCACCGTGGCCACGAGCGTGTTGTCGGCCAAACGGCCCTGCTGCAAGAACTCCCGGGCGGCGATGGCCATGATCTCGTCGCCATCGACCAGTTGGCCCTTTTCATCGCACAGCAGGACACGGTCGGCGTCGCCGTCGTGCGTGATGCCGACCCCCGCGCCCGTTTGGCGAACGAGAAGTTGGATTTCCGATGGGTGGGTGCTCCCGCAATCCCGGTTGATGTTGGTGCCGTCCGGGTTGTTGTGGAACGTGAGCACGTCGGCTCCCAATTCGCGGAGAATCCACGGCGTCGATTTATAGCCCGCGCCGTTGGCCACGTCGACGGCGATGCGCAGGTTGTCGAGCGTCAGGCCGCGCGGCAGGCTCGCCTTGGCAAA
>CAXSED010000084.1:0-18594 GCA_964236475.1 uncultured Chthoniobacterales bacterium
GCGCGCTGACGCTCACCTTGATTTTCGTCGCGCTGGGGACACTCGTCGCCGGGCAGATTCTGCTTAAATGGGCGCTGGGCGACGACCACGAGGACACCGCGCCATCCACCCTGTCGTCTTCGCGCCGCGCGCTGATTTTCGCCGGAGGCATCTTCAGCATGACGATCTCCTTTTTCGTCAATCTCGGGTTGTTGCAGCGCAACGACCTGAGCCTGGTGTTCCCGTTCCAGGGGTTGAGCGTCATCATCGTGACAGTCGGGGCCAGCTTTTTCCTCAAAGAACGGCTGACGCTGCCGCTGGTGGTCGGCGCGCTGCTCATCTCGGTCGGCGTGATGCTGGTAGCAGCGAGCTAGATCAACGCGTGCGTTCAGTCGGCGGTCAGTTCCGGCCAGATCGTCGCAAACGTCCGCCCGTTGATGCGCGCGGCCTCCTCCCGGTCGAACGGTGGCAACTCGGGGTGGTCCGTTTCCGAAGCGAAGCGTTGGGTGCGCCGGGCATACGCGGCGTCCGAACGTGCCCCGCACAGGTCACCCGCCACGATAGCCGCGTGCCGCCGCAAAACGCCCAGCGCCCAGCGCACATCTTCCGCCGAAAAGCGGCCGTTTTCCCAGTTAGTCACGGCGTCCTCGCCGCGCAGGCCGTCGATGTCCACCGTGACGTACAGCCGACGGCCCACCAGCCCAACAGCGAACTTCTCGAACTTTTCTCGCCAGTTCCCCTGCGTGATCGACCCGGGCTTCGCCTGATCGGCGGCGGAACGGCCATCCGCCCACGGGTGCACCGCCAGCCGCCCGGCGCGTACGTCGCGGTGGTTGCCCCAGAGGCGGTGCCAGCCCCAGCACTCGAAATTCCCGCAGCCCCAGACGGCGATGTGCTCGACCTGCGGCAGATCAAGCGCGCGGTTCATCCAACTGCCGCAACACCACTTAGGCGGGCGGATGTCCCAGTCGGGATGATTGTCGAAGCTCACCAAGGTCACCGGGGTTTCGACGCGACGCAGCCACAATGCGCTCAGGTGATGGAAGTCGCCCGAGCCGTAAACCAGGAACCGGGCGGCGCCAAGGCCGGGGACAACGGCGGCACGGAATGCTTCCATCTCCGCGTCCGGCGCGCAGAAACGCAGGCGCGGTCCCCATTCGTGGCAGGGCACGGTGGGCAGAGGCAGCAGCCCGGGTGCCCAGGCTCTGTCGAGGTCGATGTGCAAACAGCGGTTTTCCGGCACGGTGGGAATTGTGTGACGGGTGCCAAGCGATTGCAAACGGCAAAGTCCCACGCCACCGCGACGGACCCGCCGGGTGGATATTGCGTTGCCACTCTGTTCCTAGGCCCGTAGATTGCTACCGACGGTGAGGGGCTGGTGACGACGGGACACCGTGGTAGCCGGTTCGGCCCGACCGTTTTCCTACCTCTTTGTTTTTCAATTGCCTCCTGATTCCTGTGCCCTGACCCATGAGCGCTGATTCCGAACCACCCGCTGCCCCGGAGCCCAAGCCACCCGCCCCGGAGGATGCCAATCTACCCGCCGCCGAAGAAGGGAACGCGCCGGAATATCTGCCGCAAAAGCGGCGGCATAGGAAAGTCGAGCCTGCCACGGAATTAGAACTGACGGAGGGCGAGGACGACGAAATCCTCATCCTGGGCACGTTGCTCCAACGCCTGCTCGCCCGTAAACAGGCCGAAAGCGTCGAACCCGAATCCCGCACGAGGATCAACCGGTTCGTTCAGAAGAACACGGTGCCTTTAGGGACGCCGTCGGCCAGCGCGGACACCAGCGCGCAAGAGGCCGGCCCTGCTGCCGCTGCGTCTGCTTCTACCGATACCGGACGCGCTGCCACGCCCGCATTGCCGGGCGCGCTACCCAAACTGACACCGCGTCTGACCGCGCCGCCCGACGATACTTATTGGACCGCCCCGAGCCGGGGCCGCAGCGTGTTGTTTTTCGTGTTCAGCGCCGGGCTGGCCATCGCGGCATTTCTCGTGGGCCGGGGAGCAGCGCCCCACCCCGAAGCGAGCCAGCACACCACCGCCACTGCCGCGTCCGCGCCCCCGCCGCGTTGGAACGCGACCTTGCTGGGCAAGCTCGACCAGGTCCTCGCCACCGATCAGACCGGCGATCTCAAGAAAGCCAAGGACGAGGCGCTCGACCTTAAAAAGCAACTCGGCAGTTCGCTGGAACTCGACGTTTACCTCGGGTCGCTGACCACCCGCCTCGGGCACACCAACGATGCGGAAGCCGATCTCTCCCGGCTGCTCGAACCTTACATGCAGCCCCTGCCTGCGGCAGCGGTTAACGAAGGGATGGGGTTCACGTATTCCCGGCGGCGAGACTTCAAGCGGGCTGCCGAGGCGTTCGCCGACGCATCGCGCATCGACCCGTTCAACCCCGACAATTATTACCGTTGGGGCGAGGTGCTGCGGCGTCAGGGCCGGCTGCAGGATGCCATCGACAAATTCCGCCAAGCGTTGCAACGGCTGCCCGAAGGCGCGCCGGAGAGCGAAAGCCAACGGGAATGCGCGGGTCTCAAGATGCGTCTGGCGCAGATCGAACTGGGGCGGGACGCGGACGTGAAACCCGATCTGGACGCCCACTTGCGCGAGCCTGCGCCCGGGGGCTACTGGCTGCTGACGGCGGCGGCATTCGCGTTGCAACACAACGATATTCCCGGGGCGACCGATGCGTTGCAAAAGGCGCGTGCCGCTTTGCCTGCCGGACAGTACAGCGCGCTGCTCGACGATTATTATTTCCACACCTACGCGCTGAAACCCGAGCTGACGGCGTTGCTCTCTCCGGCGACGCCGGAAACCAAACAGCAGAGGACCGCGAGCATGGTGTATTTCATCGACCCGTGAACGGAGGGAGAAACGGCTCTCCAGAGCCGTTCTGTGGCTATCCGGTGGGTACATCGGGCCGACGGGGACGCTGCCCGGATAAATAGGGGCTGACCCGGAGAGCCATCCCTCTCCTTTTGGACGACCGGTGCGGCGTGCCTGGCCGGAAAATTACCGGCTCGACCGCGGCACGATGCGCTCAATCTTGTCGAATGTTACCCACGCCCGGGTCCCGTCGCCTAGCATCGCGTACACCCACGCACCCTGATCCGATAACACGCGCACCTCGCTGCCTGCCGTCAGATTGGTGATGACCTTGGAATTCTCCGCCGGGGCATACAGGGCGGGCACGCTGTCGGCCACCACCACCGCGCGCGCCGGGTCGCCCGCGCCGTCGTCCAACGACTGACCCGTGACCAAACCTGCGGCCAGCGCGAGCAGTCCGATGCCCAGCAACAGAACGCCAGCCACCCGTGCCCGGCGTCCGGACCAGGCCACCACTAGCCCCACTATCGCCAGCCAACCTGCTGCCGCCGTGAGCCATGGCAGCATGGTGGCCACCCAACCCACGCTGGTCGAGGCTACGGGTTTGCCGCCGCGCACGAACGCGAGGTTCGCGGCGGCCTCGGCGTGCGCCGGGTCCAGGATCAACGCGCGCTGGTAGTCGAGGATCGCCCGGCCCCGATTGCCCTCCCGGTAATAAGCGTCGGCAAGGTTGTAGAAAAGGTTCGCCGTGTACTCGCCCCGGCGCACCTGACTTTCGTAGGCTCCAGCGGCCCCGGCGAAATCTCCGGCGGCGTAAAGCGCGTTGCCCCGGTTGAACCCATCGCCGTCCGCCACTGCCCGGGCCGGGATGAAAGCGAAGCAGACCGCGAGACAAATCAGACTGGCCCGGAGAAGAAAGCGGATCATTTGCGGTTTTGGACGAGGGTTTCGAGCGTGGCCAGCACGGTGCGCCGCTCGTCGGCGGGCACGGTTTCCTGCGCGACCTGGCCGCCGCTATAGGCGAGTTCGTCGTGGCGGTGAAACAACTCCTGCACCGAGTGGGCGGTTTGCGGGTCGAGCTGGCGGGCGTCGGCAATTTCGGCGGCGCTCTGTGGCAAATCGGTCCGGCCACGGGCGGCGCGCAGTTGGGCGAGACGGGTCGCTGCCCCATAAAAATCGCGTCGGCTGGCGTCCTCGCGGCGCAGCGTGCGTTGCAGCTCATCCTGCTCGCGCTGGAGCCGCGCCTGCCGACGTGCCGCCTCGTCCCGGGCACGGGCACGCAGGCCGAGTCCGACCAGCGCGGCGAGCAGGATCGCCAGCGGCACACCCTGCGCCCGCCAGAAGCTGCGCCGCTGGTACAACGGCAGGAAATCTTCCCGGGCACGGGCCGCGCCGGGGTCGGGGCGGATGTAGAGGATGTCCTCGGCGGTGTGCGGCGGCGCGGTCGTCGGCGTGGCGGTTGGCGTGGGGACCGCCGGTTGCTGGACCAGGGCAGGCCCCGGCGCGGGCGTGGCGATGCTGCCCTCGATCTGGACCGCGACCGGCGGGGTGTCGAGCGAGACGTACTTGCCCGTCCCGGGGTCGAGGTAGCTGAAACGGTACGATGGCAGCGAGGTCCGCGCGCCGTCGGCGATGACGACCTGCTCAAACGTCTTGACGCCGCTCAGGCCCACGTCGTCGTCGGCCTTGAACTTCGCGCTGGGCGGATACGTTTTCAGGCCGTGCTCGTCGGTCAGCGTCGGCGCGTTGATCCGCTCGAAATTCCCCTGCCCGCTCAGGATGAGACGCACCGTGACCGGATCGCCCGCCTGTGCCCGGCGCGGCTCGGTTTCCACGTCGAGCTTGAACTGCCCGATGCCGCCCGAAAAATCCGTCGGTTTCCCGGCGGGCAGCTCCTTGATTTCCAGGGTGACCGGATCGGTGCGGACCTTGATCTGCTGCTCCGGCGTCATCAAGCTGCGTCCGCCGAAAAGGCTGGCAAACGGGTCGAAGCCGCCTTGGTTCGAGCGTTGCTGCGAACGGGAGACCGGCATCTGGACAATCGGCGCGGTCTCTGCCGGACCGACCGTCAGCGTGCCGATCTTCAACCCTGCGACGGCGGATTTGTACGACGCCGTGTTGTACCGGACGCCGTCCACGATCTGCGAACGGATGAGCGCGGGCGTGAACTTCTGCACGCTAAACCCCTCACCGGTCAGCATGGGGTCGGGGTCGGGATGCCCGTTGATCGACAGGCCGAAGAACGAACGCACCTCCACGGGGATGCTCTCGCCGAGGAAGGCGCTCCGTTTGGGGATGATAAGTTCGCTGGTGAGCGCCCGATCCGGCGAGGTGGAACCACCGCCGGACGCGCCGCTGTCCCCTGCGATCAGCGTCAACGGCGGTGTGCGCTGGGCCGCGCCCTTGATCATCACCTCCTGACCCGGGATCACGTAGCGGCCCGCGTGCATCGCCCGGACCGTGTAGTTATACACGGATGTGTTGATCGCGCGCCCACCGCTCCGGCTGTCGTAATAATAGCTCTCGTTGCTCTCCTGTCCGATGTATTGAAACGTCAACCCGGGCACGACCGGCACGGGCGGCGGGCTGTCGGCCTGTCCGTTGACGACGCTGATCTGGTAACGGGTCGCCTCACCCGCGTCCACCGTAGACTCTTCCAACGCGGCGGAGACGGCGGGGCCGCCGGTCTGTTGCGCCCGGACGCCGCCCGTTCCGAACGCGAGGAACAGCGCCGCCGCCAGCAATGGTTTACCAATCTTTGAGCACGCGTTCATCTTGGCTGTGTTGGGTCTTGGCCGGGTCGCTGAGGTCCACGCGCTGGTCCTGATCCTTGAGGGAATCGAGCAGCGCGCGGGCCTGGGCCGGACTCATCTTCCCGGCCTCGTCCGGGGCTTCGGCAGGGGTCGGCTGGCCGCTGCCGGGGGTCGGCTCGGGCGAAGCTCCGCCGGCTTGCGATTGGAAATCGCCGCGTTGCCGGGGTTTGTCCTGGTCGGGCCGGGAACCGGGACCGGGAGTCTGGCCGGGCTGCTCCCCTCCTTTCGATGAGTCGTTTTTCTGGTCCTGCGACCCGGGTTTATCCCCCGGCGGCGACGGAGACGGGCCGGGCTGCTGTTGGTTGCCTTGGTCTTTCTGGTCCGGCGTCTGGCCGGATTTGTCCGGCGGCGGCGAGGCCTCGGGCGGGGATCGTCCCGGCCCTTGTTGTTTCTGATCCGGCGATGGACTCTGGTCCGGCTTCGGCGGCTGGTTCCGGTCGGAGGATTTGCCGCTCTGCTTGCCTTCGGATTTATCGTCCTTCTTTTGCGGACTGCCTGATGGCGGTTTGGGCGGCTCTTTGAGCAGTTCGTCCAGGCGTTTCTGGACGAGATCGCGGTTGTAGACGGTGTCGGTGGCAAGGGCCTTGGAACGCGGGTCGGCGGCGTTCGCGCCGGGGCCTTTCAACGTGTCGAGCGTGCTCTGATAGTGTTCGACGGCGTTGCGCCAATCCTTGATTTTCTTCTCGCGGTCGTCCTGGCCCTCGCCCCGTCGAAAGAGCGTGTTGGCGAAGTTGTAGTTGGCCTTCGCTTGCAGGCCGGGATCGGGGGAAGTCAGCGTTTTGTTGAACGCTTCGAGCGCGTTGTCGTACTGCTTGCCCATGTACGCGCTGGTTCCGGCGTTGAACTGGAGGCTGTCCATCTGCGGATTTTTTGCCGCTAGGTTCTCGAAGGCCCGGTAAGCCTCCTCATAGTGACCGGCGCGGTACAGGTCCAGCGCGTTGCCGGTGGGTGGCGGCTCCGGCTTGGCGTCTTCGGCGCGGAGTGGCGGCGCAAGGAACGCCAGCGCGAGGAACGCCGCGGCGGTCGCCAGCGCGGGAGTCCGGCGCGGTGCCGCCGGGGTTGCACGGGTCCGGCGGCGTTCGCCCACGAGCATCGCCAGCGTCAAAAACAGGATGCCTGCCCCCAGCGGCCACTGGTAACGTTCGATGGGGTGGCGGGTCTGGCGGGCGTCGATTTCACCGGCTTTCAACTGGCTGAGGCCCTGCGTGACCACCGCCTGCATGGACGCCTCCCCGGTGAACCGCACGTAAAATCCGTTCGCCGCCTTGGCCAGCGCGGTGAGACCGGCTTCGTTGAGGGCCGTGTGGACGATCCTGCCGTCCTGGTCGCGGACGAAATTCCCGTCGCCGCCCAGCGGAATGAGTGCGCCTTCCGGCGTGCCGAAACCAACCGTGTAAATGCGGACCCCCGCCTCGGCGGCGCGCGCGGCGGCTTCCATGCCCTTGCCCTGCTCGGTGTCATCAGTCGGCTCACCGTCACTCATCAAGATGATGGCCCGGTTGCCGTCTTCGGCCTTGCCGAAGGCTTCGAGCGCGAGGTCGATGGCCCCGCCTAGATTCGTGCCGCCGCGCGGGATCAGGTCGGTGTCGAGTTCCGCCGCCGCGCCGAGCACCGCGTCGTAGTCGAGCGTCAGCGGCGCTTGCAGGAACGCGCTGCCCGCGAACGCCACCAGCCCGAGGCGGTCGCCCTGGAGTTGGCTCGTGAGGTCCTGCACGGCCAGCTTCGCGCGGACCAACCGGCTGGGCGGCAGGTCTTGGGCCAGCATGCTTTTCGACACGTCGGCGATGACGATCACGTCCAACCCACGCCGGTGGACATCGCGCGTTTCGTAGCCCACGCGCGGCGCGGCGGCGGCAAGGAGGAGCGTTCCCAACCCCGCCAGCAACAGGGCAAACCGGGTCTGTCGCCGTCCCGCGCTGGCCGCGCCGGTGAGCTGCCTGCGCAGACGCGGCGTCTGGATGAGCCGCGCCAAACGCCGTCTCGCCTGCACCTCCGCCCAGCCGAACAGCCCCGCCAGCGCCGGGAGAGCTAGCAGCCCCCACAGGAACCAGGGCGAACCAAACGTCAGAGCGGAAAACATCGTGTGAAAGACAAATTTTGCGACGAAAGGTTCAACCTCAGGGCAGCCGCCGCCAAAGCGTCTGCGAAAGCGCCATGTGGCAGCCCAGGCAGCCCACCGCCGTCGCCACCAACCAGGGAAACAAGTCCCGGTATTCGCGGTATTTGCTGACCTTCACCGTGGTTTTTTCGAGCTGGTCAATCTGGGTATAGATAGCTTCGAGCGCGGCGCTGCTGTCCGCACGAAAGAAATGGCCGTTAGCAATGCGCGCCACGTCGTTGAGCGTTTTTTCGTCGTATTCGACCTGCACGTTCTCGTAGATCGTCTCGCCGGTCAGCGGGTCCTTGCGGACCGGGTACGGCGCGATGCCGTTGGTGCCGACGCCGATGGTATACACCTTCAGGTTCAGCACGCGGACCGCCTCCGCCGCCGTGTCCGGGTTGACCCGTCCCGCGTTGTTGTCGCCGTCGCTGAGCAATACGATGATGCGGCTCTTGGCCTCGCGGTTCTTGAGCCGGTTCGCCGCCGAGATGAGCGCCGAGCCGATGGCCGTGCCGTCCTCGACCAGCCCGATCTTCACGCGGTCGAGATTTTCCACGAGCCACGCGTGGTCGAGCGTCGGCGGGCTGACCAGGTAGGGTTTGCCCGCAAAAGCGAGCATGCCGATGCGGTCGTTGGGGCGCGCCTCGATGAAGCGTTGCGTGATCTCTTTGATGGCATCCACGCGGCTGGCTCGCTGGCCGTTGATGGAAAAATCCTCCGTCAGCATCGACCCGGAAACGTCCAGGGCGATCATGATGTCGATCCCGCTGGCCTCGATCTGCGTGAACGCGTTGCTCAACTGGGGCCGAGCCAGCGCGATGACCGCCACGGCGAGCGTCAGGGTCAACAGGGCCTCGGAAAATGCCCCGGACCGGGCGGCGCGCGGACGCCCGAGCGTTTGGAGGATCGCCGTGGACGAGTACACCAACGCGGGCGCGCCGCCGGGCCGCCCGCGCCGCCATGCCAGCAGGGCCGGCAGCAACAGGAGCAGCAGCCACCAGGGCTGCGCGAAGCTCAAGCGGGTCAAATCGTGCCAGGACATGGAAGAAAGTCGGAAGGCAAAAGTCGGAGTCAAACAGCGTGCGTCAAGACCGGTTGAGCGGCGGCCAGCGGCGGAGCCTGCGCGCTGCCTTCCAGGAATTCCAACGCTTGGATCAAGAGGCGGCGTTTGCCGTCGAGCGTGGCGTCGGCCCGCGCGAACTTCAGCAGGTCGCACCCCCCGAGAAAATCTCGCAGCAGCGCGTGCTCGCCCGTCGAAAACGCCCGCGACCCCGTGATCGACCCGAGAAATTCGTCCGAGGTCTGCCGCTCCGGTTTCAAGCCGTACTGCGCGCCGATGAACACCCGCAGCACGTCGGCCACCGCACCGCCGAAACTACGCGCGTCGAGTTCGTGCATCTGCGCCTCCAGTTGCTGCAACTGCCGCGCGGCCACCTGCCGGGGGGTCAGCGCCGGGCCTGCCGCTGTCGGCTTCGGTCGCCGCAACCACAGCCAGAGCAACAGTCCCGCCAACGCCAGACACACCCCGGCGAGCACCAGCCAGATCCCGCCCGCCGCGATGTAAAACGGCTGTGGCGGCACGATGGACCGGATGTCCGGCGGCGGGGTCGCAGCGGCCACGGCGGCCAACGGCAAAAGCAGGGCGACGATCATCATCGACGGGCAATCCGGCGTTCGCGTTGTTGAAAGAAGGCGCGCAACGCCGGGAGATAATCGGCGTCCGTGCGTAGCGTGATGGCATCCACCCGCGCCCGGCGTAAAGTCGCCGCCAGAGTCATTCGCCGGGCAGCGACGGCCTGCTCGAACCCGGCGCGCACCCGCCGATCAGACGTGTTGACCTCGTACACCGCGCCGGTCTCGGCGTCCTCCAGGCTGATGCGACCCACGTCCGGTAGCGTTTCCTCCAGCGGATCGACCACCGGCACCGCCACCAGGTCGTGCCGCCGCGCCGTCACCGCCAGGGGCCGCGAGAAATCCGGGGCCTGGAAATCCGAAAGCAAAAACACCACCGAGCGCCGCGACACCACCCGGTTCAGGTATTCCAATGCCGCCGCGATGTCCGTGCGCCGCCCGCGCGGCTGGTGATACAGCACCTCGCGGATCAACCGCAGCACGTGGCTCCGGCCCTTGCGCGGCGGCAGGAAAAGCTCCACCTCGTCCGAGAAAAGCACGAGTCCCACCTTGTCCCGGTTGCCGATGGCGCTGAACGCCAGCAGGCTGGCCACCTCGGCGGCGAGTTCGCGCTTGGATTGCTCCACGCTGCCGAACCCGCCCGACGCGCTCACGTCCACGAGCAGCATCACGGTCAACTCGCGTTCCTCGGTGAAATTCTTGACGTGCACGTCCCCCGTGCGCGCCGTCACGTTGCGGTCGATGAAGCGCACCTCGTCGCCCGGGTTGTAGGCGCGCACGTCTTCAAAATTCATCCCCCGCCCCTTGAAGACGGAGTGGTATTGCCCCGCGAACACGGATGCCACCAACCGCCGGGTGCGCAGTTCCAGACGGCGGATCTTTTTGAGGATGTCGGCGGTTTCGGGCATCGGGCCGCTGGCACGCTATCCAACCCTACAAATCGGGCAAGACCTTGGACGGTTTTTCGGACACGTGCACCGTCGGGTTCTCGGTGAGCAACGCCGGGTCGATCCGCAGGGCGATCTCCCCTTTCTCGTTGGCCTTCAAGGTTTGCGGGGCAGATTTGGACCGGACGGTGAGTGTCTGCCCCGTGCCGTGGAAGAACACGAACAGCACGGACTTCGTCTGCGGGGCCACCAGGGAAAAGAAGCCCGCCCGTTTCTTGGACACGGCGTTGCCCGCCGCGAGCAGGTCGGACAGTTTCTGGTAGCGGTAGGTGGTCGTCGCCGGCGTGTTGAAAAACAACCCGCCGCCGATCTGGAGACTGCCCTTGGGCTGGTTGGAAACGACCGGGGGATTTTCCTGGAGCAATTTTGCGCTGATCGGAAACGCGCGGATTTCGCCGTCCGGGTCCACGTGGAGTTTTCGTGCGCCGCTCTTCGCCTGGATCGTCAAACGCACCGCGCCGGGCGGGACTGCCTCGTTTTTGGACGCCACCGCGATGGCCACCCGCACTTCCCTGGTGTGGACACTCTTCGCCCTCTGAAACGCATCGTAAATCTTCGCGTAAGGAACCGTCGCCTTTTCCTGGGAGCGACCGGCGGAAACACTCGCAAACACGCATAGCCAGCCAAGTAAAAAAATTCTTGTCATCATTTTCGACGACAAGCTACCGCTTTCCCCCCTCGCAACGCAAGGCCGCTCGGACAGGCCGTTCCGCGCTCCGTCACGCGGCGAACGCCGCCGGTGATAACTGCCCTGGCCTGGAAGTTGCTAAAACCGAATATCACTACCGTACCGCTCCTTCCAAATCTCTTCCCATGCTTGCCAACCACCTGATCCCACGCCGTTTGTTGTCCGGCGCGTTGCTCGTCTGTTTCGCAGTCAGCGGTCTCGCTAGCGCCCGCGCTGATGTCCTGGCCCTCGACTGGTCGCACCTGAGTTCAGCCTACCAATCCGGCGCGGCGAACGCAGGCACGACCCAGAACTTCACCATCGGCTCCAACACGGTGAGCACCGTTTTCGGCTATCAGGGTTCCGCCACTTCCAGCGTCTTCGTCGATTCGACCCCCACCGTTGCCACCAACGGGAGCGGTTCGCCTGCCAATGTTTACACGACCGGCGGCATCAACGACGGTGAACTCGCCATGCAGATCGGGATTGCGGTCCCCAATTCCACGACGGACGGCATCGTCTTCACCATCAATTTCTCGCAGGCGGTCTACGGCGTGACGTTCAAGCTTTTTGACGTGGATTACACCAGCGGCAGCTTTACCGATCAGGTGCGAAACATCCTCGGGGTGAACGGAACCGACACCGTCTTGCCCACTCTCACCGGCTCAGCCGACAACCTGGTCGGCAGTGACGCCAACAACGCCGCCGCCGGTTTCAGCAATTCCGTCACCGGCACCGCCAATAACGCCCAGACTTCCGCGAACGGCAACGTGACGGTTTCGTTCTCGAACACCGTTCCTGTTACCAGCGTCAGCTTTGTCTACGGCGATAACACGAACAGTTCGCTCGGTCCGGTCGCCCCGGCCAGCACCAGCTTGCAGATCATCGGGATTGGCAACGTCCTCTGGGCCACCAATTCCGGTGAGATGGTGCCGGAGCCGGGGACGCTTGTCACGATTGGCCTGGGGCTGGCCAGCATGACGGTGGTCGTCCTGCGCCGGAACCGCCAGGGTTGAGAAAAGCGAAAATCAAGGAACCGGCAGCCCGGCAAAGATTTTCTGCACGATCCCCTCGCTGGTCAGTTCCTCGGCCTCCGCTTCGTAGCTCATGATGATGCGGTGGCGCAGCACGTCCGTGCCGATGCTCTTCACGTCCTGCGGCGTGACGTAGCCCCGCCCGTGCAGGAACGCGTAGGCTTTGGCGGCGAGCGTCAGGTTGATCGTGGCGCGAGGGCTGGCCCCGCAGCGGATCATGCCTTCGAGCTTCGCCCCCGGGATCGTGCCCGGCTCGCGCGTCGCCAGCACCACATCCACGATGTAATCCTTCACGCGGTCGTCGATGTAAATCGTGTTGACCACCTCCCGCGCGGCCAGGATGTCCGCCGGTTGCACGGTCGGCTGGACAGTCAGTTTCGGCGTGCTGGTGCCCATCAGGTCGAGGATTTGCCGCTCCTCGGCGCGCGTCGGATACGTGATGTTGAGTTTCAACATGAAACGGTCCAACTGCGCCTCGGGCAACTGGTAGGTGCCCTCCTGATCCAACGGATTTTGCGTCGCCAGCACGAGAAACGGGTCGGGCAATTTATACGTGGTTTCACCGATGGTGACCTGCCGTTCCTGCATCGCTTCGAGCAACGCGCTCTGCACCTTGGCGGGCGCGCGGTTGACCTCGTCCGCCAGGATCAGGTTGGAAAATAGCGGCCCCTGTTTGGTGGTGAAATCGCCGGTCTTCGGATTGTAAACCAAGGTGCCAACGAGGTCCGCCGGAAGCAGGTCCGGCGTGAACTGGATGCGTGAAAATCCGGTCTGGATGCACGCCGCGAGGGTCTTGACGGTGAGGGTCTTCGCCAACCCGGGCACGCCTTCGAGCAGGATGTGGCCGTTGCCCAGCAAACCGATCAGCAGCCGGTCCACCAAGTATTTCTGGCCGACGACGACGCGCCCCAACTCCGACTGGAGCGGCGCGATCCAACGGCTGTGTTCCTGCACGGCTTGCGTCAATTCCTGGGTCGTGGACATAAGAAGGTGCGGCCAATAGACCGCTTGGCGGCGGAAGGTTCAAGCCTGGAAGTGCGTGATTGCATGGACGCGCTATCCATACGGAAGCACCATCACTATAGCTTTTGTTATCTTGGCGAACGTTGATCGTAGCAACGCATCAATCCTTCGGCTTCACGAAATAAAAGCGATCCCCCTCCCGTTGCGCTTCATAAACCGAGGAATCCACGAATACGGTGTAAACCTTCCCATTCTCCTGCGGCAACCGGACGCGGAACAAATAGTCCCCCGCCAGCGTCCGGCTCTGGACGCCGCCTTGGCCGACCGTGATCTGCGTTTCCAGCCCCGGCACGAATTTCTTGCCGACGATTACTCCCTCCACCCAACCCGTCGAATTTGCCTGTCGCCCGAGCGAAAACATTGCGTACAACACAAACGCCAGCACCCCCACGCCTGCCGCTACCGCGATCAAGGTGTCACGCCATTTTGTGTCTGGCATGACCCGGCGGCAGGAAACGGCGGACCGGGGTTCCACGTTGCGCTTTGCCTCGTGGCGTCAGGCTTCCTCGCCCATCTTTTTGCCCGATTCCGCCGGGACGATGATCGGCCCGGCCACCGGCGGTTCGTCCGACGGCGCGACCGGCTCACCCGCCCTCCTTGGTCCGTCCGCATCGCGTTTGTGGGCGGTGGCCTGCTCGGCCCGTTTTTCTTCGTCGTCCAGAGCGGCCATCGACTCCGGGGTCAGCGGCACGAAATGCCGCCCGTGTCCGCTGGCTTCCCAGACGTAACGCCGCAGCAGCACCTTGACCGTCGCCGATAGCGGCACTGCCAGGATCGCGCCGATGGGTCCGTCGAGCAGCAGCGACCAGCCGAACACCGAAATGATCACCGTCACCGGATGTAGCCCGACCGAATCGCCGACGATCTTGGGCGAGATGATCGTGCTCTCCAGCATCTGCACGATGAACATGATGCACACCACGACGAACGGGTGCCAAAAGTCGCCGTACTGGATGATGGCGATCAAGATCGCCGGGATGTAGCACAGGATGATTCCCAGGTACGGGATGAACGTCAGCACGACGACCAATAGCCCGATGAAGATCGAAAAATCGAGACCCATGATCGTCAGCGCGCCGCCGATGAGGATGCCGTCAATCGTGCTGACGATGAGCTGTCCCCGGAAGAACGCCACGAGGTAGCCGTTGATCTCCAGCAACACGCTGACCACTTCTTTCTTGAAGGGTGAATCGCGTAACGGCAGGTACTCGTTCCAATGCCGGGCGATGTGGCGGCTCTCCACCAGCAAGAAAAACAGGTAAACGGGGATGATGATCAGGTCGAGCAGCGTGCCCGCCGCGCCGAGGCTCTTGGTCAACAGGTGCCAGAGACTGTCCAGCACCGCCGGGATCCGGGCCTGGAGGGCAGGAATTTGTTTCTGAATGTAATTGCGAATGCCGTTGGGCTGGAAAAGTTCGCTCGGCTTGGATTCCTGACCGTTGTCCGTGCCACCGGCCTGCGCATTCTTATTGTCGCCGCCATCATCAAGCTTGGAGCTGGCATGCGGCACGGGGCCGCCCGGCCCGTCCGCCGCCGGCGGGGGAGTTCCTTCCTGACTAGGGGGCGCGGGCGAGGGCACGGCGTGGTTGAACTTGGCGAGCTTGGCTTCGGTGGCATTGATGAGCGAGGTGAGCCGCTGCTGCGCCTTCTGCGTGTAGGCGGGCATCCCCCGGATCATGTTGGCCGTGGAATCGTAGATTTGCGGGACGATCAGGATGCCCACCAGCACTAGCACGAGCAGCAGCGTCCCGAAGAGCGTCAGCACTGCTCCGGTGCGCTTGAGCCGGGTGCGCGTGGTCAGCAGCCGCACGATGGGTTCCAGTAGGAACGCCAGCACCGCCGCCACCGCGAACGGAATCAGCACCGGCTGGAAGAATCCCACCGCCTGCCCAAAAAAGTAAATCAGAGCCACCGCGACCGCTCCCGCTCCCACGATGGCAACGTAGGTAAAAACGGTCCAGAGGGCACGGCGTTGCCAGGCGGTAGGGTAATTGGTCATCGGTCTCAGCAAAAGCGAACCTCGCCGCTCAAACGGCTGTACCAATCAACCCAACGGCAGAAACATCGGGAGGCGGTCGTGCGCCTGGAACCCGAAACGACAATAGAGCGCCTGCCCGGCGGCGTTGTGGCGTTCCACCTGCAATTCCAGCCCGCGTACCCCGAGTGACCGGCACGTTTCGGCCACGAAATGCAACGTCGCTCGTGCCAGTCCTTGCCGCCGATGCGTCGGCTCAATGAACAAGTCGGTTACGGTGGCCAGCGGCCCACCGGCTTCGTGGTCGAAGCCGAATGTGAAAACGACGTACCCCGCCCGCGCTCCCGCGTCGGTTTCCAGAAAGTACGCCCGGCCCACCGATGGTTCCGCCAGCAACCGGTCCACTGCCGGACTCACCAACGCCGGGTCGAACGCGATGCCATCCTCCGCGTAATATTCACGGACCGCCGCCAGCAACTCGCCCGCCTGATCGGGGCGAACCGACTGAAACACAGGCGCGGACATGGTGAGATGGCCGCGCACGGATGTTCACATCGCGGCGATGATCCCGTCGCCGAACTCCGAGCATTTGACCTCGGTCGCGCCTTCCATCAGCCGCGCGAAATCGTACGTGACCTTCTTGCTGGCAATCGCGCCGTTGAGACCCTTGATAATCAGGTCCGCCGCCTCGGTCCAGCCCAGGTAGCGGAACATCATCTCACCCGACAGGATGACCGAACCGGGATTGACCTTGTCGAGATCGGCGTACTTCGGCGCGGTGCCGTGGGTCGCCTCGAAGATGGCGTGCCCGGTGCGGTAATTGACGTTGCCGCCGGGCGCAATGCCGATGCCGCCGACCTGTGCCGCGAGCGCGTCGGAGAGGTAATCACCGTTGAGGTTGAGCGTGGCGATCACGTCGAAATCTTCCGGGCGCGTCAACACTTGCTGCAAGGTAATGTCGGCGATGGCGTCCTTGACGATGATCTTGCCCGCCTTGCTGGCGGCCTTCATCTCGTCGTTGGCCGCCGCTTCGCCGCTGGCTGCCTTGGTCTTCTCCCAGATCGCCCAGGAGTACGTCTGCCCAGCGAAAACCGTGTCGGCGACGTGATAGCCCCAATCGCGGAACGCGCCTTCGGTGTACTTCATGATGTTGCCCTTGTGGACCAGGGTGACACTTTTGCGCTTCTGTATGATGGCGTATTCGATGGCCGCCCGCACGAGCCGTTCCGTCCCTGCGCGGCTGACTGGCTTGATGCCGATGCCCACTTCCAGCGGCGCGTCGGCGAAGCCGGTAGCCGTGTCGTGCTTGGTCGAGGCATCCTCGCCATGCACCCAATCGGCAGTGGCCGCTGCCGTGCCGAAGCGGATTTTCTTGAAGTCCGCCGGGAAGGTCGCCGAGAGGAATTCGAGCACCTTTTGCGCGTCCGGCGTCCCGGCCTTGTACTCGATGCCCGCGTAAATATCCTCGGTGTTCTCGCGGAAGATGATCATGTCCACCTTCTCGGGCCGCTTGACCGGCGAGGGCACACCCGTGAAATATTGCACCGGGCGCAGGCAGACGTAGAGATCGAGCATCTGGCGCAACGCGACGTTGAGCGAGCGGATGCCGCCGCCGACCGGGGTAGTCAGCGGCCCCTTGATGCCCACGAGACAGTCACGGAACGCTTCCACGGTCTCGTCAGGCAGCCAGTTGTCGAACTTATCCTTGGCGGCCTGTCCGGCGAAAACCTCGTGCCAGACGATGCTTTTCTGCCCGCCGTAAGCCTTCTCCACCGCCGCGTCGAGCACCCGCACGCTGGAGGCCCAAATGTCCGGCCCCGTGCCGTCGCCGCGAATGAACGGGATCACCGGCTGGTTGGGCACGGTGAGCTTGCCGTCGGAAATCGTGATCTTTTCACCCCCTGTCGGGGCGGCGTGGTCGGTGGTAGCCATAAAAACGTGGAGGGATGGAAATAAGGATGACGTCCAATCAAGCATCTGCGCGGGGAAGGTTCAAGATTCAACATTTCCACGTTCCCGGACTCCCGCCCGGGAACGTGGGACGAAGATTGCATCTTGGCACTTCCGCGCCGGACGGTGATATTCCGGCAATGACGAACAGTCCCCCAACCGAGCCGCGCTGGCCGCTGGCGCATCAGTTGCGCCACGCGTGGCACTATCCGCGCTGGAACATCAGCCGCCACGCCGCCACGTTTCGTGCGGCAGACGCCTTCGTCGTGTCGATCCAGAAAAGCGGACGCACCTGGGTGCGCGTCTTCCTGACCGCGTACTTCTCGGAATGGGGCAAAGAGAATTTCACGCCCGCCGCCCGGCCCGCCGCCGCTGCCGCTATGCCCGCGCTGTGCTACACGCACGACCTCTGGGAACACAAAGCCAAAGAGCACCTCGGCGAACGCCTGCGCGGCAAATGGCTCATCCCGCGCGACGAAACCGTGGCCAAGCCCATCCTGCTCGTCGCCCGCGACCCGCGCGACGTGATGGTCTCGCTCTTTTTCCACCTCAAGAAACGCGCCGGGACCTTCGAGGGCGACCTGCCCGCCCTGCTGCGCCACCCGGTCTTCGGCGTCGAGCGGATGGTCGCCATCATGAACCGCTGGCTGGAGGAATGGACGCCCAGCGCCCGGCTGCACCTGCTGCGCTACGAGGACGCCCGGCGCGACCCGGAGGCCGCATTCTCGGCGGCGTTGCGCTTTCTGCTGCCGACCGTCGCGCTCGACGCCCCCGCCCTGGAACGCGCCGTCGAGATCGCCAGTTTCGAGAACATGCGCCGCCTCGAAGCCGGGGCCGAAGGCGCCAAAGGCACGGAACTCGTCACCGATCTAAACAAGGAGGCGCTCCGCCCCAAAAACGCCGACGATCCCGATAGCTACAAGGTTCGCCGGGGCAAGGTGGGCGGGTACACGGACTATCTCGGCGCGCTGGACATCAACCATCTCAACCGCGCGCTCGAAAAGCTCGACCCTCGCTACGGCTACGGCGACTCCCCGCAAAAATAATTTCAAAATGGATGGCGCCCCCCGAGCGCCATTTTGTTGACGCGCGTTCTCTCAATGGCGCGGGGGTCGCCATCCATTTTGAAATTGCCCTTCAGGCCGCTTCTCGGACCAGTGCCGGGTGCGTGGCCATCACCCGGTCGATGGATGACCGCAACAACGCTTGCGTGATGGGCTTGAGCAACACCTGATCCACCGCCCAGTTGCGCGCGTCCTCATCCTCCGACGCGCCCATGCCCGTCAGCAAGATCACCGCCGTTCCGGGCGTCTGCGCCTTGATGTCCGCCGCGAGTTGTTCGCCGTTCATCCCCGGCATTGCCTTGTCGGTGATGACCAGCTCGAACCCCTCGCCGTCCCGGTCCGCTGCCCGGAATTTCACCAGGGCTTCCGCCCCGTTCACCGCCGTCTCGACCTGGTGCCCGTCGCCCGTCAGGTAGTGACGCAAAATCTTGAGGTACGGCTCCTGGTCATCGACGACGAGGATGCGGCGGCGCGGTTGCTCGTTGGCGGAAATCGGCACGAGCAGGTCTTCCAGCGTCAGCCGGTGCAGCGGAAACCGGATCACGAAGCGCGTGCCCACGCCGGGGGTGCTGTG
>CAXSED010000085.1:0-17405 GCA_964236475.1 uncultured Chthoniobacterales bacterium
TACAAACTGCCCGCCGACAAGCCGACCCTGGCCATCGACATCCCCGATGCGTGGAGTCCCGTCGCGATCCAGCGTGGCTACCAGACGCAGACCGCCGACCAGGACGTATATCTCTCCATCGAGATGACTTCCAACGAGAAGGAAATGACCACGATCATCGACGAAACCGACACGATGCTCAAGAGCCACAAGGTCGTGCTGGACAGGGCAAACCGAAAAGACAACAAATTCAAGCTTAACGATTTACCGGCGGAAGAAATTCTCTACAACGGCCACGACGAGGACGGACCGACCATGGTGAGCATCACGTTCGTGACCGTGCGCAAATCGGCGGTCGTGTTCACTTACTGGGCTTCGGCGGCAGGCAACAAGAAGCATCAAGAAGAACTCGGAAAAATCCTCAGCAGCCTCCATCTGCTGAAACCCTGAATCGGAATTCCCTGATCTTTTTTATAAAACACGCAACCAGCCAGTGTAAAAAGTCCGTATATGGGCAAACAGTTGACCAGACGGTCATTCTGAACTACCTACCGCCGACATGTTAAGTAAAACTGCCTTGAAACCCTCTCTCATTCATTCGCTCCGCACCGGCTCCCTGATGCTGGCCGCTTCACTAGGAATGACTCTCGCCGCCCAAGCTGGCGACCTGGATTCGCGGACCACTTCCACCAAAGACAGCAAAGACAAGAACGTCATCCAGCAGCCACCGCCTGCGGAGCCGAAGTTCTACATCGATTTGCTAGGTGCCGCCGAGTTTGATATTCACGCCACCAAGTTTCTGAGCAACGGCAACACGACCTTCACCGGCGCAGGTGGTGGTCCGATCGCCGCACGCATCCATTCAGTTCCGTTTGAAACGGTTCACGACCCTGTCGTCGATGCCCGCTTAGATGCGGGTTACAAAGTGCTGCCTTATCTTTCCCTGTTCGCCGGATTCACCTACAGCCATAGCAATGGCCATGATAACCGGGTTGGCTCCGTGATCGACGGGGACGGTGCGGTGCTGGGCGGCCTCGGGAACCACTACGATCTCTATGCCCGCATCGGCGACTACCAGGCGTATTCGGGCCGCGGCGGCGTCAAAGTGACTTTGCCCCGTACCATCCTAGATTTCATCCACGCTCCGAAGGCGATTGTCCCGTACTTCTCGCTCTCGGGTGGCGGCAAGTACGTCGAGTCCCAAGACATCAGCTTCGTCAGCGGGACCCGCCCGACGATTGTTGACACCAGCTACGGCACGTTGTTTGGCAACTCCTGGGTGTTCACCGGCGAAGCGGACTTCGGTTATGAACTGAAGCTGACCCGCAATTTCAGCGTGATCCTAGAAGATGGCTACGGGTATGACACGAAGCTCCAGCGGGGTGACCTGCCGGGCGTCAACGGCCTCAATCGTGATGGAGACCGTTTCTATTCGAATGTCAGTCTCGGCGCGAGGCTCAAGTTCTAACGGTTCGTCCGAGACAACCGAATTACAGCAAAGGACGGCTCGTCGTGAGCCGTCCTTTTTTGCGTTTTGTTCGCCTGTGAGGCGCATGCTGGCTGAAAGGGGTCAACAGGGAACGCACATCGCGTCACCAAGTTTGGACGATGCCTCGACGCAACTCCCTCTTTCCCGAGGCTTGCCTCGCTCTCGGATAATGCTTGGTTTTCCCCGGGGAATCTTTTAAATAATGATTAGCCATGCTGCCTTGTCGTTCAAACCAAACCCTTGCAAGGCCGTGTTGGGAGTTTTGATGAAACCAGATCGGTTGATCACAGCAAAACCCGACGCTCTGCCTGTGGCGGCTTCGCTCGAAATGCTTCTCCCCGAAGGAGGTGCTGCCTTTGATGATTCGCCCGGTGGATCGGATAGGAAAACACGCACGGCGGAATGGTTGAGCTACAGGGGCGCGATCAGCCTCGCGCTCGTGGTATTGGACGCCGTCATCTGGGTGGGACTCTACACCTTGCTGGTTACCATCCGCCGCCAGTACGCCCTTGACGACCCACTGGCGTCGGCGGGCCTGAGCCATGTCGGGGCGGGCAGCGGCGGGTTCCAGGTCTCGGTTTGTGTGGTCCAGTTCGCGGCGTTGGCGCTATGCCTGTTTATCGTGGGCGGTTATGATCGGCGTACCTCGTACCTGAGCCTCGCTTACATGAGCGAACATCTCCTTGCCCTGATGGCAGCTGCGGTGCTGGGCGGGATGCTCATTTACGCCGTCGCGGTTTTCAACCAGAGCGGCATCCGCCCGAGCCGGGGCGTCTTTCTGTCCAGCTTGGTAGTGTTCGCGCCGCTTTCGCTCGTGTGTCGGCGTTCGATTGGCGGAATGCTCCGCGCGCACATGGCACGTAGCTTTCTGGTGGTGCTGGGCCGGGGCCAGGCGGCATCGAAATTCCAGGAGAGCTATCGGGTCGATGGCAAACACCAGCCGCGCCTCTGTTTCGTCGATCCGCTGCTCGTGGATTCCGGCACGCTAGCGAGTGACCGCGATCTCGACTCGTCCGGGATGACCTTGACTGCTCTAACCAAAATGGCCGGGCAGAGCCAAGGGGTCGTCGTCATCGAAGATACCGCCCGGCTGCGCCCGGAGTTGTTGGAATGGCTGACCCGCCTGCACTACGAGGATTTGCCCGTTTACACGCTGGAAACCTTCCACGAAAAGCATTGGCGGCGCGTGGCTGTCGACGCCATCGAAGCCACTTGGCCATGGCAGACCGACAGCCATCTGGCGAGCGTGTCGGCATATTCGCACGCCAAGCGGTTGCTGGATATCGTCGTGGCCGGGGCGGCGTTGCTGCTGCTTTCCCCGCTTTTCATGATCTTGGCGTTGCTCGTCCTGCTGGACAGCGGCGTGCCGGTGCTGTTCAGCCAGCAGCGCGTGGGCCGGGACCGCCGGGCATTCTGGCTGTATAAGTTCCGCACGATGCGGGTTCGCGCCCCGGGCGAGGAAGGTTCGCTCTACACGGGCACCAACGATCCGCGCATCACCCGGGTCGGCGCTTGGCTGCGCAAGCTGCGGCTCGACGAACTGCCCCAGCTCTGGAACGTGTTGCGTGGTGACATGAGCCTCATCGGCCCCCGCGCCGAGTGGGACCGCCTGGTGGACGGCTACGAAAAGGCGATCCGGTTTTATCACTTCCGCCATCTCGTCAAGCCGGGGATCACCGGCTGGGCACAGGTCAATTATCCCTACGGCGCAAACCTGACGGACACGGTGGAGAAGCTCAAGTACGACCTGTACTACATCCGCCATTATTCTCTGCGCCTGGACGCCATGATCGTGCTCAAAACGCTGCACATCATGATCTGGGGCAAGGGCCAATGATGGCCGGGCGGACCCGGAAAGCCTACGCGTCGCAAGGCTCAACGCGCCAGGTCAGCTTCGGGTTGACCACGCCCGGCAGCTTTTCGCCGGTGCGCAAACTCGTGTTGTCACGCTGACGCTCGATCTTAAAGGCCAAGATCGACTCCTCGACCGCCAGCCATTCCACGAACGGCACGTCCGCCGACACGCTCACGAGGTAGTTCAATTCGTTGAGCAGGTTCCCGGGCACCTCGCACCGGCTGACGAAGGTGCCCGGTTCGCGCCGTTTGCCGTACAGTCCGGAAGTGCTCTCGTCGTACGACTGGAACGCCACCGCGCCCTCCGGCGTCGTGAGCCGGAACGACACGCGCAACTCCGGCAGCGGACGGAGAATCCGGTACTTGATCTCGACGACAAATGACCGCTCGATGTCGATGGCTGCCGCCGCCGTTTGCCCATTGTCCATGATGCGCACGCCGAGCAAATGAAACTTCGCGTCCGGCGCTTTCGATTCCAGGGGCCAGACGCGCTCCGCCCCGGAACTGACGCCCGCCGTGAGGTAGCGCGACACGATCTCGCTCGCCGACCCCATCATCTTTTGGCGGCCCTTTTCCAGCCAGACCGCCGACTCGCACAGCGCGTTGACCGCCACCATGTTGTGGCTGACGAACAGCACCGTGCGGCCCTCGCGCTTGGCCACGTCGTCCATCTTGCCGAGGCACTTTTTCTGGAACTCGGCGTCGCCCACGGCCAACACCTCGTCGATGATGAGGATTTCCGGCTCCAGGTGCGCCGCCACGGCAAACGCCAACCGCACGTACATGCCGCTGCTGTAGCGTTTGACCGGGGTATCCAGAAAGCGTTCCACCTCCGCAAAGGCGACGATCTCGTCGAACTTCGCTTTGATCTCGCGGCGTTGCATCCCCAGGATCGCTCCGTTGAGGAAAATATTTTCCCGTCCGGTCAGCTCGGGATGGAAGCCTGTGCCGACTTCCAACAAACTGGCCACCCTCCCCCGGAGCGAGACCCGTCCGGTGGTCGGTTCCGTGATGCGGCTCAACACCTTGAGCAACGTCGATTTGCCCGCTCCGTTGCGCCCGACGAAGGCGACGACCTCGCCCCGGCGCACCTCGAAATTGATGTCCCGCAACGCCCAGAATTCGTCGGTCGCCGCCGCCGGGCTGGCGGCTTTGCCGCCCAGACGCCGCACGCCCGCCTTGAACGTATCGCCCACCGTCTCACGCAGGGTCCGGTAAGGCGTGTCGTCGCCGTGCTGGCCGAGGACGTACTTCTTGCCCAAACCCTCGGCGCGAATGATAACGTCCTTGTCCATCTGGGAAACGGCGGCAAAAGCTTAGATCACGTCGGCGAAGGTGCGTTCCATCTTGCGGAAGTACCAGACCCCGAGCCACAGAAAGAGCACGCTGACCACCACGCTCGTCAGCAGCCCGGGCCAATACAAAGGTTCGGCCTGGCTGCCCGCCACCGCCCAGCGAAAACCGTCGATCACGCCGACCACCGGGTTGAGCGAGTAAAGGACGCGGGAGATGTGCAACCGCTGTGACAATACCTCGCTCGAATAACCCACCGGCGACACGTACAACCCGAATTGCACGATAAACGGGATCACGTAACGAAAGTCACGGTACTTCACGTTGAGCGCCGTGATGAACAGCCCCGGCCCCAGCGCCACCACGAACGCCAGCAAGGTCCACAACGGCAGCGTCACAAACTCCCAGCCGGGCAGGAAGCGATACCAAGCCATCAGGAGAAGCAGGATCACGAACGAAATCAGGAAATCCACCAGGCTGGTAATGACCGCGCCCGCCGGGACGATGAGCCGGGGGAAATACACCTTCGAGATCAGGTTGGCATTGCCGATCAGGCTCATGCTGGCCTCGCTCAACGCCTGGGAAAAGAAGTTCCATGGCAGCATCGCCGCAAAGATGTAAATCGGAGCGGGAATGGGCGTTTTGAGTCCCGCCACTTTGGTGAAAATCACCATGAAGACGAGCATCGTCAGAAACGGCCGCACCACGGCCCAGGCCACGCCGATGGCCGTCTGCTTGTAGCGCACCAAGATGTCGCGCCATGCCAGGAAATAAAACAATTCCCGGTAACGCCACAAGTCGCGCCAGTATTGGCGTTCCGCCCGCCCGGCTTCGATCACCAGTTCGGGCAAGGCTGCATTCGGCAAGGTCGTTTCGCTCATCAATGAAGAGTAAATCAGGGCTGGCAGGCGGTTAAAAGCAGGATTCGATCCCGCCGCCGCATCCTAGCCGCTTGCCTGCCGCACGGCAACGCGATACTCCTTGGCCGAATCTGGGAAGGGTCCCGGTCCATTCCATGCGTTTTCTTTTCCTCAATCAATATGGCCCGCCCGACCCCGTGCCCACCGCGCGCCTGCTCGGCGAACTGGCCGAGCACCTGCGTGCGCAGGGCCACGAGGTAGAAATCCTTTCTCAGAGTCAGAGCTACCACGGACGGCCCGCGCGCGGGGGCAGCCGCCTGCGCCGCGAACTGACCGCGCTCTTCGCTATCCTGCGCGCGGGCTGGAGCCGGAAACGCGCGCGGCCCGACGTGGTACTTGCGCTGACCTCGCCGCCGGGTTTGCTGGTGATTGCCGCCCTGCTGGCGCGCCGCCACCGGGCACGGCTGGCGCATTGGGCGATGGACCTTTACCCCGAACTCGCGCTGGCCCTGGGCGAAACCGGACCCAACGCGGTTTACCACGCGTTGCAAAAAGCGATGCGCTGGGCCTACCGGCGTTGCGCGCTGGTCGTCGCGCTGGATACGGACATGCAGGCGCATCTCCAAAGCACCTACCGGCTTTCCGACGTGCGCGTGCTGGAGCCTTGGCCCTTGACCGACTCCGGGCAGGCGACAGTCGCCGCCAGCGCGCCGCAAACGCCTTGGACGTGGCTCTACTCCGGCAACCTGGGCCGCGCGCACGAGTGGCGCACCCTGCTCGACGCCCAACGATTGCTCGAACTCCGCCGCATCGCGGTGCGCCTCGTTTTCCAGGGAGACGGCCCCTCCCGGGCGGCGGCGATGGCCTACGCCGGGAGCATCGGTCTGCAACACTGCGAGTGGAAAGGCTACGTGCCTGAAACGGAACTGACCGCCAGCCTGACCCGCGCGCAGGTGCTCGTGGCGACCCAGCGCCCGGAAACGCGCGGGCTGCTCTGGCCCAGCAAACTGGCGTTGATAGAACGGCTACCGCGTCAGGTGCTCTACGTCGGACCGGTGGACGGCGCGATTGCGGAACGTCTGCGCCGACGACCCGGGACGGGGGTTTTCGCGCCCGGGCAGGCCGAAGAAGTCGCCGCCTGGATCGAGCAATGCCAACGCGTTGCCGTCGTCGCCATCGACCCGCAGACGCAGCCCGCTTCGGCTGCTCTGGCCGACGGCTGCCGCCGGCTCGAAGAATGGCTTTGTTCGTAGCGCGGGACCGTGCTATTTCCGTGCTCATCACGGCGGATGGTACGTTTCCCTTTGTCATTATCTCCGACCTCGGCAATTCTCCCGTATGCGACGCCCCCACGCTGCCCTCCTTGCCCCTGCCCTGGCGATCTTTTGCGCCGCCCAAATCCACGCTGACGAATCAACGCCTCAAGCGATTCCGGACGGCCTTGCCCTCAAGGTCGGGTCGGAACAGGTTGAATTGCGGGTCGTTGCGCCGCACGCGTTTTGCCTCTCCGTCCATGACCCGGCAGCCGCGCACCGGGCCAGCAGTCTTTATCTCAACGGGGAAACGCGCGCCGGAACGGGTTTCCAGGTGGTTCGGGAGGGCGGGACGGTCGGCATCGAAACGGCCTTCGGCAAGTTGATGGTCGATCCGGGTCGGCAAATGTGGTCGTTGCGCGATGCCGCCGGTAAAGTCCTTGCCGACTGGACCGCCCTGGGGAAACCGGCCACCGACCAGGCTCCGGCCTCCGCCACCTTTCAGCTTTCGGTTGGCCCCGGTGCCGCGACCCCGCACCCGCTTTACTATGGTTCGGGCAACAACCCCGACCGCGGTGCGCTCACGCAGGAGAGCGGCCACGCGAACACCGGCAACGGCACCGCGATGCTGCCACAATATTGGAGCACCGCCGGCTACGGCGTGCTGCTCGTTGGGGACAAGGACAACGCCCCCGGTTCCTGGCAGGCGGACCCGTCTGGCCGGGTGGACTGGGAAGTGCCCGGCGGCGGGGCGGACCTGTATCTTTGCCCGGCGCCCGATCTCTACGCCTGGCTGCGCGCCGACGCGGAACTGACCGGCTTCGCCCCGGTGCCCGCCCTCTGGACTTTCGGCTATCTCCAGAGCCAGTGGGGCTGGAAGGACAAGGCGTACATCGACGACACCCTGACGCATTTTCGTGAAGGAAAATTCCCGGTGGACGCATTCATCATCGACTTCGAGTGGTACACCACCAAGCCCGATTACAACGTCAAGACGGAGGGCGAACCCAGCTTCAACGATTTCGGCTGGAACCCGCGTCTCTTCCCCGACCCGCCCACGCAGATCGCCGATTTCGCGCGGCAGGGATTGCACCTCGTGGGCATCCGCAAGCCCCGGCTCGGCAACAGCGCGAACCTCATCACGGCGCGGGACAAAAGCTGGATTCTCGCGCCCGAGCCGACCGACCCGAACGGCGAGGGCATCCGCACGCGGAACCTCGACTATTCCAACCCGGAAGTGCGGGCGTGGTGGGGCCGAAACAACCGGCACTTCTTCGAGGACGGCATGGCCGGGTTCTGGAACGACGAAGGCGAATCGAACTACATCGAGTACACCGAATGGAACGTCGCGGAGGTCGCTTTGCGGCAGCAGGTGAATCCGGACGGACGTTTCTGGAGCTTGAACCGTTCGTTCATCCCCGGCATGCAGCGGCTCGGGGCGGCGGTGTGGACCGGCGACATCGTCGCCGATTGGCAAACGTTGGCGCGCACCCCGGGCGAACTGCTCGGCTACGGTCTTGCGGGGATGCCCTATTCCGCGTGCGACATCGGCGGATTCTCGGGCAACCCGACGCCGGAGCTGTTGACACGCTGGATGCAGGCGGGGGTCTTCTTCCCGGTCATGCGCTCCCATTCCGAGATCAACAAGACGCCGCGTTTCCCCTGGATGTTCGGCCCCGAAGCCGAAGCGGCGGTCCGCAAGGCACTGGAACTGCGCTACCGTCTGGTTCCGTACTATTATAGTTTGTCCCACGAAAACCACGCCACGGCTGCGCCGCTGATGCGGCCTTTGGCCATGGAATTCCCCGACGACGAGAAGGCCGCCACGCTCACGGACGAATGGCTGCTGGGTAAGGGACTACTGGCCGCGCCGGTCCTGAACGAAGGCGGTGCGCGCAATGTGTATTTACCGAAGGATCGCTGGTTCGAGTTTGGCACCACCCACGCGACGGATGGCGCGCAGTCCATCCAGATCACGGCGAAGCTGGACGAAGTGCCCGTCTATGTGTGCGCCGGAACCTTGCTGCCGCTCGGGCCGGTCGTCCAATCCACGGGCGAGCGTTCGCCGGAGCCGTTGGAGATGCAAATCTACGGTGGCCGTGACACCACGTTCGATCTCGTCGAAGACGACGGCGAGACGCATGCCTACGAGCGAGGAGCCACGCGCGTCACGCATTTTTCCTGGGATGAAAAGGCACAAACACTGACGTGGAAAATCACCGGGGATTATCAGGAAGCCCGGAGTTTCCCGGCGGTCAAAGCGGTCCTTTTTTCCTCGCGCGGCGAGATGGAGAAACAGGCCCCACTGGGCAAGGATGGATCGCTGACTTTCCCTTGAGTCGGCTATCGATATGATCCCTCAGAAAGAGGGAAGCGGGTGACGAGACTCGAACTCGCGACGTCTTCCTTGGCAAGGAAGTGCTCTACCACTGAGCTACACCCGCGTGAAACAGGATTCCACCGTTACCAGCACCATCCCGACGCCGCAAGCAGTTTCTTTCGTTTCGCGGTGAACCGACGATAATTTTTGACGATTCCCGCCCCGTCGCGGAAGGGTGCGGTGTCATGAACCGCCTGACCGAAATCCTGGACTGCAAACGCGAAAGCATCCAGCCCCTCCGCCCGCGCCGCGACGCTCTGCGCGCCACTGCCCTGCAACGCAACCATTTCCGCAGTTTTTACCAGGCGCTCCAAGGCGACGGCGGCCAGACGCTCGCGCTCATCGCCGAGATCAAGCGGGCCTCCCCGTCCGCCGGGTTGATCGCGTCCGACTTCGACCCGGTGGCCATCGCCACCCGCTACGAGGCCGCCGGCGCCAACGCGATTTCCGTGCTCACCGACGAACCCTTTTTTCAGGGACATCTCGACCACCTGATCGCCGTGCGCGCGGCGGTCGATCTGCCGATTCTGCGCAAGGATTTCGTGCTCGACGAGGTGCAGATTTACGAAGCGGCAGCCGTCGGTGCGGACGCCATTCTCCTCATCGTCGCCGCGCTGGCGCAGGACGAACTGGTCCATTTGCTGGATGTGGCCACGATCTGTCAACTCGACGCGCTGGTGGAGGTCCACACTTTGGCCGAACTCGACCGCGCGCTCGAAACCGACGCCCGGATCATCGGGATCAACAACCGCGACCTGACCACGTTCAAGGTGGACATCGCCACGACCGAAACGCTCAGCGAAGAGGTGCCGCCCGGTATCCTACTCGTGAGCGAAAGCGGCATCCGCACCGCCGACGACAGCCGCCGTTTGCGCGCCTGCGGGGCGGAAGCGATCCTCGTCGGTGAGGCGTTGATGCGCAGCGACGACGTGGCCAAACAGGCGGCGGCGTTGAAACTCGAAGCACCGCTGAGCGTCAACGGCAGTCGTGGCGATGAGTGATCTTTTCTGCACGGCGAGTCAACGTCGGCGCGCCGTTCGTTCTACAACCCGATGACCGTCGTGGTCACGTCGCGCAGTTTTCCGCTCGCACGAACCTGCAACAAAAAATCATCGACCACCTGCGGCGTATCCACGATCAGATAAGTCGTCTCGCCCGCAGCAGCATCCCGGAAAATTTCCTCCAGGCGCGGTGCGCCCGCATCGCTGACGGCAGGCAAATCCTTGACTCGGAACATGGCCGTTTTCCGTAGGTCGGGCGAGTCCATCGGATGCTCCACCAGTGAACGCACCCGCGAGAGCCGCGTCAACGCTCGGCGGATGATTTCCTTCTTGGCCGGGGGCGCGGAAAACGTGACCAACACGGTCGCGCGGCCTTCGGGATCGAGCGCGCCGTCGTTGCCCAGCGAACAGGAAAGCGACACGCCACGGTGGGCAAACGTCGCGGCGATGACCTCCATGCCGCCCGGATGGTCGGTGAGTTTGAGCACGAAAGCGTAGCTGAGCAACGGCGATGGGGTGACGGGTTCCATAGGAAAAAGGATCAACGGGCAGCATCCATCCAACCTTTGACCTGCTCCTGCATCCGATGGGAAATGGCTGTCAGGCGCGCGAGTTCCTGGTCGGTCAGCGGGATTTCCACCACGCGGGAAATGCCGTTCGCCCCGGCGACCACCGGCACGCCCAGCGGTCCGTGCATCCCGTAGAAATCGCCTGCAAGCATAGCCTGTCCGGCGACGAGCACCTCCCGCCCGTCGAGCAAAGTACGCACGAGATCGACCGTCACGCTGGCGGTGGCCAGCACGGTTTTGCTGCCGGACAGATGGGTGACGTAGGGTTTGACGATTACGCGCACGTCCGGGGCGAGCGTGTCCACCCGGGTAAAGGCCTCGGCCACCCGCCCGGCGGCGAGCAGTTCGGTGACGGCTTTGCGCTCGCGCACACAGGTCTCGGCGAAGTCGTCCAGCGTAGCGTCGTGCCGCAGGCGGGCGACGGTCGCGGCCAGTTCGGCGGCGTCCATGCCGTGAATCTGCACGCTGCTCCACACCGGCACCTGCGCGTCGCCGTGCTCGCCGAGCATGAAGCCACTCACCCGTTGGCGGCGCACCCCGAGGTCAGCGGCGATCTCGCGCCGGAAGCGCAGCGTGTCCGAATATGCGCCGATCCCGATGACCCGGCTGCGCCCGATGGCTTCGGCGAAATAGGCCACCCCCAACTCAACCGGGTTGCTCACGACGATGACGATTTCCGTCCCCTGCCCGTGCTTGGCCAACGCCTCGGCGTAGGCACGCATCACCGGCGCGTTCCCGGCGGCCAGACCGCCCCGCGACGGCCCGGCCTTGCCGACGTTCGGCGGCACGGTCGCTCCCGCCGCGACGATCCACAGGTCGGCGACGATGTCTTCGGGTGCGAGCGCGACATCCAGATACGGGACGTGTTCGGCGTAGGCATCGGTCAGGTCCGACACCAGCCCATGCAAAATGCTGGCGGAAGCCCCGCCGCTCCGTCCCACGAGCTGCAATCGCTCGGTCGTCGCAAGCAACCGTTCGGCAACGAGTTGCCCGGCGATGGCCCTTCCACAGTCCCCCGATGCTCCAAGAATGGCTACGTCCATGGCGAAGATTCTGCTCCCTGACCGTCCGATCACCCGAGATTTCCTCCACTTCATCGACCATGAATTGCCCCCGTCAACTGGAATACCGCACGCTGACCCTGCTGGATGCCCTCGCCGCCGGGCGATCCTTGGCCGACGCCGACCCGCAGGCCGCGCTGTTCCGCGCTTGGCCCGGACCGCCCCGGCGCGTTGCCCGCCAGCTTGCCGCGCAGGCGAACGCCGCCCGGGGTCGGGACGTTCTCTGGCTGGTCGGCGTGGAACCGGACGGCAACGTCCGGGGCGCGGACCCCGGCAGATTCGACGACTGGCTCGCCGGATTACTTCCACTTTTCGACGGTCTCGCGCCCCGTATTACCGCCTTCCACGTCCCCACCGGTCCCCGGCAGGGCAAACTACTGCCGAAACAGGTCGTCGCGCTACACGTCGAGACCGACCGCGCGCCCTTCGTGATCCGGGGTGCGGAACGCGCTGCGTCGATGGAAGTGCCCTGGCTCGACGCGGGCGGCGGCATCCGCTCGGCGGGTCGGCTGGAACTGGTAAAATTGCTTAGCCCCTTGCAAGACCTTCCTCAACTCGAAATCCTGGAGGCGGAACTCACCTTCTACAAGAACCCCCATCCTACCTACTCCTCGAAGGCCACCTTCCGCTGGACGTTCGACGGCTCGGTTTACGTCATGCCCCGCGCCGACGACCGGGTGGTCATTCCCCTGCACCGCGTCCGGGGTGGCCTCGCCACCGTGAAGGGCGATTTCTCTACCCAAGCGAGCGAGGTCAATCTCACCGCCGACAAAAACTCCCCCGCCGTCCGGCTGACGGATACCGCCGTCCTGATCGAGGGGCTGGGCCGGGTGTTCGTCTATTGCGCCGGGTCCACCACCCAGCAGGAAATTCCCACTCAAGACGACATGACTTTCACCGTGGACATGGGTCCCGCCAGTTCGGACCGCACGGCGACCGCCTCAACAACGATGCGCCCGGCGCAGGTTGCGGAAGGCAACCAGGCCGGGCGCTGGAAACTCTGAACTTTCTGCGCTGACAACCACCAATCCACTTACTGACGGCTGAACTCGCTGGCGAAGTCGATCACGCAGATCGAGCCGTAGATCGGGTGCCGACCTGCGCTAACGCCCGCCACGCGGAAGCCGGGCTGGAGGATGTTCTTCAAATGGCCGCGGCTGCGCTCGCCGTCATCCACCACCAAGTTGTAAACGACGCCCTCGGCGGTCGGCGCGCCATAAGCGACGTTCTCGCCCGCCATGTTCTGCCACACGCCGTAGTGCATCATCCGGTCGAAAGGCGCGCCGCCGTGGCCGATCTGACCGGTCTGCATTTGCGCGTTGATGAGTTCGCGGCCCGCCCCGGCGAGCAGGTCCGACGCGGTGATCGGCTCCTGGGGGCTGGCGTGTTGCAAGGTGCGGATAGCCTGTTCGAGGGCGGCCACGCCTTCCTGGGTGCGGAGCGTCCGGCGGCCCGGGGCATGGAAGAGGTTGTCCGCCGAGTAATAAGGGCGGAAACTTTCGAGGTAGGCCGCGTAAGCCTGCGGGTTGGTGCGGACGCGGTTGACCTGATTGATCACTTCCTGGGTGAAGTTGTCGGCGCGTTCCGCTTTGGCTTTCGGAGCAGCTTTCGCCGCATTCAAGGTTGCGAAACTCAGGGCGGTGCAAATGAGAAGGGTCAGAGTTTTCATTGAGCTTGGAAAGTTCGTGGTGGTACAATCTGTTTAAGCATCAGATGTGCACACGAACTCCAAACCCCGCCAGTCCCCCGCCACCATTCACCAGTGTAAAATCGCTGTTTTACTCTGGAGCATCATTTTCATGATATGGTGAGTTTTCCCTACCCGGCTTCCCTATTTATCAAATTTAATACTCTCAATAATGATATACACTAATCAATTATGATATTTGAAAAGGAATGTTTGGTCACTTTCTCGCCGTCTACCTCGACCGTGCCGGTGAAATGTTGCCGGGCGAGCAGCATCGGCAGCCAGTGACGGTCGTCCGCCCACATCTCCTCGTAGGGCAGCGCATCCACCGGAAACCACAGGGGCACGGCTTCGTCGGTCTCGTGAGGCTCACCCGAGAAGCGATCCGCCAGATAGATCATGCAGTGAAGGTTCAACCCGTCGGCAAAGTGGAAGTGAAGTTCGCCGTGGAGGACGGGGTCGAGCGGCGTGACGCCGACTTCCTCCTGCACCTCCCGGATGGCGGCGGCCAACGGGGCCTCGCCGGGATCGACCTTGCCGCCGGGACCGTTGATCTTGCCCGCGCCGATGCCGCGTTTCTTGCGGATGAGCAGCAACTGGCCGTCCCACAGGATGTAACAGAGCGTCGCCAGTTGTTCGGTCATGGACGGCGGCAACGTACCCGTTTTCAGGACGGGCGGAAGATGAAATACAGCACGAAGAGGATAGACAGGACGTAGGCAAGCGGCGGGACCTGCCGGGCGCGGCCGGTAGCTAGCATCAGGACGGCGTAAACCACGAACCCCAGGGCGATCCCGTTGCTGATGCTAAACGCCAAGGGCATCACGAGAATCGTCAACACGGCGGGCACAGCCACGGCGAAATCCTGGAAGTCGATTTCCACGATGCTCTGCATCATGAACACGCCCACGATGATCAACGCCGGGGCCGTGGCGAGTTCGGGGATGGCGGTGATGACCGGCACGAAAAACATTGCCAGCAGAAAACACCCGGCGGTGACAAGGCTCGTCAGGCCGGTGCGTCCGCCCTCCTCCACCCCGGCGGCGCTCTCGATGTAGCTCGTCGTGGTAGACGTGCCCAGACACGCGCCGAACATGGCCGCGCCCGCGTCGGCGATGAGCGCGCGGCCGATGCGTGGCAGATTGCCATTGGCGTCGAGCAGTCCGGCGCGTTTGCAGACACCGAGCAGGGTGCCGACGTTATCGAACAGGTCGACGAAGAGAAGCGTGAGCAGCAGCGGCAGGGATTGGCTTGGATGGTGGAACAGGTAGAGAAAGTCGAGCTTCAGGAAGGTCGGCGCGAGCGACGCTGGTAAAGACACGAAGGCGTGCGGCGCGCTCGTAATCATGGAGCGCGGTGTGCCCGGAACCACAGCTCCCGGCAAGAACAGGCCGAGCACCGTCAACGCGAGCACTCCGAGGATAATCGCCCCGGGTACCCGACGGATGATGAGCACCGCCGTTAGCAGGATGCCGAAAATCACCAGGAGCGGCCCCGGCTGCGAGAGGTCCCCCAACCCGACGAAAGTCGCCGGATTCGCCACGATGACCCCGCCGTTCTTGAGTCCGATAAACGCAATGAAGAGCCCGATGCCGCAACCGATGGCCACTTTCAGGCTCGCCGGGATGGCCTCGACGATCTTCTGCCGCACGCCGGTCAGCGTGAGCAGCAGGAAAACGACGCCCTCCCAGAACACGAGTCCCAGCGCGCCCTGCCACGGCACCTTGAACGCTCCGCACATCGTGAACGCGAAGAATGCGTTCAGGCCCATACCCGGGGCCAGCGCGATGGGATAGTTCGTCATCAATGCCATGGCCACCGTGGTAAAGGCGGCGGCGAGCGCGGTGGCCGTGATGAGCGCGCCCTTGTCGATCCCGGCGATGGACAGGATGGCCGGGTTGACCGCCAGGATGTAGGCCATCGCGGCGAAGGTGGTCACGCCGGCGATGGCTTCCTTGCGGGGATTGGTGCCGTTTTCGCGCAGTTGGAAGAAGCGTTCGAGCATCGTGTTTTAGAAGGTAGGAATGCCTCTCCGAGGCACTCCCTATTTGTCTGTGAAGTGAGGTCGGCAGGTCTGCTTAAACGACCAGAGAAATCAGGGAGTGCCCCGGAAAGGCATCAGGACCTTATTTTGGTGGGGCAGCCTCATATTTCTCCCAGTGGCCGGTGATTTCGTGGACGACCTTGCTGCCGACCAGATAAGCGGATTCCAGACTCGGGAGAAAGGCGGAAAACACGCCGCTGTTTTCCTCGGCGAGGTTTTCGGCGGCGGTGCGTCCGGGCGGCGGGCTGTCGTAATTGCTGGCCGTGCGCAGCACCATCACGCGGCTAAAATCCGCCTTGCCTGCCTTGGCGAGATTGGTCAGGGCCTGGCAGAGACCGCTGTCTTCCATCGCCGTGGTGACGTAGTTGCCCTTGCCTTCGGTCCAGTATTTGACCCAGTCGTTGGCCCGCTGTTCGAGCAGCTTGCCGTGCCAGAATGTGCTGCCCGCGAGGTTGTCGCCCTTGAGAACGAACGGCGGTTTCTGCGCGTTCGGCGAGTCCGTGTAACGCGCCCGGCTGGATTTCATGCGCTCGTTTTCCGGCAGCACCGTGTCCCTGGTCAATTGATAGGCCCATTCCGTCAGCGCACCGTTGAGGTGATAAACCTCCTGCGGGCCGCCGGGGTCGATCTTGCGCTTGGGCGGATAAGGCGCGTCGTTGAACAACGGGAAATATCCCGTAGTCCATTCCTTCGGGATTTCGCGCGGGTCGATGAGGTGCGCCAGATCGCCATCGACCACCCATTCCGCCCAGGCCGCGCTGCCGAGCGAGGCGTCGTTGGGATCGATGCCCGCGATCCCGGCCATGAGCCAATAGGCGTGGGTCAGATCAAAACGCGGGTCGAGACCCAGCGCCATGATCGACGTGGCCGAGTGTGCCGTGCCTTCGCCCGTCACGATGCCGATGACGCCCGTCTGCTCGTTCGCCAGCACGTCGTGGTACCCGGCGGGCAACGGGAACACTTTGTCCAAATGCTCGCGTTCCACCCAATGCTGAAATTCGCCCGGCATATCCCCCCGGTCCTGGCCGATCTCGAACGTCGTGACGATGACGACCTTCACCTTGAACGGCGCGGGGTCCGCGCCACGCACTACCCCAACCGAGACGGCCAGCAGCCCGAAAATAATGGTGAAAAATTTCATTCCCCTTTGTTTCCCTCCAGTCAGAACGAAGTCTTAAAATAACCTTCGACTCGAAACGGCAGCCCGCGCAGGAGGACCGCCGCACAACCGACGTTAGTGAGGCGAAATTTTGGATTTTTGTACAGCATCAATTTCAGAGGTGGGACTTCTCTCGATGGCGGCCTCGTCAGGCGACGACCTGGCGAGAGGTCAGGCCCCGTGTTTCCGCTGAACCCGGCGAATCGGAGTCTCCGGCGCTTCGCTGGCGGGCGGCGTTTTCCGGCTGGAAAGCCGCGCGTGGTGAAAGAGATACTGCTGCGCGTAGCCGCCGTAGGAGCCGAAGTATTCCTCGGAGAAACGCTGGAGCCGGGCAACCGGCACGTCGGGATCACCCGGGAAATACCTCTCCCGCAAGACCCGCTCGATCCAGACATCAATGGGAAAAGCGTCCAGATGTTCGTACGCGAAAAGCAGCACGCAATTCGCCACCTTCGTCCCCACCCCGCGAAATTTGCACAGGGCGGTCAGCGCGGCGGTCCGGTCGAGGGCGCGGATAGCCTCCAACGAGGAGATTCCCCGGCGTTCGTCCTCCGTAATCGCCTGCGCCGTTTGCAAAACGCTCGGGGCGCGAAACCCCAGCCCGCAGGCTCGCAAGTCCGCCTCGGTCAACGCGGCGATCCGGGCGGCGGTCGGGTACGCGAAAAGCCCGACCCTGGCGATGGTTCCCACCCTTTGCCCGAACCGTTCGCGCAACAGATGAGAAATCTGCGCGATGTGCGCCACCTGCTTGAGCGCGGACGTGATGAACGACGCCA
>CAXSED010000086.1:0-16724 GCA_964236475.1 uncultured Chthoniobacterales bacterium
AACGCCAGGGCCGGGGTAGCCACGCTGTTGTCGGCGGGATGACGGGCTAGCCGGGCTTCGATCCGCGCGACAGCGGCAGCGGGCTGACCGAGTTGCAGATCGAGATCGGCCCGAGCAAGGATCAGGTCCAGGCTTTCGGGCTGTCGTCCAAGCAGGCCGTCATACAATGCCGCCGCCCGAGTCCGGTCGCCGTCGTCGGCCAGCCGCCGGGCGAGTCGCAGCGTGTAGTCGGCGTCCTGCGGCGCGAGAGTCACCAGCTTTTCGAGGGCCGCACGTTCTCCGGCGAGGTCGCCCTGCGCTTGGGCCAACGCTTCCAGCCGCGAGAGCGCACCGACATCGCGCGGGGCAGCCTCCGCCGCCCCCCGCCAGCGAGCTTCCAGTTCCGGGACCCGGCCCGCGCGTTCGTAAAGCTGGATGAGACGCGTTTCCAGTTCCCCGTGCAGCCAATGGTCCCGGGCGGTCAACGTCAACCCGCGTTCGAGCGCGTCGCGGGCCGGGTCGAACTCACCACGTGCCTCGTGCAGCCGAGCTAGGTCCCGTAAGGCGGCGGCGCGCTCGGCAGGTTCGGCATGCGCCTCGATATATTCGAATTGGACCAGCGCGCGCTCGGGCAGCCCGTTGCGCTCGTCCGTCTCGGCGAGTTGCCGACGCAAACCGAGATTCGTGGGATCGCGCGCCACGATTTGCTCCCAACTCTCCGCCGCCTTGAGGGGCTGCCCCGCAGACATCCACGCCGCGCCGAGTTTCTGCAGGATTTCAGGCTGACGTCGATCTCCGGCGGGCAGTTTTTCGAGCGCGTGCGCGAAGTGGCCCGCCGCTTCTTCCGGGTGCGAACGCGTCGCCTCCAATTCCCCCTGCGCGAGCGGCGGCAATGGACTGCCCGGGTCCAGCACCGTAGCACGATCATACTCGCCGCCAGCTTCGTCCAGGCGTCCGGCTCGTTGCAATAAATGGCCATGGATCAGGACCGGGGCCGCTCCCGCCCCTGGAGCCTCGGCCAGGCGGCGATATTCGTCGATTAGTGCGCTGGTCGCGCCACGTTCGTCGTAAGATTTCCACAGCCGGTCGAGCGCCAGACCTTCCACCGGATTGGCCAACAGCATTGCCTTGTAACGCTCGACCACGCGGGCGGCGCGCTCATCAACGGCACCCGTCGAAGCGGGCGGCACGGTTTGCTGTGCGGATGCCACGCTCATCAGCAAAACGCACACAAACAGCCCGAGGCAGCGCGACGAAATCATGACCATGCACAGTCTACCGCGAACTCCCGCCGCAAGAAAGGTCAAAGGGCACTCCCCGTCCGGCGCAGAGAGAGGTTGCGAAACGCACCGCAATCCTGTTGAATGGCGTTCCATGAATCCTCTCCGTTTGCCGGCGGTTTGCGCTTGGCTGTCCCTGATGGTTTTTTGCGTGGGCGTCGCTTCGGTCCGTGCCGGTGAACCCACTCCGCCCGCTCCCCTGGCCCAGGCGTCCGATGATGATGACAACCGCTTCGAGTTCGCCTACGAGTCCGGGGTCAACTTCGACCTGAATAATCCGAACCATTATGTGATTAATCCGCATATCCTCCTGGTGCGCTGGCAGCCCTATCACACCGAGCAATTTTTCCACACGCAGTTCACCTTCACCCGGCAGTTCGAGGTCAACACCGTCGCCATCCCTTTCTGGCACGGACCGGAGCAGCATTACTTCGGCGGGGGCGTGGGCGTGCGGCTGGTTTATGGGAAACTCGGCAGCCGATTTTCGGCCTTTATCCAGGGACGGCTGGCCGTGGGCGGGATCGACAGCAGCGGTCCGCCGCATGGGCAGGGCCAGGATCTTGCCTTCAGTCCGATGGCCTCCCTCGGGGTATTGTACAAGGCGACCAAGTACCAGAAGGTCAGCCTCGGCGTCCAGTACGTGCATTTCTCCAACGCGGGTTTGAGCGAACCGGAAAGGCCAAACATCGGCATCAACACACTTGGGCCGTTGCTGGAGTGGAGTGTGTCGTTCTGAACCGGTTCACAGCGAATTAGGATGCCGCTCGCCCGGTGACCGGAAGCGGTCATGTCCGTCAGAGACCCGTTGGATGGTCGATGAACTCCCAGGGCAACCCGAACCGTTCGCCCAGGTGCGCTGCGAGTGCCTTGACTCCGAAGGTCTCCGTCGCATAGTGGCCGCCATAGAGAAGATTGACACCCAATTCCTCCGCCAACGGGTACGTCCAGTGGGGTCCATCGCCGGTGATGAAGGTGTCCACGCCCGCCTCCGCCGCCGCACGGACCTCCGCCCCCGCGCCGCCGGTCACCACTCCGATCTCGCGCACGTTCTCCGGACCGCCGGGGCACACGCGCACCGACCCGCCGACTGCCACCGCCAGCCGGGCAGCCAGGACCTCGCGGGTCGTTTCGTCTCTCCCGCGCAGGCCAATCGCCGTGCCCTTGTACGGCATGAACGGCTCCGCATCCCGTAAATCTAATGCCGCGCAGAGCAACGCGTTGTTGCCGAGTTCCGGGTGCGCGTCGAGCGGCAGATGGGCGCTGTAAACCGCGACCCCCGCGTCCAGCGCCCGCTTCCAGAGCCGGTAGCGTCCACCGGTCATCGGATGCACCCCACCCCAGAACAAGCCGTGGTGGACCAACAGCAAATCCACCCTGCGCTCTGCGGCGGCGTCCACCGTGTACCCGCACGCATCGACCGCCGCGCCGATCCGCGTGACGCTCCCGGCGTTTTCCAGTTGCAGTCCGTTGTGTGCTTCCGGGTAGTCCGCGATCTCGCGGAGGCGCAGGTAACCGTCTAGATAGCGGGTGATTTCGGAGAGCGCGTGCATATGGGCCCATCCTAAAACGCTTTCTGTTCAACGCGCAAATCGCGGCTACATTGTCGGCCCTTATGTTAAGCGCCGGAATCGTCGGACTCCCCAACGTGGGTAAATCCACCCTCTTCAATGCCGTCACCCGCACCCGCAAGGCGCAGGCGGCCAATTACCCGTTCTGCACCATCGATCCCAACGTGGGCATCGTCACTGTGCCCGACGCCCGGTTGCTCGCACTTTCCAAGCTTTCCAGTTCCCAGAAGCTTATCCCCGCCGCCATCGAGTTCGTGGACATCGCCGGTCTCGTGCGCGGCGCGGCCACCGGCGAGGGCTTGGGCAACCAGTTTTTGAGCCACATCCGCGAGGTCAACGCCATCGTTCAGGTCGTGCGCTGCTTCGAGGACGCCGACATCCATCATGTCAGCGGCACGGTGGACCCGGTGCGCGACATCGAGGTAATCAACACCGAGCTGATCCTCGCCGACCTTGCCAGCGCGCAGAAACGCCACGACCGCAACGCCAAATTGGCCAAATCCGGCGACAAGACCGCCCAGGCCGAAAACGCCCTGCTGGTCCGGCTCATCCCTCATCTCGACGCCGGAAAACCCGCGTTGCTGCTGGATTGCACCGACGCGGAAAAACAACTCCTGCGCGGCTTTTTCCTGTTGTCCGGCAAGCCGACGATTTTTGCCTGCAACGTCGCCGAAAGCGATCTCGCCTCGCTGACCAACGGCGACCTCTCCGGCCCGGCTGGCCAGCACGTCCAGGCCGTCCGTGAGTACGTCAAGACGCACCTCGACACGGAAGCCGTCGTGATCTCCGCGCAGATCGAGAGCGAACTGGTTGACCTCTCCGACGAGGAAGCCGCCGAGTATCTTCAGGGCATCGGCGTCGGCTCCGACGGCAGCGGCGTCGCCACGCTCATTCGTGCGGTCTACCACCTGCTGGGTCTGCGCACCTATCTCACCACCGGCGAAAAGGAAACGCGCGCCTGGACGATCCGCATCGGCGACAAGGCGCCCGCTGCCGCCGGAGTGATCCACTCGGATTTCGAGCGCGGTTTCATCGCCGCCGAAGTGGTCCATTTCGACGAGTTGCTGCGGCTGGGTTCCACGGGCAAAGCCCGCGCCGAAGGCAAGCTGCGCATTGAAGGCAAGGAGTATGTTATGCAAGACGGTGACGTGGTGGAATTCCGGTTCAACGTCTAAGACGTTTGGGGAACGGCATACGTCCAAGATATGCTGCAAACCGTTCTAACTGGCAGATAGTTCAATTTTAAATCATCATGAGCACCCAGACCCTCGATCTCTCCAAAGTTGCCCCCGCCAGTCCCAAGGAACGCGTCGGCGGTTATGTCATCCTCGCCCGCATGGCCGACAAAGCGCGCGCCGAGTTCCTGGGGGGCAACATCGGCGAATACCACACCGATTGTCCCCTCGACCACATGTTGCTCGACTGGAAGGGTGTCGAATATTCCGACGTGAAGGCTGCCGTCAGCAGTGGTGCCAACGACGAAAAAATCGCGGAATTGATCAACTCCAAAGGCACGACCAAGACGAATGAAGAGATCAAGGCATGGTCCGATTCTCTGGAGGCGATGAACCCGTATTTCAGCCCGGAAAAGAAGGATTGGTACGCTGGCGAATGTGAAAAAGCGGGCCTCGATCCGGCCACCACACCGATGTTTGACTGGCTTGAGGCAACCGATACGAAGAGTTAACGCGCCTTCTGTAGCCATGGTAATTCAAAGCCCCCGGACTTGGTCACCGACCGAGTTCGGGGGCTTTGTGTTGGGCCGCACGCCGGGAAATGTCTGTTGGACAATGTCGCCGCGCTCGTCCATCGTGTGCGGTCCGCCCGGGAGCCCACCGGGCCGCCCGATCTTCCCATGACCCGCTTCCGCCTGCTCCTCGCCGCCGGTTTCTTCTTCAATCTTCTTCTGGCCACACGCGCTTACCCCGCAGACATCGCCGACATCCGCAAAAGCGTGGTCCGCGTTTCGACCACATCGCAAAATCCTGACTACAAGGTCCCCTGGAACCCGGGCAACATCGAGCGGGATATCGGGGCCGGGTTTGTCATTGCCGGGTCCCGCATCATCACCAACGCGCATGTCGTCAGCAACGAGAAATTCGTCACGGTCGAGCGCGAAAATGACCCGAAGAAGTATCCCGCAAAAGTAAAGTTTGTCGCGCACGACTGCGATCTGGCCATCGTTGTGCCGGACGATCCGAACTTTTTCAAAGGCCAGAAGCCGCTGGAAATCGGCGGGATTCCGCAGTTGGAGTCCAGCGTGTCGGTGTACGGCTACCCTATCGGCGGCGAACGCATGTCGGTGACGCAGGGCGTCGTTTCCCGGATCGACTTCCAGACCTACAGCCATTCGGCGGTTGACCTCCATCTGGCCTGCCAGATCGACGCGGCAATCAACCCGGGCAACTCGGGAGGTCCTGTTTTGCAGGATGGCAAGGTGGTTGGCGTAGCCTTCCAAGGTTACGGCGGCGATGTCGCCCAGAACGTCGGCTACATGATCGCCACGCCGGTCTTGCAGCATTTCCTGACGGACGTGCAAGACGGTCATTACGACCGGTACGTCGACCTCGCCATCGCACCCTTCCTACTGCAAAATCCGACGCAACGCGCCGCGCTTGGATTAAAGGATGACGATACCGGCATCATGGTCGGCGCAGTCGTGCCCGGCGCGACGTGTGACGGCGTGCTCAAAGCGGGCGACGTTATCCTCTCCCTCGACGGCAACCGGGTCGCCAGCGACGGATTCATCGAGATGGATGGCGAGCGCGTCGAAATGGCCGAGGTGGTTGAACGCAAATTTAAGGGTGACACGCTCAAGATCCACATCATGCGCGACAAGCAGGAGCAGGACGTCACCGCCACTCTCAAGCCTGCATGGCAGTATCTCATCCAGGCGAGTGCCTACGATGTAAAGCCGCGCTTCGTCCTCTTCGGGGGCCTGTTGTTTCAGCCCGTGACGCGAGACTTTCGAGAGGCATACGGAATTGACGACCTGCGGGTGCGGTACTTCTACGAATCGTTCGTGGACCGGGATATTTTCCTCCAGCACCCCGAGGTCATTCTTTTGAGCCAAGTGTTGCCCGATCCGACCACGACCTACGTCGAGGAGTTCAAGAACTCGATTGTCAGCGAGGTGAACGGGCACGTGATCCGGCGACTCGAAGACCTGGCCGCCGCGTTCGCAGAGGTGTCGGATTATTACGTCATCAAGTGCATCGGCCTCGGACGGCCCATCGTGCTCGAACGCTCGGCGGTCATGGCGGCACGGCAACGCATCATCAAGGCTTACAATGTGGTATCCGAGCAGAACCTGACACCGACCCCCGCGACGCCACCGGACCCAAGTCCCACCAAAGCCCTGCCGGTGCCGTCAGCCGTCGCCTCCGAAACGGCTGCCCGTTGATCTCGTCCCTGCGCTGGGGCTGAACGCGGTCGCGCGGTCCGACTTTCCCTTCTCAATCTATGAACAAGTTTTCGACGTTCGGTCTATTTTTCTTGGCCTGCCTCTTGGCGGTTTGTGCCCCGCTCCACGCGGCACCGGGGGTCCGGCCTGTCGCGCCGAAGACCGAACTTTCGGTCGTGCGCGTCAATTCCACCAACCAGGACTATGACTTTTTCCGACCCTGGTCGAAAAAGAGTCCCCGCGCTTTCCATGGTCTCGGCGCGGTGGTCGCGGGCAACCGGGTGCTCGTCACGGCACAACTGGTAGCAAACCACAGCTACGTCGAGTTGGAGCGCGCGGAGAGCGGGCAGAAAACCGACGCCAAGGTGGTTTGCGTCGATTACGAGGCAAACCTCGCCCTTCTGCAGCCGACCGGGGAAAATTTCCTCGCTGGCTTGCAACCGCTGGACCTGACGTTGGACGCGGTCGTTGGCGACCGGGTCAACGTCCTGCAACTCGAAAGCAACGATGCGCTGGTCTCGACGCCTGGCCCAATCACGACTATCGAGGTCGGTCATTACCAGTTGGAAGGCATCAACATGTTGGTCTACCGCCTGAGCCTGCCATTGCAATACCGGGAAGGTAGTTTCACCGCGCCGGTCATCAAGGACGGCAAACTCGCGGGCATCCTGATGCGCTACGATCCGCGGACTCAGAGCGTCGATGTTCTGCCTTCGCCTGTGATCGCGCATTTTCTCAAAGACGTGGACACCGGCAGCTATCAGGGATTTCCACGCATCGGCTTGGAACAGTCCCCTCTACGCGACCCGCAACTGCGGCACTATGCGAAACTCCCCGCCGGCAGTAGTGGGGTCTACGTGACGGAAGTCGTCCCGAACAGTCCGGCGGCCCGGGCGGGTTTAAAGCCCGGCGACGTTTTGTTGGAAGTGGCTGGCCAGGCGATTGATCAGGACGGCAATTATCAAGAGCCGCTTTATGGTCGCATCGCGTTCGTTCACCTGATCACGACGAAGGCTTACAGCGGGGAAAAATTACCCCTCAAAATCTTCCGGGACGGCGAGACCCGAGCGCTGGAAGTCACGTTGGCACATGAATCGCCCAAGGAATACGTCAGTGAGCCCTACGTGATCGACGAGGCTCCGCGCTATTACGTGGTCGATGGGCTGATCTTCGAGGAGCTTTCGCGTCAATACCTCAAGGAATGGGGTGGTGATTGGACCAAACAGGCCCCACAGCGATTGGTCTATCTGGATCGCTATCAATCGACGCTCGCACCGGCGGGACGTAAACGCATCGTGATTCTCAGCCAGGTGTTGCCGGTGGCGAGCAACATCGGATACGACGACTTGAGGTCTCTGGTGGTCACGAACATCAACGGCATCCCGATCAATAGTCTGGACGACCTGCCGACCGCCTTGGGCAAACCTGCCGATGGATTTCACAAGATTGAATTCGAGGATTCGCCCAAGGAGATTTTTCTCGACGCGGCGCGCTTGGAGGAAGACGACCGGAACGTTCAGGAAAGCTACAGTCTGCCCGCCCTGCAACATCTGAACTGAGGTCTGACGGGTGGGTAGGCGATCCTGCGATGGGTATGCCGTCTGTAGCGAATTGCGTCCGGTGGCTCGCCCGATTGCGTTTCAGTGGGGAACCCTGCACAAGAATCCGTTTCCCATTTCATTTCCCATGAGCGACACCAGCGTTACCAAAGTCAGTTCCGAAGCTTCCCCGGAAGGCCAACTCGGGCAGAAATATCTCGCCAGCGGCGTCCACGTCGCCATGCGCCTCTGGAGCGACGAGCCGCCCGCCGAACCGCGCCCGGACGTATCGCGCGAATACGAAACCGTTGGCTACGTCATCAAAGGGCGAGCAGAACTCCACTTGGAGGGTCAAACGCTCCTCCTGAATCCCGGCGATTCGTGGGTTGTGCCGAAAGGGGCCAAGCACACGTACAAAATTCTCGAAGCCTTGACCGCTGTGGAAGCGACCAGCCCGCCCGCGCAGGTCCACGACCGCGACCACGCGTAAGCGTCGATTCCTCGGGAGACTGGGCGTGTTGGGCTTTCCGAGTTGACGTGGATGGAGGATGCCATTCAGGTTGCGCCCGTGTTCGTTCGCCTGCTCCTGCTGTTTATCCCGTTGTCGTTAGCGCTGGCGTATTTCCACCAGCCGCCAACGTGGGTATTCGCGGCGTCGATCATCGCCATCGTCCCGCTCTCTGAATACATCCGACTTGGGACGGAGGAGGTTTCGCACAAAGTCGGCAGCGCCATTGGCGGCTTGCTCAACGTGACGTTCGGCAACGCGCCGGAACTCATCTTGGCCATCTTCATCCTGCGCGCGGGCGAGGCGGAAGTTGTCAAGGCGCAGATCACGGGGGCATTCATCGGCAATGGGCTGCTGGGACTGGGTTTGGCCATCGTGGCGGGCAGCATCCACCGCGAAAAGCAGACTTTCAAAAAGGAGCGCGCCAGCATGTTGTCGGCGATGTTGATTCTGTGCGTGATCGCGCTGCTGCTGCCCGCGCTGTTTGATTTCACCGTCCGGCACTCGCCGCAGGCTGCGCAGGTGCTCGGCAAGGATCATCAGCTAAGCCTCGGAGTCGCCGGTGTGCTGATCGTGGTTTACGTCGCCAACCTGATTTATACGCTGGTCACGCACCGGGACATCTTCGCCATCGACGACCCCGAAGGGACGCCCAGCTTACATTGGCCGCTGTGGGTCTCGGTCGGCGTATTGTTGGTGGCCACGGTCTTCACGGCTCTGGAGGCTGAACTGGTCAGTGGCGCGCTGGCAGCCACGTCGGAGGACTGGCACCTTTCCAAGTTCTTCCTCGGCATCATCGTGCTCGCCATCGTCGGCAACATCCCGGAAAAAGCCTCCGCCATTTATTTTGCGAGGCAGAACCGGATGGGTCTGGTGATGACCATCACAGTGGGATCGACGATCCAGATTGCCTTGCTCGTCGCGCCGCTGATCGTTTTTTTGTCCCATGCCATGGGTTATCCCATGGACCTGGTGTTCTCCAATCCGCTGGAAATGCTGTCGTTTATCGCCGTGGCGCTCGCCGTCAATGCGATCTCGCAGGACGGCGAGACGACGTGGTTTGAGGGTGTGCTCCTGCTCGGGGTTTACCTCATGCTGGCGATGGCGTTTTTCTTCGTGGGTTAACTGCCGGCGTCCACTTTCTTGAGTTGATCGAGATCGACCTCGCCCTGCGGACCGGTGAAGACCACTTTTCGACTGCTGCCGCTCTGCGACTGCTGCACGCCGGAAACCTTTTGTCCGCCGGTGTCGTATACGCCGATTTTTCCGTCGCCGGTATCGACCGCCAAACGGTTCTTGTCGCCGAAATAAGCGTAGCGGACCTCGTTTTGTCCGCCGACCGAGTTCGGAGAGTCGCCGAGCGATGCGGGCCACCAGCGGTCGCCACCGGACATCGGTTTCATGGGTTCCATCGGTTTCATCGGTTTCATCGGTTTCATCGGTTTCATCGGTTTCATGGGTTCCATCGGCTTCATAAGTAGGTGACTGGTAATTTATCAGATTCCACGGGCCGCGCATCCGCCGAACGCGTCCCGGCAGAATTGATGTAGGCAAGCATCAAAGCCCAGAAGGTCAGCGCCAGATTAAACAAGGGAACCTGCAACAGCGGCGGCAACGAGTAAATCAACGTCGTGCCGGGAATCCAAACGCCCCAGTTGGCCACGGTCGTCGGAAGAATTTTTTCCTGGTAAAATCTGACGGTGAAAAAGTCGCCGAGACGATCCGTCCGGTATTGCCGGTTTTTCCATTCGAAGCACCAGACCGCAAACGGCGCAGCGAACAGTGTGCTGTAAATGCCTTGATCGACCAACACTTTCTTCACCAGAACGGCCACCGTGGGAGTCGTGCCGAACCAGTACCCCTGCGCCCGGTAAAAGAGGTCGACGCACAGCCCGTTGATCGCCCAGAAAACCGCCGCGAAGCACAGGTTCTCCAAGCTACGCTTCGTAACGCGTCCGCCTTGAAAGAACACGGCTGCGAGGATTTCCGGCACCCCCGCTCCGGCAATCGCTGCCGCCGTCATGCTGAAAATAAAGCCGCCGTTCGCCTTGAGTGCCGCAAATTGATCAAAGAACGGCTTCGTCCAGGCAGCGCAAAAATACGCCGTGACGATCAGCAACATCACGAATTGCAGACACACTCCCGGCCAGAAATTGGCCCGGGCCGCCCGCAGGCCGATCAACAGTGGACTCGCCTTGTTCACCACAGGGCAACGACCGAAACCAAGGCAGGAGAATGCGCGACGTTCATCGAGAGTTGTTTCCTTAACCGAGAATGTTCGCATCGGCAAACGACGGGATGCGCATCCGTCCCGAGCTTAAATCCACAGACACACCGTCCAGCCCCAGGCCGTGCTCCCCGCCCGGCAATCCTCCACCGCAGGTGACGGGAAGCCTTTTCCGGGTTAAACTCTTCCCGTGCAGTCCAACGAGCCAGCGTCTAGCGCGTTCCCACCCATCGAGCCGGTCACATCGCTCAGCCGGGAGGAATTGGTTGCCCGGCTCGCCGACCACGGCCAGCCGGGGTTCCGCGCCGGACAGTTGCTCGACTGGGTTTACCGCAAACGTGTCCGGACCTTCGACGCCATGACGGACCTGCCGGGTTCATTACGCGGCGTTCTGGCGGAGCATTTTTCGCTGGGGTCCCTCGAAATCGTCCGCCGCCTCGGCTCAAACGACACCACGCAGAAATTCCTCTTCCGCCTAAGCGACGCACAACTGATCGAGACGGTGCTAATTCCTGCGTCCCCTGCCCTTTACGGCGAAGCCAGTGACCGGCGCACGCTCTGCATCTCCACGCAGGTCGGTTGCGCCTACGGCTGCAAATTCTGTGCGAGCGGCTTGGACGGCTGGAAACGCAATCTACACGCGGGGGAGATCGTCGAGCAAATCCTGCGCGCGGAAGAAATCTCGGGCGAACGGGTCAACAATCTCGTGTTCATGGGCATGGGCGAGCCACTGGCTAATTTCGATCATCTCATCCATGCCATCGGGATCATCAATGCCCCGTGGGGAATCGGTCTGGGCGCACGGCACATCACGGTTTCCACGAGCGGGCTGGCTCCGCAAATCCGGCTGCTGGCCGATCAACCCCTGCAAATCCGGCTCGCCATTTCTCTCCACGGCGCGACCGACGAGGTGCGCACCCAGATCATGCCCGTGAACCGCAAATACCCGCTCGCGGTCCTGCTCGACGCCTGCCGCTACTACCACAGCCGCAAGAAGCAGAAACTGACCTTCGAGTATATTCTCATCGACGGCGTGAACGATACGCAGGAACAAGCGACCATTCTGGCTGGAATTGCCGCCGGTCTGGAAGCCAAGGTCAATCTTATCCCGTACAATAACGTCGAGGGCTTGGCGTGGGCGCGTCCGCCTCTCGCTCGTCAGAAAGCGTTTCAACACACCCTGCATTCCCGGGGTGTTGCTGCCACATTGCGGCGCGAGAAAGGGCACGACATCGCCGCCGCTTGCGGGCAACTGCGCCGCCAGACACTCGCCCCGACCGCCGCCGTCCCGTGATTGCTACCGTCTGCGCCACACGCCTGCCAGGCTGACGCTCCACTGGAATTTGCGCGCGTGCTCGCGGATCAGAAAGGGCACGTTCACCGAGCGCACGAAATCAAAGTCTGGCGAGAGCTTTTCACACAGCACATCGAACGTGTTGATCGGTTGACCTGCCCGTTCGTAGCCGCCGAGCCAACGGTCCGGCGGCGTGTATTCGTCCATCCAAGTAAAGGGCGATGCGATGACGAGTTGCCCGTCTGGACGCAGCAGGTTCGGCAGCCGGTCTAGGCACCGTTGCGGTTCCGGTAGCCGGTCAATCAGGTTGATCAGCAACGCAGCGTCGAAACTTCCCAGGTCTACACGCAGGTCGCACGCGTCGCCGGTCTCGAAATGAACCCTTCTGCGGTCGATGTCCGTGGGCACACGCGCCTCCAGTGGCGTGGTGATTCGCCCTTCGTCCGTTCGCAGATACGGCAGCGAACCACGGTCACGCAACGCGGTCGCCGCCCGCACAAAGTTCGCCGAAAAATCAATCCCCACCACTTCATGCGCATGCCGCGCCAGCTCGAAACTTGACCTGCCCACCGCGCAACCCAGATCGAGAGCGCGCCCCTCTGCTGGCAACCCAGCCAAATCCAGGCATTCGTTCACCACCCGCACCGCAAAATCAAGTGCCCCCGACGGACCGAACGACCACGGCAGAACTTCCTCCGGCTGACCGTAATGAAACAGCAGGTATTCCGCCAGCAGCCGGTCCGTCTCGTAAGGATTGGCCAGCATTACTGCTCGATCAATTTGAGCAGGTAATCGGTTGGCTGGTAGTTCTCGATGACCGTCACGGCCTCGCCGCCACGCCGCATGAGCACACGTTTGCCGATGATTTCGGGCGTCTTGGTCGGCGAGTAGAGGATGTCGTCGTGCGTCGCGTTCCCCTTGTGCTCGAAGCTGTCTGGCGTGATGCCGCCGCCAAGATGGTCGCTGCGCCCAGTGGCGATGTGGAACGTCCCGAAAATCTTCTCGTCCTGAATGTCTCGCCCGGAGACCGGCAGTTTCTGCGTGCCGAAGCCCAGTTCGCCCAGTTCCCCGGCAGCCGGGTCGGCGCGCAATTTGTCGCGGTGCGCCGCAACCGTGCTCTCATCACCTTGCAGCAGCTTTGCGTCGGTCACACGTCCGTCACGCACGGTCATCAGCCCCAGCGTGCCGTCCTCGTATTTCATGGGAAACTCTCCCTCCGCCCCGGTCGGCACGAAGTACACCTCGCCCGCTGGTAAGTTGGCCACGTCGGGGCCGCCCCGGCAAAGACCGTGGCTCTTCTGCGCTTCCTGCCCGCCGAGGTCTAGGCGTAACCGGTACGTCGTTTCACCGTAACCGAAATCGATCTCCACCGATTCGGCCCGCGTCAGCCCGAGCCGCAGTTTCTCGGCCTGCTTGCTGACTTCGTCATAGTCCACCGACAGACCGGACGCGAGGATCACCGGGTTGACCCCGTGCAGCGTCGCGCCACGGAAGCCATATTGTTTTGCGAATGCCGTCAGCGGAGCGGTCGCCGAGTAGGTCGAGATGCAGAGGATGATCTTGTAGTTCGGATAAATATCGCGCTCCAGGCTCAACCCGCGACCCTCCACATCCACCGCGAGGTCTGGCAAATCGAGGTTGCTGCCGCCGGTGATCTGGTAGGCATACATTTCGCCGCCGCTCAATCCGAGTTCGACGAGCACCCCGTTTTTCAGCCCCTGCTGGAAGGTGTCATGCGCAATTTTCTGGATGGTCAGCTTGGGATCGGCCAGAAAAGCATAATTTTTCATGCTGTGCGGATCGGGCAGGTCAATCAGGATGGCGACTCGCTCGTTCGTGTGCGGATCGAACACCGTCCGCAGCAAACGGGCGAGACTGAAAGGCGGAAACGGGCCGACTGCCGAAGTCGAGGTCACCGTGGCGGGAGATGGTTCGGCAATGGATTGCATAAAGGAATTCTGAGCCTGAATGGAACGCACGGAGTTTTCGTGAGGACGCAAGATACTTCCACATTGAACAGTCAGCAAGCCTCAGGCTTTCCCCTATCTACCAAGCCGAGGTGGGCGACGATTCTTCCAATTGTGTCTGCGTGGTTTTCTCCAGCTTCGGGAAAAAACGAAGTCCGGTTCGTCGTTCGATCTCCCCGACGCTGATGACGTAGTCGTCCAGCGACCCGCTGGCGGGTGCCTCCTGATCGAAAATGAATCCTTCCGTGCGCACGCCGTCTTCGTGTTTTTGCAAGATGATCATATAAAACCCCTGCGGCACAGGCACCTTGTTGCGTAGTCGCTGCAAGCGGTCCTCGGGTCCGAAAATCGGCCCGTCGAGCACCCACACCTGCCCGTAACGGCCCGCATAATTGTCGGCGACCCGGGCTTCCAGGTCTTTCCACAGTCCGGCGTTCAGACGATGCCGCTGCGGGCACACGTTGGACATTTTAAAGGTTTCCTCCTGCGCCGCCGCCCCGAAACGGGTGCCGATGGCAAAGTTCGGTGCCATGTGTCCCCGGTCGTATCCGCTGGAATTATAGTCGCCCGGTTCGACCCGCGCCGCCGTCCGGGGATCGAGGAAAAAGCTCGGCGGGCGTTTGGGCGGGCGGGGATGCCCTGGCACGTCGAAGACCCGGTAGCCCACCCACGCAGGATTGGCGAGATCGTCGCAATAGCCGACCGTGTACGCGGCGTTGTCGAGGACGCGCAACGCGTGCGGAAAATTGGTGCGCTCGGGTTCGCCCGCGAGCAAGGTCCCCTCGCCCGTCTGGACTTGCGTCGGCACGAAAGGCCGGTAGAAATACAGCGTCCAGATGTCCCAGAGGACTTCCGTGATTTTGATCTGCTTGTGCTGCTGCGAATAATTGCCGACGAGCTGGGCGATTTCGTGTTTGCGTCCCTGCGGCTGAAATAAGTACCAACCGCCGGTGAACACCACGCTCAAAGTCACGGCGACCAGACTGGCCTTCGCCGCTTTTTGCGAGCCGCCGCTTCCGTCGGCGAAGAAAGCACCGAGCAGTTGTAAGAAGAGGTCGAGCGGGTTGGTGTTGACTGGCGACCGGCGGACGGGAGGCATGGCACGACTTATAGCACGGGCGAGGGCTTATCGAGGGACGCGTCCCACCTCTTTTTCAAAACAGCACGCCTCGGGATTGTTGGCGTAGCGACCGTAATTTTCCGTCCGCCGGTAGCCCGCCGAACCGTACAACGACAAGGCCTCCGGCTGCAAAATCCCGGTTTCCAAAATCACTTTCTCATTGCCGAGCTCTGTCGCCACCCGCTCCAGTTCGGCAAGGACTTGGCACGCGATTCCTTGGCGGCGTGCCATGGGGACCACGTACAGGCGTTTGACCTCCACGGTATTCGCGTCGATCCACCGCAAAGCCCCGCAACCTACCGGTTTGCCGTCCTGCCGTGCAACCACCAGCACCTCTTCGAGGACGAACGGGCTGGGTGGCCGGTGGTAACGCGCACTCAACTCGGCGCACATCGCATCGAGCAAGCGAACCGCGTCCGTATTCCGCGCGTCTTCGCGGGCGATGCTGAGAGCGGACGACATGCTACCCGCCCGCCGACCCCTCGCCGCCGGGCTTGGTCATCTCGACGGGATCGAGCGCGGCGCGGAGTTCCGCCTCGGGCAGCACCGCCTGCTCCTCGCAAAGCTGGCGCACCGTTTTGCCGGTTTTCGCGCTTTCCTTGGCGATTTCCGCCGCCCGGTCATAGCCGATGATCGGCGCGAGGCTCGTGACCATCGCCATGCTGTACTCGACCAACTCGTTGCAGCGCGCTGTGTTCGCTTCGATGCCGCGCACACACTTTTCGGTGAAGGCACGCACGACGTTGCTCAGGATGCGCACGTTTTCGAGGAAATGATGCGCCAGCACCGGCATCATCACGTTCAACTCGAACGTGCTGCCCGCCGCCGCCGCCCAGGTGATCGTCGAGTCCGCGCCGAAGACCTGCGCGCAGGCCTGCATCAGAGCCTCGCACATGACCGGGTTGACCTTCCCCGGCATGATCGAACTGCCCGGCTGCGTGGCCGGGAGCGCGATTTCGCCGATGCCGCAGCGCGGGCCGCTGCTCAGCCAGCGTACGTCGTTGGCGATCTTGAAAAGGCTCACCGCCACCGTCTTGAGTTGGCCGCTGGCCTCGACGATGCCGTCCTTGGAGGATTGCGCCTCGAAATGGTCCACCGCCTCGCGGAACGGCACGCGGGTGCTCTTGCTCAGGTGCGAAATCGCCAGACGCGGAAAATCCGGGTGGCAATTCAGCCCGGTGCCGACCGCCGTGCCGCCCAGGGGCAATTCTTCCACCGCACGCAACGCGCCGAGGATGCGGGCCTTGCCGCTCTGGATCTGCCGCGCATAACCCGCGAACTCCTGCCCCAAGCGCACCGGCGTCGCGTCCATCAGGTGCGTGCGCCCTATCTTGATCACGTCCCAGAACTCGCGGGATTTGTCTCCCAACGCCTCGTATAGCTCCTGCAACGCGGGAATCAGGTCGTTCTGGAGGGTTTCCGCCGCCGCGACGTGGATCGCCGTCGGGATCACGTCGTTGCTCGACTGCCCCATGTTGACGTGGTCGTTCGGATGGATCGGCTTCTTCGAGCCGATGGGCTGTCCGGCAAGCTGGGAACACCGGTTGGCCAACACCTCGTTGGCGTTCATGTTCGTGCTAGTGCCCGAACCCGTCTGGAAAATGTCGATGGGAAAATGCTCGTCGAGGCTGCCCCCGATGAGTTCCTCCGCTGCCTGGTCAATGAGATGGGCCTGTGTGGCGTCGAGTTTGCCCAACTCCTGGTTGGCGCGGGCAGCCGCCTGTTTGACCAGGCCGAGGGCACGCAGGAACGAGCGGCCAAAGCGGTAGCCGCTGATCGGGAAATTGAGCACGGCGCGTTGCGTGCTCGCGCCATAGAGGGCAGCGGCAGGCACGGGCAT
>CAXSED010000087.1:0-16395 GCA_964236475.1 uncultured Chthoniobacterales bacterium
AGTTTTTCGCGCAACGGGTCGATGGGCGGGTTCGTGACCTGCGCGAAAAGCTGGCTGAAATACGTGTAAAGCAACCGCGGCTGGAGCGACAGGACGGCCAACGCGGTGTCGTCGCCCATGGAGCCGAACGGCTCCGCGCCGTCGCGGATCATCGGCTTGAGGATCACGTCGAGTTCCTCGCTGCTGTAGCCGAAGGCGACCTGGCGCTCGGTCAACGTGACAATGTCAGCCTCTTCGGTGGGTTCAGGAATGGCGTCCTTGGGAACCAACTGGTTCAAGCAGAGGATGTTTTCGTCCACCCACTGTTTGTAGGGACGCTGGTTGGCGAGCTGGTTCTTGATGTCGGCGTCGCGCAGCAGCTTTTTGTTGACGGTATCGACGGCGATCATCTCGCCGGGCCCGAGACGGCCTTTTTCGATGACCTTGGCGTCGTCGAGTTCGATGGTGCCTACCTCCGAGCCGAGCGAGAAAATGCCGTCGTCGGTGAGCTTGTAGCGGGCGGGGCGAAGGCCGTTGCGGTCCAGGCACGCGCCGACGGTCAGGCCGTCGCTGAAGACCAGGGCAGCGGGGCCGTCCCACGGCTCGTTGAAACAGGCGTGGTACTCGTAGAAGGCGGCGAGTTCCGGCGACACGCCAGGGTTGCCGCGCCACGCCGAGGGCACGAGCATGGTCATGGCGTGGAGCACATCGCGCCCACTCATCACGAGGGCTTCGAGCGCATTGTCGAGGCTGGCGCTGTCCGAGCCGCCGGGCTGGATGATGGGCTTGAGCAGGTCGATGTCCTCGCCCCAGAATTCGGCGGAAAGCTCGGCCTCGCGGGCGTGCATCCAGTTGCGGTTGCCGCGCACGGTGTTGATCTCGCCGTTGTGTCCCAGCATACGGAACGGTTGCCCGAGCGGCCATGTCGGGAACGTGTTGGTGCTGTAACGCTGGTGGAAAATGCAGAGCGCCGTGTCGTACTCCGGGTTGGCGAGGTCACGGTAGAACTTGTCCAGCGAGGCCGAGACGAGGAGGCCCTTGTAGATGATGATGCGGCTGGAAAGCGACGAGATGTAGAAATTCTTGATCTTGTCGGTGGCGGCGGTTTTTTCGATTTCGTTGCGCGCCAAAAACAGGCGGCGTTCGTAGTCGTCGGCACTCATGCCCCAGGGCTTGCCGACGAGCACCTGCTCGATGCGCGGCATGGTCAGTTGGGCCTTGTCGCCGAGCACGCGGATGTTGATCGGCACGTCGCGCCAGCCGAAGAGAAACAGGCCGCGCGACTGGAGCACTTCCTCGGTGATTGCCTTGGCGCGGGCCTGGGCGTAGGCATTGTCGTGCGGCAGGAAGACGAAGCCGACGCCGAGATCCTCGTCCTTATACAGATGGTGCCCGAGACGGCTGGCTTCCTGGCGGAAGATTTTGTAGGGGAGCTGGGTGAGCAGACCCGCGCCATCGCCCGTTTTCGCGTCGGCGTCGAGCGCGCCGCGATGCCCGAGATTGCAGAGCGACTGGATGCCGTATTGGAGCACTCGGTTGGAGCGTTCGCCGCCGATATCGGCGATGAAACCGACGCCGCAGGCATCGTGCTCGAACTCGGGCTGATAGAGCGACGCCACCCGGCGCGCGGCTTCCTGCATGGAATCGTTCATCTTTGAGGCTGGCGAAGGATCTCTGGTGAAGCCCCCGGAAAACACCGCCTTTCCCTGGAGCGGATGTGCGTTATACAGCCCGGCGTACCCCTGGCACAAGCGGGAAACGCCGGTGGCAAAAATCGCATGGGTGCGCGGGACGGTCAACCAGACGATTCTCCGCGGGGGCGAACCCTTTGGCGAAAAACGCTTTCATCCGTATGGCGCGTCGTTCAACATCCGGTTTCCTATGCACGGCTCGCTTTTGCTCAAAGGTTTCCTGCTCGGTTGGTCGGTGGCTTGGCCGCCGGGGCCGATCAGCGCGGAGATGGTCCGCCGGGGATTGGAGCGCGGGTTCCTGCCCGCGTGGGCCTTGGGCCTCGGCGCGTGCAGCGGGGATTTTCTGTGGGCGGTGGCGGTTTCGCTGGGCGCGGGGGCGTTGATCGACGTGCCCGGCGTGCGTCCGGTGCTAGGCGTGGTGAGCGTGGGGCTGCTGTTGTTTCTGGCGTGGACGTTCGGCAAAGGCGCGTGGGTGGCGTGGCGGGTGAGCCGGACGCCGGGCGCACATTCCGCGGCGGTGCCTGCGCGAAGGTTCGATTCCACCCGGGGCGGCTTCGTGCTCGGCCTGACGATGGCGCTGACCAGCCCGTGGAACATCGCGTTCTGGCTCGGGGTAATCGGCTCGCAGGCAGGCGGCGAACCGTTGCGGCTGGCGGCATCGCTCACGCTGGCGGCTGCCGTGGTGTTCGGCGCGGCGTCGTGGAGTTTTGTGTTGTGCTCGCTAGTGCAGATGGGGGCGAGGTTCGCCACGCCCGTTTGGCAAGTGGTGACGCAGGGCGCGACCGCCGCGCTGATGCTTTATTTTGCGGTTTACACGGTCCTGCGGCTCGCAGGCGGAGCCTGATCACGTCTTCCTATCATGCGCATTGAGAAACCATCGGTTCCACCGACGAAGGGGCCGTTCAGCCTCCGCGCGCGGGCGAACAGTTTCATTTACGCGTTTCGCGGCGTGCGGGCGCTCCTCTGGCGGGAGCACAACGCGTGGCTGCACCTGCTGGCAGCGGCGGGGACGGTCGGAGCGGGCTGGTGGTTTGAGATTTCGCGGGTCGAATGGTGCCTCGTGGCGTTCGCCATCGGCTCGGTGCTCGCGGCGGAAGCGTTCAACACGGCGATCGAAGCCCTGGCCGATGCCGTCCACCCCGAGCAAAACCCCTTGGTGGGTCATGCCAAGGACCTGGCCGCCGCCGGGGTGCTGCTTGCCGCCGGGGGGGCGGCGGCGGTGGGCCTGTTGATCTTCGTGCCCCGGCTCGCCCGGATGGCGGCGGGGTGGAAGTGGTGATTATCCTCCGACCGTGGGCCGGCTGGAGGTCACGTCACCGATGGTCGTGGTCGCCAGCGAGATGGACTGGGCTTCCCCGGCCAGGGTCTCCGCGCCCGTGCTGCCCGTCAGATATTGGTAGGTAATGCCCGCCAACGCCGCACCGACGATAGGCGCGACCCAGAACAACCACAGCTGGTGCAAGGCCACCCCGCCGACGAAGAGCGCAGGGCCGGTGGAACGCGCCGGATTGACCGACGTATTGGTGACCGGAATGCTGATGAGATGGATCAGGGTCAGGCCCAGGCCAATGGCAATCGGGCCGAAACCTTTGGCCGCGCGCCGATCTGTCGCCCCGAGAATGATGTAGAGGAAAACCATCGTCATTACGACCTCCGTCACCAGGGCGGCAGTGAGGTTATAGCCTCCGGGAGACGCCGCGTCGTAGCCGTTCGTCGCAAAACCATCGGTGGCCAGATGGAAGGCCGGATTTCCCGTCGCGATGACGTAAAGCACGCCTGCTCCTGCCGCCCCGCCCAACACCTGCGCCACGATGTAGGCAGGCAGGAGCTGGCCCTTGAAGCGACCACCCAGAAACAACCCCACGCTCACCGCCGGGTTGAAGTGTCCGCCGGAGATGTGTCCGAAGGCAAAGGCCATCGTGAGCACCGTCAGGCCGAAAGCAAACGAGACGCCGACGAAGCCGATGCCAACCTTGGGAAACCCAGCGGCGAGCACCGCGCTGCCGCAGCCGCCCAGCACCAGCCAGAACGTTCCTAAGAACTCGACGCCCAGACGCTGTCCGAGCGTCGGCTTGTTAGGGTTGGAAACGCTTGGGTCGGAGAGGGTGGAAGCCATGGGAGAGAATCGGTTGAAGTTTGGGGATGAGGCGTTTGTACAAAATGCCCAAAATCGTGCAAGTAAATAAATTAGCCTTTCCGGGGGTACGGTTGCCCTCGATGGGACGACCCTGCCGCCAGCCGCTCAGCGGGCGCGCCAGAAAAAGTACCCCGTCGTCACGACCCCCGTAAAGATCACGAAAGCCCTGATCCAGGCGGGCGGCATCCGGCGCGCCAGCCACGCGCCGCCGTAACCGCCAACGATCCCGCCCGCCATCATCCAGAGCGCCTCCGGCCAATGGACGATGCCCTGCAGGATGAACATCAGAATTGCCGTGGCATTGAACGCCGCGTTGAGCAACGTCTTGAAGGCGTTCATGGCGTGGATGTTTTTCATCCCCAGAAGCGCGAGCATGGCCAGCAGCATGATCCCCGCACCCGCGCCGTAGTAGCCGCCATAAATGGCGATGACAAACTGGATCGCGCCGGTTTGAAACAGCGATTTGTGGTCGTCCGCCTCACCCAGCGTGAGTTTCAGCCGGGCGGCAACCCGTGGCCCGAACACGAACAGGACGGTGGCAAACAACGTCAGCCACGGCAACAACCGGTCAAAGGTGAGTTGGGGCGTGTGCAGAAGGATCCACGCGCCGATGGCCCCGCCAACCAGGCTGACGCTCCCCAGCGCCACCGCCAGGGATTTCCGAGCCGCCATTTCGCTCCGGTACGCGCCGAAGCTCGCCAGAGTCCCCGGCCACAGCGCGACGGTGCTGGTGGCGTTGGCTGCGATGGACGGAAGGCCGCAACTCACGAGGATCGGCAGCGTCAAAAAACTGCCGCCGCCCGCCACCGAATTGATCATCCCGGCGAACACGCCGGACGCTGCGATGAGCGAGGCTTGGGCGGCGGTCATCGTGTCATCGCCGGTTGGGAACGTTCCATGCGGGGAACGTATCCGCCGACGGTCGGCCCGGCAATCGGCGATTCGTCTACAACGGGAAATCGGCCTTGCCGTGACCTTCCTCGTCCCGGCAAGGACGGCACAGGAGACGGACGATTTCGAGCAGGGCATCTTCGATGAGGGCACCGGGTTCCATGACGAACCGGGCGTCGCACCCCTCGCAATGCACGATGGTGAGCGGATAGGACATAGGAAGTTTTGAAACCACTGTGTTTGTTTCCGCCGGGCGTTCTCCGCGCAGCGGCTGATCGATCCGTCCCGATGCTCAAGCAGCCTGGATGCCCCGCTCCCCGGAAGTCCTGAAAATGCCCATTCCAGAAAACGCGGCAACCCCGGCAGCAAGCATCGGGTCACGTCTCTGGATCGGCAGACTGTGGATTTTGCGGATGGTTGTCAAGGCTCCCGGCCAGCAAACCACGGCATGTTTCACAGGATAGCTTGTGCCGAAAGCCGCGCGCCTGCTACAATCGTCACTCGTGGTTCCGGGCGACGTTGTCTTTCGGTCCTCCCCGCCATTGATTTCCATCGCTGCCAATCCGTCGTCCACATGCCCACGCATTATCAGGGTCCGCCCCAGGAAGTCCGCGCTCTGGAGACCTTCATTAAACTCGTGCGTGCCGCCAGTTCGGTCATCGCGCGGACCAGCCGTCCGCTGGCTTCCAGCGGGTTGACCGTCGGGCAATTCGGCGTGCTGGAAACACTGCTGCACCTCGGGCCTATCCACCAGTGCGCCCTCGCGCGCAAGCACCTGCAAAGCGGTGGCAACATCACGATGATCGTCGATAACCTGGAAAAAGCCGGGCTGGTGCGACGGGCTCGGTTGCCGGAGGACCGGCGTTACGTCCAGGTGCATCTGACCGACGCGGGACGCGAGCGGATCGAGGAACTTTTCCCCCGGCAGGCGCGCGTCATCACCGCACAGATGAGCGTGCTGACCCCCGCCGAACAGGAGGAACTGGCCCGCCTGTGCCGGAAACTGGGGTTGGGCGCGATAGCCCCGGAAGGGTCGCCCGACGGCAACACGGCGGCGACGCCGGGCGAGCGATGCCCCGGCGTCAGCGTGGTGCTTGCTTGAACGAAATCCTCGCTGCCCCGACCAATCGGAAATTGCTCAGTTCAATCCACCGGCTTTATTTTCCCATGCACAAATTCTTCGGGCCTTTCTTCACCGGACGCGCGGCGGTGGGGATGCTCATCATCCGCGTCTTTTTCGGCTGGGGACTGGTGTTGCACGGTTACCAGAAATTCACGCACGGCGGTCCGTTTCATTGGGGCGACGCCCTGGGGATTCCCGGCTTTTGGCAGAGCATGGCTTTCCTGGGCGAGTTCGCCGGGGGCCTGGGCTTGATGGTCGGTTTGTTGACCCCACTGGCGGCGTTGGGGATCACGATCACCATGATCGTAGCTTTCGTGAAGGTGCATCTTCCCGCCCACGAGGTTTACGTCCACATGGAGGGCGGGCCGAACTACGAGGTCGCCGCGCACTACCTGATCGTCGCGGTCGGGGTGCTCATCGGCGGGCCGGGCGCGCTGTCGCTCGACGCGCTGATCTTCGGACGCCGCTTGCGAGGCAGCCCCTATGCGCCCTGATTGATTGCCATGCTCGCCGCAGACTTGATCGGCAACTTGCTGTTCAGCGGGATCGGTTTCGTCGCCCTGGCATTTGCCAAGAAGCAAGGACGCCTAAAAACCGCTTTGTTCGGCGTGCTATTGATGTTTTATCCCTACTTCGTTTCCAGCACCGTGATGCTATACGGCGTCGGTATCGTACTAACGATTTGTTTATTTATGTTCACGGATTAGAACGTGAACATGAATAAACATTAGGTCAAAGCAGGAAGAATTTCGTGCCCGGGCCGGAACCTTGGCGCTTGAGAGTTTTGGGATTATCCTTGATGAACTTGCGAATGCGCAAAGGGTCCTGACTCACTTTGTCGGCGAGCTGTTTGGCGTTCATGCCCAACTTTCCTTCTGCCGCCATTGCCTTGAGGATATAACCTTTCAATTCTTCATCGCCGATGGACGGGCGGCGCGGGCGGCGGACTCGGCCTTCGGTGCTCTGGCGGCCCGTCAGGCCAGCCAGTTCGTTTTCCAGATCGGAAACAACGCGGCGGGCTTCGGACAGTTTTTGTCGAATCTCATCCACCGCTTCCTGTTTGAGCGTTTCAATCTGCCTTTGTAATTCTTCGATCTTCCCTAGCGCGTTTGTTTTCGTTGCCATAAGCGCGCGACGCTAACGCACTATCTTTATTGCGTCAAACCGATGCATTCGATCAAAGATCATTCCGTTGAATACCATTAGTCTTCACGCAATGCCACCATCGGGTCCACGCGGGTCGCCCGTTGGGCGGGCAGCCAACAGGCAAGCAACGCCGTGCTGGCAAGCGTGACGACCACAATTCCCAAGGTCAACGGGTCGCTGCCGTTGACGTTGTAGAGAAAGCCGGTCAGCAATCGACCGCCTACGAGAGCGGCGACCAGGCCCACCGCCACGCCGATGCCCACCAGACCCGCCCCCTGACGCATGATGAGACCCAACACGGAACCCCGTTGCGCCCCCAACGCCAGCCGGATGCCCAACTCCCGCGTGCGCTGGGTCACCGTCAACGCCATGACCCCATACAGGCCGATGCTCGCGAGCACGAGCGCCAGGCCCGCAAACGTGCCGAGGAGCACCATCGTCAACCGGCGCGGCGACAATTTGTCGGCGATGCTCCGTTCCATCGTCGTGATTTCCGCCACCGGCACCTCGGGGTCGAGCGCCAGCACCTCGCGCTTGACGGCATCCGCGGTCTTCAACGGATCACCGGAAGCGACGTGGACGACCATCGTCGCGGAGACCCAGTCGAGTAGTTGCGCGGCGCAGAGATGCATCTGCGGAAGGGTTTCGACGGTGGGCGAGTCACCGGGCGCGCCGTTGCGCACGCGGCCCACGACGCCGATCACGGTGAGCGGCGGCACGTTTTTGCCGGTGGGATCGTCGCCGTTCTGGTTGTCGTCGATCCGCTGGCCGACCGCGTCCCGTCCGGGGAAAAAGCGGGCAGCCAACCGCTCGTCGATGATGACCGCTTTCGGTCTGCCGACCTGATCCTCGGGGCCGAAGTCCCGTCCGTGCAACAGCGGGATTCCCATCATCTGGAAGTAGCCGGGCGAAACGACGTTCATATCCGCCTCGGGTTCCGAGCCGGGAGCGGCGTCCGGCGTTCCGGTGAGGTGGAGCGAGGAGGTCCAGTTGCTGTCGCCAAACGGCGCGTTGACGACGGTGGCAGCGCCGACGACCCCCGGCAGCGTGCGGACCCGCTCCAGCAACTCGTTGAAAAACAGATGACCCTTTTCGTTCCTATAACGGGTATCGGGCAGCGAAACAGAGAGCGTCAATAGCCCCGCTGGCTGGAAGCCCAGCGGCTCGCTCTGGACGCGCCAGAAACTCCGCAGCATCACCCCCGCGCCGGCCAGCAGAACCACGGCCAGCGCCACCTGCGCGACGACGAGCAGCGCCCGGGTTCTCTGCTGGCCCGCGCCACCCGTGCCGCCGCGCGCGCTGCCCTCGTGCAGCGCCTTGGCCATCGCCGCCGCGCCGGATACTCGCCACGCGGGCCAGACCCCGACGACGATTCCCGCCACCAACGCCAGCGCCACAGTGAAGGCGAGGACCGGGGCGTCCAGGTGCGTTTGCTGGAAGCGCGGCACGCTGGCCGGACTGAGCGCCACGATGGCATCCATCGCCCATAACGAGAGCAACACCGCCCCCGCCCCACCTAGCAATCCGAGCAGCGCGCTCTCGGTCATCATCTGGCGAACCAGCCGCCACCGACTGGCGCCCAGGGCCGTACGAACGGCGAGTTCCTTCTCGCGGCCCGACGCGCGGGCCAGTTGCAGGTTGGCCACGTTGGCGCACGCGATGAGCAGCACACACCCCACCGCCCCCAGCAACAGGTACAGGCTCTGGCGGTAGTTGCCGACGGTGTAGTCGAGCAGCGTTTTGATGCTGACGCTCCGCCCGGTGTTCGACGCCGGGTAGCGCCGGGTCAGTTCCTTGGCGATACGGTTCAAGTCCTGATCTGCCTGGGCCACGCTCACGCCCGGCTTCAACCGGCCCACCCCGGTGAACCCGACATGATTGTCGCGCTCCAGAATGTTCTTGGACTGGCGGAGGTCGCCCATGGTCGTGAACATTTCCGCCTGCCGGGGAAACTGCACCTCCGAGGGCACCACGCCGATCACCTCGTAAGCAATGCCTTCGACCGTGAGTTCCGAGCCGACGACCTTGGGATTCGCGTTGAACCGGCGACGCCAAAGCGACTCGCTGATCAGGACGGATTTTGGTCCGCCGGGCGTGTCTTCTTGCTCGGTAAAATCCCGTCCCAACTCGGGCCGCACCCCCAGGATGGTGAGGTAATTCGCCGTGACGATCGCGCCGTTTACCTGTTCCGGAGGTGCGCCGAGGGCGGCAGGGAAAGAAACGTTGAAACTGTCGCGGCGTGCCATCGCCAGATCCGTGCAGGTGCGTTGCGACGCGCGCCAATCCAGGTAATTGGGATAGCTGATGGAACCCGTGCCCACCGCAGGCATCCGCTCGCGCAGGGCGATGAGCTGGTCGGGGTTTGGGTAAGGCAGCGGGCGCAGCAGCACGGCGTTGATGACGCTGAACACGGCGGTGTTCGCCCCGATGCCGAGCGCGAGCACGGCGATGGCGATACAAGTATAGCCGGGGGATTTGCGCAGCATCCGCAACGCGAAACGCAGGTCTTGAAGCAGGGTGGACATCGAAGGGGTGGGTGGTGGTTATTTTTTCTACAGAGCCGTCAAAGGGTCGATCAGGTCGCGCAATGGACGAAAAATCCTCAGGCGGTGAGCGCGGCGGGCGCAGCGGCGTCGACGGGTTGGTCTTCCACCACGCGGCCATCGAAAAGATGAACCGTGCGGGCGGCGCAACGCGCGAACCGTTCGTCGTGCGTGACCATGCAGATCGTCGCGCCGCCGGAGTGCAGTTCGTCGAGGAGTGTCATCACCGCCTCGCCGTTGCGGCTGTCGAGGTTGCCCGTCGGTTCGTCGGCGAGCAGGACGCTCGGGTGGCCGGCGAGCGCGCGGGCCACGGCCACGCGTTGTTGCTGGCCGCCGGAAAGCTGGTTGGGCAGATGCCGGTTGCGGTGGCTCATGCCGACGCGCTCCAACGCCTCGTTGGCGCGGCGTTTGCGCTCGGCGGCGTCGAGTTCGGAGCGATAGGTCAGCGGCAGCTCGACGTTCTCGAAAACGGTGAGGTCGCCGATCAGATTGAAGCTCTGGAAGATGAAGCCGATTTCGCGGTTGCGGATGCGCGCGCGCTCGGCGTAGGACAGGCTGGCGACTTCCTTGCCGTTGAGCAGATAGCTGCCTTCGGAGGGCGAATCCAGCAGGCCGAGAATTGCCAGGAGCGTGCTCTTGCCGCAACCGCTGGGTCCGGCGATGGCCACGTATTCACCCGACCGGATGTCGAGGAAGATTCCGGCCAACGCGCTGGTTTCCACCTCGTCGGTCAGGAAGACTTTTTTGACCGCGTGAAGATGAATCAGGGACTCGGCGGATGGCAGGGGTGAAGTCGGGTTCATGGTGAAGTGTGTGGCGAAGTTCAGTTCAGGCGCAGACGGTCGTTATTATCGAAGGCGGAGGTATCGGAAATGATGACGGTGTCCCCGGCGCGGAGGCCGTCGCGGACCTCGATTTCTTTCACGCTGCCGCGCCCGAGCGTCGCGTGAACGCGCGCCGCCTCGGAGCCGTCAGGCGAGACGCGGAACAAGCTGACGGCGCTTTCCTCCTGTCCGAAGGCGGGCCGGTTGAGGACCAGCGTGTCGTCGATGCGTTCGAGTTCCACGGTGCCCTCGATGCTCAGGTCCGGGCGCGCGCCGCGAGGGAGAGCCGCGCCGTTGAAGGTGACATCGACGAGCACGGTCCCGCCCTGCACGGCGGGGTCGATGCGGGAAACGCGCCCGTTGACCAGGCCGTTGCGCGTGTCCACGCTGACGGTCAGTCCTTGTTGAATGTCGCGCGCCTGGGTTTCGGGAATTTTGATCTGGGCCTTGAGTTTGGTGGGGTCAGCGACACGGGCGAGGTTGGTTCCGGCGGTGATGCGCTGGCCGACTTCCACGGGCACCTGCTGGAGCACACCCGCCATGCCCGCGCGGACCTGGAGGGCGTCGAGTTGGGAATGCTTGAGGGCGGCCTGCGCCCTGGCCTGATCAAGTTCGCCCTGGGCGACGGCAAGCTGCGGCTCGACGGATTGGTGGGTGAATTCGACGCGTTGTTTTTCGATCTCACAGCAGGCGGTCAGTTCCTTGGCGGCGATCTGCGATTTCTTGAGTTCTACCTGGGCGATGAGACCCTGTTTGGAAAGGCGTTCGTTGACCTCGACCTGGGCGTCGGCGGTGTCACGGTCACCCTGGGCCTTGGCGAAGGCGGCTTGGCGTTCGAGCGACGTGCCTTCGAGTTGGGCGCGCAGGTTGACGAGCCGGGCCTGCGCGGCGGTCGTGGCGGCGTCGGCGTCGAGTGCGCTCTGACGCAGTTCCGGGTTGCTCAGGACGAGGAGAAGCGTGTCGGGTTCGACGGTCGCACCGGGGAAAACGACGATGCGCTCGACGCGGGCATCCGTCCCGGCGGCGATCCAGCGGATTTCCTCGGGGACGAGGGTGCCCATGCCGCGCACCTCCCGGATCATGGGCGCGCGGCGGACGGTGTCGGTCCAGATGGTGGAGCGTTCGACGGTCGGGACCGCCGGGCGGAGGTGCGCTAGGCTGGCCGTGATCCCGGCGAGCGCGAGGACGGCGACGCCACCGACGATCCAGCGTTGGCGGCGGCGCTTTTGGACGACCTGCGGCGAGCGCGCCACATCCATGCTGCCCGCCTGCGGCGCAGGGTCGAACCCCCGGCGGCGGGTCGGGAGGGAAGACGATTCGGGGATGTTCATCGGCGCGCAGAAAGGAAGGAAGCGGAGATCAAAAAACGTGCTGGCCACTGACGCAGAACGCCCCGGCGGCCACGGCGGGTTGCCCGGCGGCGGCGTTGGTATTTTGCCAGACGCTGACGTGCCAGCCGCAGATCAAGAGGGCCGTCAACATGCAGAGCACCAGAAAAAAGCGCAGCGCCACTTCCAGACCGTCGGACAATTCGCGGCAGGCCGCGTGCAGCGAGGAAGGGTTGGCGGAAACGGTGTCGAGATCGGCAAGGGGTTGGTCGCGGAAGATGAGGTTGGACCGGGAATGGTTCGTGTTCATGCTCACCTTACTTGCACGCGGCGTGCCACGGTTGAGTAAATTTTACATGTCATTTTCCGACAGTAGTTTATGACGTTTCATGTGCTGACGGTCATGCGTGAAGCTTCCCCTGATTGGGACGGAGTCATCCCAATATTGGGACGCCAAATAAAGGTATTTACTTACTTGACGCATAGAAGATTTTCGTGCATTTTGAACGTATGGAAACGGAAAACCTTCCCGAGTCGCTACTTGAAGCGGTTGCTTTCTTCGCTGACGAAGACCGCGCGCACGATTTCTTCGTGAAGATGCGCTGGCCGGAAGGCGCGCGTTGCGCCCATTGCAATTCCGTCAACGTCGGCAAGCTGGTACGCTCCGAAACGAAAAACAAAAAGGGCGAAGTTGCCGTGCGCCGTGTGTGGAATTGCAAGACCTGCAAGCGTCAGTTCACCGCGAAGGTCGGCACCGTCTTCAACGAGAGTCCGTTGCCCTTGTCAAAATGGCTTCCAGCGCTTTGGCTGGTTACATCAGCAAAGAACGGTATTAGCTCTTGCGAATTAGCCCGCGCGCTCAAGATTACCCAAAAGAGTGCGTGGTTCATGGGTCATCGGCTGCGGACTTCTATCCAACGTGGGGGCGGGATCGTTCGCGCGGACGGCGTTTTCGAGTGCGACGAAAGTTTCATCGGTGGCTCTGCTCGCAACATGCACGTTGCCAAACGCAAAGAAACGGTGAAATCGGCCTACAAGGGCAAAAGCGTTGTGATGGGCCTCTTGGCTCGCCACAGCGTCAATATACCTGTGTCTCAGGTCGTTACCCGCGTCGTGCGCTCGAACCGGGCATCATCACTATTGCCGCACATCCAACGGCACATTCCCAAAGGCGCGGAAGTCCATACGGATGCGCACCGGGCTTACAATGGCATAGACGCGGACTACGCTCACAAGGTTGTCGATCACGCTGAGTGCTATGTGAAAGACGGCGTTCACACAAACAGTTTGGAAAACTTTTGGTCGCTGTTGCAGCGCACCTTGAAGGGCACTTACGTTCATTGTGCGCCGTTCCATCTGTACCGCTACTTGGATGAGCAAACCTACCGTTTCAACGAACGGAAAAACGGAAACGGCGATCAGGGCCGGTTCATCAACGCCGTGAAAACGACGGTGAACCGCAGCCTGACGTGGAAAAAGCTTACCGGCAAAGAAGGCCGGGAACGGTACTAGCGGCCTTTCTCTGGCGGCTGCGGTCCAGCCGCCAAGATGTGCTGCAAACCTGCCGCAAACCGCGTTTGAGCGTCTTTTCCATCGTGCATTTCTGCGGACTTGCGCGGTCGTGCTATCTTGTTCGGAGAGTTCGATTTCGATGGCTTCGGCTTGGGCATAGTACGAAAAAACGCATTGACTTCCCGTCGCCGGGAAATAGGGTATAAAAATACTGAGCCGGAGGAAGGCGGGTTTCTCATCGCTGGAATGCGATGCTCCCTACCAACCCCCGGTACATTGCCCTGGTGGCTACTAAACGGCGTTCGTGCGCCGTGTCACCCCTAAAGGGGGCGGCCGTGACTGGGAGTCACGTTTCCGCCCCTTTTTCGGTCCCGTTCGTCACTGGCAAATCTAATAACCGATGGCGTTGACCATTGGCAGAAAAATTTTGTTGGGAAGGTTGCATTGCCTTGTTGCGGTAGATGCTCGGATTTCCAGCGGTGCCTTTCTCAACAAGTTCAATCATACCTGCCTCGTTATCGCGCAGCAAGACACCGGAAATGGCAACCATATGGTTCGGTGTGTTTCCGATGATTGCGGGATGAGTGACCTTCATACGATCCACAATTGAGCGAATGGAGTAATGACCTACGAAAGCCGCATAAGTCTTCCGAACGGCTACTGAGAATCCTTCCTTTCTGCCAAGATTTGGCGTAGCAATGCGTTGGCTGGCAACTGATGGTTGTTCGGGCGTGCTAGGTTTAGGCAAATCGTCGCCATCTCGTCTTACTCGACGGGAAATTTCTAAGGCACGTCGCAGCACATCCATATCTTCCGCATGCTGGCGAGTAGCCGCTTGGATAGTTTCCTCAATGTCGTCTGGATTGAGCATGGCAAGGTTTAATGCGCGTGTTCTTATGGGCAGAATACGACCTCATTACACACGCACAAGTTCTTTTTTGGAAAAAGCGCGTTGTTCCTCAATATCTTGTGGTCCAGTAGAATTCTACAGCTACGGGGCGCGCTTTTTGTGAAACGACATTTTTCGCGCATTACACATGAGCCAACCCGTGTCTCGCCTAATTTAACTTTCTATGCGTCAAGTAAGTAAATACAAAAATAAACAGGGAGTGGCCCGGAGAGCCATCTGGACTTTGGGGACCGGAATTTACAAAACCGGCAGGTGGAGCGTGGCCCAGCAGCCCCGCTGGCCGTCCGAGCGGTTGATCAAATGAAGCGAGCCGCCGTGGGCTTCGGCGATCTGGCGGCTCAGGACGAGGCCGATCCCGCTGCCGTGCGATTTCGTGGTGAAGAACGGCACGAACAGATTCGTCGTGCCGCTCAACCCGAGACCGTCATCCTCCACCAGCACCACGGCGGAAGAAGCGCTGGCCGTGCAGCCCACGCGCACGTTGCCGCCGGTTTCCAGCGAGGCGTCCGTGGCGTTTTTGATGAGGTTGATGAGGGCCTGCTCGATCTGGTCGCCGTCGATGGACACCATCGCTTCCTCGTCGATCTGGACCTGCACCGTGAGCCGGGTCTCCAGCGCGGCGGTGCGGCGGACGAGGGCGGCGAGGCTCTGGCGGCGGCGTTGCGGCTCGGGCAGGCGGGCCAGCCGCGCATAAGCGTCCATGAAGCGGCCCAGCGATTGGGCGCGGCCACCGATGACCGCGAGACCGTCGCGCGCGTCGTCCTGCCAATCGGCGGCGCGCTCGGGTTCGGGTCGGTTCAGCAGGGTGAGCAGGCTTTCGGCGATGGAGCCGATGGGAGCCAGGGAGTTGTTGATCTCGTGGCCGAGCACGCGGATGAGCCGCTGCCACGCGGCGCGTTCTTCGTCGCGCAACGACTGGCTGACATCGGCCAGCACGAGGAGTTGGTGCGGACGGCCCCGCTCGCGGAAGCTGGTGCGGTGCAGGCTCCAGCGCGCGCCGGTGCGACCGGGGAAATCCGCGTCGAGCGTGCGGTGGTTGCCGCCTGCCAGCGCCGACGCCAGCCGCAGCTCGACGGCGGATCGTCCCACGAGTTCATTTTCGGGTTGGCCGAGGAGTTCGACGCCCGCGCGGTTAACCAGGCGGAGGTGTTGCGTGTCGTCGAACGTGAACACGGCCACGTCGATCCCGGCCAGCACGGCGCGCGACAACGCGATAGCCTCACGGGCCTCGCGGCGACGGGTAACGAGCGTGTCGCCGAGCAGGTTGATCTCGCGCATGACATCGCCGAGCGCATCGTCGCGGCGGGCGCGGCGGGAGCGGAGGGAATAATCACCTTCGCGCAGGGCGGTCAGCAGGTTGGTGAGCGTTTGCATGGGGTAAATGACGCGCTCGCGAACGGCCGTCACGCACCCCAGCCACACCGCCACCACGAGCAGGGAAAACGTCCATTGCACCTTGGGCGTCCAGTCGCCCGACCACAAAAGGACGAGGCAAACCACCGCGCCGGGCAGGCCCGCGAACAGCGTCCAAAGTTGGATCGCACGATCATGCGGGATATCGGACGTGGTGTAGGGCAGTGGCTCCGCCCGCAGGGGCCGGGGCCCCTCGTCGGGGTCGGCGAGGCGGCGGGGTTCGGTCTCCACGCTCACAGGCCGTATTGCTGGAGGCGGCGGTAGAACGCGCTCCTGCTGAGGCCCAACGCCTCGGCGGCCGCGGCAGCGCGACCCTGGTGGCGGGCCATCGCTTTCTGGATGAGAAATCGCTCCACGTCTTCCAGGCTCATTTCTTCGAGCGACGGTGCGCCGGGAGAGGCACCCGATACCGGGTTTCCCATCGACAAGCCGAGGTCGGCGGCACGGACGCTCTCGCCGCTGGCCAGCAGCACGGCGCGCTCGACCGCGTGGTCCAATTCGCGCACGTTGCCCGGCCACGGGTGGGATTGCAGCACGGCGGTCGCCGCGTTGTCGAAACCGGCGAGGCGCTTGCGGTAACGCCCGAGATATTTTTGCAGGAAATTCGCCGCGAGAATGGGGATGTCTTCCGGGCGGGCGCGCAACGGCGGCAGGCGCACCTCCACGGTGTTGAGCCGGTAGAGAAGGTCCTGCCGGAAGCGGCCCGCCGCGACTTCCGCGTGCAGGTCGGCGTTGGTGGCGGAGAGCAGCCGCACGTCGGCCTTCTGCGTGCGGGAAGAACCGACGCGCTCGAATTCGCCTGTTTCCAACAGGCGGAGCAGTTTGGCTTGTTGCGCGAGCGGCACGTTGGCGATTTCGTCGAGAAAAATGGTGCCGCCGTCGGCGAGTTCAAAGCGTC
>CAXSED010000088.1:0-16395 GCA_964236475.1 uncultured Chthoniobacterales bacterium
CCTCCTTGCTGGCGGGCGATTTCTCGCAACTCGGCGCGGAAGCCCGGCGCGTCGAAGCCGCCGGGGCCGATTGGCTGCACCTCGACGTGATGGACGGCCACTTCGTCGATAACATCTCTTTCGGCCCGGCGGTGGTTGCCGCCATGAAAAAAGCGGTCGGATTGACGCTGGACGTTCATCTGATGATTTCGCGGCCCGACCATTACCTGAAACGCTTCATCGAAGCCGGGGCGCATTCGATCCATGTGCATCTTGAAGCCAAGCACGACGTGGCCGCCACGCTCAAAGCGATCCGCGCGGCGGGTTGCCTGGCGGGGCTAGCGATCAATCCGGGCACCCCGCTTTCCGCCGCCGAGGAGCATCTGCCCAACATCGACCTGTTGCTGGTGATGACAGTCAACCCCGGTTTCGGCGGTCAGGAATTTATCACCGCGACCTTAGACAAGGTGGCCGACGCCGCCCGTCTGCGCACGGAACACGGCTGGACGTATCACATCGAGGTCGATGGCGGCATCAAGGAAGACACCGCGCGACTTTCTAAAGAGCGGGGCGCGAACGTGCTGGTCGCGGGCACGTCGGTATTCAAGGCCGGTGACGCGGCGGCGGCGATCAGGGGACTACGCGGCGGGTAAAGCCCATCTTCTAGCCGCCAATCCCGGTACGCGCGGCGGCTTGGGTTTGGAAGGTGTTGTTGATCACGTCAAGGATGCGTTGCGCGCCCTCGACTTTTTCAGACACCATGTCCACGTTGCCGTCCGGGCCGATGACGATCACCGTGAAATCGTCAGGTTTTGCTCCGTAAGCAGCAGCCACCGAAGGCCCGTTCGCCGCAATGGCATACGGCACGTCGGATTCTACCCGCCCCGTTTGCGCGGTGAACGCAGCGACAAAAATCGTTTTCTTCGCGGAAAAGTTCAGGTACAGGTCTTCGATGCGGGCAGTCTCCTTGCGGAAGGCCTTGGCATCGGGCGACGGGGCGACCAAAATGACCACTGGCTGTCCCCGGAAGTTCTTCGCCGGGAAAGTCTTATTTCCGGCGCCGATCCACGCAAAATCCGGGGCAGGATGCACCACGTTAGAAGGCGCAGGTGTCCCGTTTTTCGGCGCGGCCAGCACGGTTGCCGACAGCGACAACGCCATGGCAGCGGCGAAGATTCCGGCGCGCTTCCGAGACGCCGCTTTGAACACTCGTTGATTTTGCATAGGGAAAAGACCGCGAATCATTATAGAGAGCAGTTCGGATCAGACCTTCATGATCTCGGCTTCCTTGGTCACGAGAGATTCGTCGATCGACTTGATGTATTGGTCGGTCAATTTCTGGATGCCGTCTTCGAAATCCGCGAGTTGATCTTCCGTCATGTCGCCGTCCTTCTTGCTTTTGCGCGCACCTTCGATGCCGTCACGGCGATGCCCCCGGACCCGCACCTTCGCCTCTTCCGCCATCTGGCGGATGCTCTTGACGAGGTCCTTGCGCCGTTCCTCGCTCAGTTCGGGAATCGGCAGCCGGATGATCTTGCCGTCCACCATCGGGGTAATGCCAACGCGTGACTCCTTCAGTCCGCGCTCGATGTCCTTAACCGTCGCCGCATCGAACGGCTGGATGACCAATAAACGCGGCTCGGGCGTCGTGATGAGCGCCAACTGTTTGAGCTTCATGCTCGCGCCGTAAGCCATCACGTCCACGTTTTCTACCAGCGCGGGCGACGCTTTGCCGGTGCGGACGCTAGAAAACTCGTGCGTCATGTAGTTGACGCTTTTGTCCATGCCGTCTTCGGCTTCGAGGAGAATGTCTTCGGCGTTCATGAGGAAAAAGCGAACGATGCAGGCGGATCACCAGAAAATCAACCCGCGCGCCGGTTCGGGGGCGGTCAACCCTGGTCCGAGACTAGGGTACCGATGGCCTCGCCGAGCACAGCCCGCAGGATATTGCCCGGCTGATTCATGTTGAACACGATGATTGGCACGTGGTTGTCCTGGCACAGGCTGAACGCGGTGGCGTCCATCACCGCGAGTCGTTTGGAAAGGGCCTCGGTGTACGAGAGATGGTCATACCGCTTGGCATCGGGATTTTTCATCGGGTCGGCGGTGTAGATGCCGTCCACCTTGGTCGCCTTGAGGATGACCTCGGCCTTGATCTCGCTGGCGCGCAGGGCGGCAGTGGTGTCCGTGGTGAAGAAAGGGTTGCCCGTCCCGGCGACGAAGATGACCACGCGGCCTTTTTCCAAGTGCCCAACCGCCTGTCGGACGATGTACGGCTCGGCCACGTTTTTGACCTCGATGGCCGTCTGCACGCGGGTTTCCACGCCGATGTCCTCCAGCGTGCTCTGGAGCGCGATCCCGTTCATGATGGTGGCCAGCATCCCCATGTAATCGGCCATGGTGCGGTCCATTCCCCGGGTGCTGGCGCTAGCCCCGCGCCAGATGTTGCCCCCGCCGACGACCACCGCGACCTCCACGCCCAAGCCGCGTAGTTCCTTGATCGATTCGGCCACCTGAAGGACGATTTCCGGGGTGATGTTGTCGAGACTGCCGACCTTGCGCAACGCCTCGCCACTGATTTTGAGCACGATGCGGCGGTACTTCGGACTTGAAGAGGGATTCATGACGTAAAAGATGGTGGCTGAGAACGATGGAAGCGTGGTCCCACGGAGACGGGGTGCCAGGTTTCAGCAAACGGCGCTCGCCAACAAAGACGCTTGCGCCCGGGTTGTCACGAAAAAGTTCGGACTCCGGAGCGGAGAAATTATCCCAGCCGCAAACCCGGCGGCAACGCGTGGCCTCGCGCGAACTCGGCGGCAGGCAGACGGCGCTTGCCTTCGAGTTGCACCTCGCGCAGCAACAGTCCCCCGCCCCCGCCAGCGGCCACGAAGACTCCCCGCTCGCTCTGTCCGATAATCTCACCCGGCGCACCGGCCAGCCGCCGCACCGGCAGCGCGGAGTGAATCTTCATGGTCAGCGCGCGCGGGGCCGCGGGCAGCACGGTCCACGCCCCGGGCCACGGGTGCATACCGCGCACCAATCGGTCGAGCGTGACGTGGTCGAGCGTCCAGTCGATGCGCCCGCTTTCGCGCTCCAGTTTGTGCACGTGGGTCGCCAGCGCGGCATCCTGGGGCTGGCGCGGCGCGTTTCCGGCGGCAAGGTCGTCCAGAGCAGTGAGCAACGCCTCCGGGGCAAGGTCCGCCAACCGGTCATGGAGAGAACCCGCCGTTTCCCGCCGAAACAGCTGGAGACGGTGCTCCCGCAGAATGTCGCCCGTGTCTAGGCCGACATCCATGTACATAACGGTCAGACCGCTCTCCCGCTCGCCCGCCAGCACCGCTGCCTGGATCGGCGCGGCTCCCCGGTATTTCGGCAGAAGAGAGGCGTGAAGATTCAGGCAGGCCAGCCGGGGAGCTTCCAGCACCGTGGGCGGTAAAATCTGGCCGTAGGCAAAGACCACGAACACGTCGGCGGCGACCGCGCGCAGGGCGTCCACGGCTTCCGGGCGGCGAATGCGCTCCGGTTGCAACACCGGGACCTCCGCTTCCAGCGCCAGCGTTTTGATCGGTCCGGGCGTGAGGGTCTGATGCCGCCCCACCGGACGGTCGGGCTGCGTGACCACGGCGGTAAGTTCGTGGCGACCTTCGGCGCGGGCTTGCAACAACGCTCGCAAAGTCGGCAACCCGATGTCGCCGCTGCCGAGATAGACGATTTTCAAACGCGGCGAGCGGTTAGATCAAGGCAGCAACAGCGACGATGACGCCCGCCGTGGTGCCTGCCGTGCGGGCGCGGCGGCCATCAGCTTCTCCGATGCCGACACCTCGCGCTGGCCCACCGAGCTGCCGCATTCCGTACACAGGTAATCGTAGATTTCCTTGTCCGGCAACACCAGCAGCAAGCGTTCGCGCACCGGCTTGGCATCCTTGCACTTCTGGCAATAAAGACTCGAAGCGCGCAAGCTTTGAAACTGCGATTGGGCGGCGGGTGGACGGCTCGACATAGAAGGGATTTAAAACGCGGTAACGGTTTGCAAAATCTCCAGGAGCACCTTCGCCGGGGCCTGCGTGGCGTCAATCGTTTGGACCAGGTCCGGGCCGTAGTAATCCAGCACGGGTTTGCTTTCCTCGTCGTAGGTATCCAGCCGGGTGCGGATCACCGCTTCGTTGGCGTCGTCGAGCCGGTTGTCCTTGAGAGCGCGTTTCTTAAGGCGGGACACCAATTGTTTGCGATCAGGGCAGGTTAGGTGAAACACTTTCTTTACTTCGATGAGGGGTTTCATCGCGCGGGCTTGTTCGACGCTACGCGGGATGCCGTCGAGCACGAGGTAATCCAGGTCCGGCTTGAAGCGGTGAGCCTCCACGGCGTTTTCGATTTGCACCTGCCAGAGTTGGATCGTGAGTTCCGCCGGCACCAGCTCGCCCCGGCTGGAATAATCCAAAAAAGCTTGGCCGAGCTTGGTGCGCGTATCCAGCGAGCGGAATACATCGCCGCAGGCACAGTGAAAAAAGCGAGGTACGCTGCCGAGCGCCTTGCCCTGCGTGCCCTTGCCACTGCCGGGCGCGCCGAAGAGCAGCAGAGTCTGGTAACGATTAGCGGCCAGCGTGGAACGGGCCGCGTAGGTGGTTGGAACGGTGCGGGAAGACATAAAGCGGGGGGACGGCTGAATCCGACGCCCAATGTAGCGGAGGAAACCCCGCGAGGCAAAACTCAACCTTCGCCCGGGATTTCCAGCGCATAGGCGACGGCAGCCCGCACGGTTTCCAAGGGGAGTCCGGGGAGGGTTTCGTCCGGGGAGCGCAGGACGATCACGCCCGGATGCAACGGTGCCCAGATGTCCGGGTCGGTCGGCCCGAACAACAACACGCAGGGCACGCCGACTGCCGCCGCCAAGTGGGAAATCCCGCTGTCGTGGCCGATAAAAAGCTGGCAACGCGCCAGCAGGGCTGCCAGTTCCGGCAAAGGCCGGTTGGCCGCCGCGAGCGGGTTGCAGCTGAAGGCAGGCTCGTCCTTCCAAGCCGCTTGCAAAGCAGCCAAGGTTTCGCCATCGGACTCCCCGCCGACCAGCAACACGCGGGGCCGGATCGGCTCCGGCAAGCTGAAAAGCCAGCGGCCCAACACCTCCCAGCGTTCCGGCGGCCAGTTCTTGCGTTCGCCCCCGCTACCGGGATGGATGGCCACGAGCGGGCGTGAATCGGGCGCGCCGACCAGGGTTTGCAAAAGGGCGTCCGCCGCCGCCTGCTGTTTGGCATCAGGCCGCAGCCGGGCATCGACATCATGATCCAGATAGAGCGCCAAGCGTTCCAACGGACGGGCCAGTTGCCGTGCGGCGTGGTCGCCTTCGACATCCACCTTCGGCGAGGCTTCGATCAGGTTCTTCACCCCGCAACGGCGCAGGTTCCCGGCGAAAAAACCGTCCGGGTCGTAGAGGTAGCTGACCACCTGCTGAAACCCGGCGAAATACGCGCTCAACTCCGAGTCCAACTCGGCTTTCGGATTAAAAAACCCGGCCATCGCGGAGTATTCGATGGACCGCGCCGCGTCCGCGTAGCCACCGGTGGTAGCCAACGAAACGATGTGCTCGTAACCGAGAATTTCCAGCCGCGCCTGCGGGAATGCCTCCCGCAACAGGCTGATCGCGGGCAGCGTCAACAGGAAGTCGCCGATGGCGCCTCCGCGAATCACGAGAATTTTGGGCTGGGAAGGAGCGGACACGATTCCCTGATCGTCTCAAGCCGCGCTGACCGGTGTCTGCCGGGCCGCGTTCTTGAGCAAGGGGCGCACGCGTTCCACCAGAGCTTCGGCGGTGAGGCCATGCTTCTGGCGGAGGATCGGGATCGTGCCGTGCTCGATGAACTGGTCGGGCCAGCCGAGCCGCACCACGGGCGTGGTGATCCGCGCTTCGCCGAGGGCTTCCATCACCGCGCAGCCGAAACCGTTGGGCAGCACGTGGTCTTCCAGCGTGCAAATCACTTCCACCGAGCGGGCGAAGAATTCCAGCGTGCCGGTATCCATCGGCTTGATCCAGCGGGGATTAACCACGGCGGCGCTAATGCCCTCCTTCTCCAGCAGATCGGCGGCCTCCTCGGCCATGGCGCACATGTTGCCCAGGCCGAAAATGGCCACGCGCGGCGCGCCTTCCTTGCCGTGACGAATGACCTCTGCCTTGCCGATTTCGAGCAGCTTGGGTTGGGCCTTGGGCTTCGCGCCTGTGCCCGCACCGCGCGGGTAGCGGATGGCGATAGGACCGGCGTTGTGGTTGGCCATCGTCCAGAGCATATCGACGAATTCCTCCTCGTCCTTGGGCTGCATGAACACCACGTTGGGCACGTGGCGCATGTAGCCGATGTCAAAAAGGCCGTGGTGCGTGGGACCATCGTCGCCACTCAGCCCGGCGCGGTCCATGCACATGCGCACGTTGAGGTTCTGCAATGCCATGTCATGGATGATCATGTCATAGGCGCGCTGCATGAACGTCGAGTAAATTGCCAGGAACGGCTGCATCCCCTGCACGGCCAAGCCGCACGCAAACAGCGCGGCGTGTTCCTCGGCTATGCCCACGTCGTAATATTTCTTGGGATGCCGCTTCTGGAAACGTCCGAGGCCCGTGCCGCTGGGCATCGCGCCGGTAATGGCGACGAGTTTCTGGTTGCTGTCGGCAAAATTGGCCAGCGTGTCACCGAGATATTCGGAGTAAGTCGGCAGCGTCGCGGAAGCCGTCTCGCCGGTGTCCAGCTTGTACCGGCCCAGGCCGTGGAACTTGTCCGGCTGCTTGAGCGCGGGCGGATACCCCTTCCCCTTTTTGGTGAGGATGTGTAAGATGACTGGCTCGTCCTGGGTCTTGAGGAACTCGAACGTCTTGATGAGCAGATCCGTGTCGTGGCCGTCGATGGGGCCGTAGTAACGCAGGCCCAGATCCTCGAACAATACATTGGGCAGCAACAAATGCTTGACGCTGGACTCAACCCGGCCCGCGAGCTTGAGCACGTCCTTGCCGCCGATCATCTGGATGAAACGACCCGCCTGTTCGTGGAGGTGTTTGTAAGTGGGGTGCGTGGCGATCCGGTTGAAATACCCGGCCATGGCCCCGACGTTCTTGGCGATGGACCACTCGTTGTCGTTGAGCACGACGATGAGTCGCTTGGTCGTCTCGACCACGTTGTTGAGCGCCTCGTAACTCACGCCGCAGGTAAACGCCGCGTCGCCCGCCACGCAGACGACGTGCTCGTTGCTGCCGCGCTGATCGCGCCCCGCCGCCATGCCCAGCGCCGCCGAGAGCGCCGTGCCCGCGTGGCCCGCGCCGTAGCAATCGTGCTCGCTCTCGGTGCGCAGCATAAAGCCATTCAAGCCCTCGTACTGGCGGATGGTCTTGATGTCTCCGGGGCGGCCCTTGGGCGTGAGCATCTTGTGGACGTAGGCCTGGTGGCTCACGTCGAAAATGAACTTGTCCTTGGGCGTGTTGAAGGCGCGATGGAGCGCGATGGTCAGCTCGACCACGCCGAGATTCGGCCCGAGGTGCCCGCCCACGCCGGAGGGGTTCGCCTCGCTCATGACGTGGATCAACTCTTCGCGGATTTCCTGCGCAAGTTGGGGGAGGTCGCTCTCCGGCAACGCCTTCAGATCGTCGGGCGACTGGATTTTGTCGAGCAGGCGCACGCGCGGTTCGGGAGTGGGCGGGGCCTGGACGGCGATGGGTTCAGAAGAGGCTGACTTCATTTTCTTGTTTGGCGGGCGTACTACGGCCAGCGGCCGCGCCGGGATCACTCGGGACGGACTTGGTTTCCTTGGATGATTTGGGCGGCGGCGCGGGCGCGAGGGCCGCCGTTGGCGGGGGATATTCCGTGGCGCGCGGTTGCCCTGCAGCGTCGCGGGTGATGATCTCGATGCGCTGCTCGGCGGCGCTCAGGCGTTCGGAACACACCTTGATCAACTGGGTGCCTTCCTCGTAACAGCGGATTAATTCTTCGAGCGGCAGCTTCGAGTTCTCCATCTGCTCGACCACCGCTTCGAGCCGTTCCATCGCGTTTTCAAAGGTCGGTGTTTCCGCCGGGGTTTCAGAGGCGGATTGACGGGCAGCGGGCATGAGGGGAACAGCAGGGATCGGCGTTCAAGTCAGGGGAAAGGGAACAATATTGAACGACTTTCCGCCAAAGGGCAAGCATCGCCTTTGCGAGAGGATGGCATGGCACCCCCGCGAAGCATCTGGCCGGTGATTTCCACGGGCGTCGGAAGTCCGGCGGGGAACCGAAACCGCCACAGCGATGACCGGGCAACGGATGCCCGGGAGAACAGGCTGGTCACTTTTTCACGGCAGCGGGCGGCTTTTGCGCTTCCGGCGCGGGCGTCGGAGTCGGCATCCCGAGCGGCGCCGCGAATGCGAGCACGCTTTCGGCGGAAATGGACTGGAACAGACCGTTCCGGTCCGGCGCATCGTAACTGCCATCCACGATTCCTACGAAATGGCCTCCTTCGTCGATCACCGGTGCGCCCAACATCGCTTTCAGGTTGACCGGTTCGGGCATCTCAAGATCGAGACTCCTTTTTGCATCAAAGGCCGCGTGAATCTTTCCGGGGATCACGGTTTGCCTGGCGCCGGGTTTCGCAGGGGTGGAAACGATAATATAAATTCGCACATCCTTTTGGATCGGATCGGTGCGGGGGCGCAACGGAGTGACTGGGAGACGCGACGGTTCCGGCAGCGGCGTCAGCGGTTCGAGGAGCAACGCCTGGGAGGCCGCGTAATCGGCAGGCCGGTTGCGGATTTTTTTGAAGCTCGCGCGCAAAGCTCCCGGTTGATCGAGACGCCATTCGGTCAGGGCAGCGCCCAACTGAGCGCGAAGCTGGTCGGGTGTCACCCGGGCCGCCGCCGGTGTCCCTGACCCGGCTGGAGCGCGGTTGGTTTCGTTGGCGAAAAGACCCTGAAAAGCCGAAAGCGAACCGACGGCAACGGTGTTCTGCGAGGAAAGCTGCACCAGGCAGGCGTTCGGCACGCCAAGGACCGAAGGGCGACCACGCAACTGGACTTCAGCAGCCACGCTGAGTGGCGGCCAATCGCCGCTCGGGAGGGCCGCCCATTTTTCCGGCGGTTGCGTGACCGGGTCTCTGGGGCGGAGCTTGAAATCGACACCGAAATTGGTCGCGACGTACGCCGCGGCCAGTGCTGCCACAATGCCTCCCATCGCCCATTTGTTCTTGTAGAGCGGTTTGCCCTTCTCGTTTTTGAACTTCTCCGCTTTCTGCGCGGCAAGTGTCTTTTTGACGAAACAGGAGCGGCAGAACCAACGCCGGTTGGGTTTGACCATCAACGATTCGGGCCAATCCTTGCCGCATTCCGCACATCGGTGCTGCTTCACCTCGTCGGCAGCGGGCGCGGGCTCAGCGGTCTGGACCTCTTCCTTTGCCTCCACCGCCTTTTGCAGCGCAGCCGCTTGTTCCCTCCGCAGCTCTGCGAAAGTCTTCCAGGCGTCCATTCCAGATGTCCACACCATCGTCGCATCCGAGATGATCCCGGTTTTGCAATGCGCGATAAAAGTATCCTCTTCGGCGGTTTGCGTGGCTTCGCCTGCGTTCAGGAAGTGCCAGACTCGTGTCATTCACGGTCTTTGAGCAGCCCGCGTACCCGGTCGGGAGTGCCCGAGAAAATTCCCGGCATTTCACGCCGGAAGTCGGGCCAACCGATCTTCGGTGCGCCGCGCTCGGCACGAGTCCATCCCGCTGACCGGGCGTTCAATGCGTTTCTAAAAACCGGTGCACATCCTCGGCCAGCTTCGCGCTGATGCCGTCCACGGCGGCGATGCGCTCCACACTGGCTTTGCGTAAACGCTCCACGGAGCCGAACGCCGCCAGCAACAATTTCTTGCGGTTCTCGCTCACCCCGGGGCAGTCATCCAGCACGCTCTCGTTGACCCGCCGCTTCATCAACAACTGGTGATAGCCGTTGGCGAAACGGTGCGCCTCGTCCCGGATGCGCTGGAGCAGCCGCAACGCCCCGGAATCCTCGGGCAGCCGCAACGGCGCGGGCCTGCCGGGCCGGTAGATTTCCTCGAATTCCTTGGCCAGACCGATGATCGGGACCTCGTGCAGTCCCAGCCTCTGCAACTCTGTGCACGCCATGCCGAGCTGACCCTTGCCGCCGTCCACGATGATCAAATCCGGCAGCCGTCCGCGTCGCGCCGTGGACCGCTCTCGCGGCTCGTCGTCGTCCACCATCTGAGGGTCTTCCTCCGTGACGTTGACACCGTTCGCCGCCGTCTCCAGCTCGCCCGGTTCCAGGTCGGCCTCCAACGCCTCGGCCTCAATTTCCCGTTCCACCTCGTCTTCGAGTTCGGTGTCGGTTTCGTCGGCCTGGTAGCCGGGGCCTTCGATGACCGCGCCGCCTTCGAGGTTGGCGTTACCGCCCGGCGTGCGGTTGTCGCCCGCGTGCGGTTCGCCCCGGCGCATGAAGTTCGCGTTCTCGCGTTGCAACCGCTCGATGGCATCCTGCGGGTTTTCCTGACTGTACTCCGCCGCGTTGGGGTGCAACACCTTGGCCTCCTGCAAAACCCGCGCATACCGCCGCCGGATCACCTCCGCCATGCTGGCGAAATCGTTCTGCGTCTTGACGCCCCGGATGCGGAACCGCCGGTAGTTCGCTTTGTCGGGAATCCCGTTTTTAAACGACACCATGCTCGCCACGATGTGCGCGCTCGAAATGTTGGAAATATCGAAGCACTCCATCACCAGCGGCAGGTGCGGCAGCGAGAGAGCGTCGGCCAGCGCCTTGAGGTCGCTCACCGGGTTGATGCTCGTCGGCAACGAATGGCGCGTGAACCGGCGCGTCGGGGCGGTGGTGCGCTTCAGGTTGTCGACCATGTCGCGCAACTGCGCCGCACGCTCGAAGTTCATCTTGGCCGCCGCCGCGTGCATCTCGGTTTCGAGTTCGGCCACGGTATCGCGGGATTTGCCTTCCAGAAAATCGCACGCCGACACCACCCGCGCGCGGTAATCCTCGGGCGAGATTTTACCCACGCACGGCGCGGGGCATTTCTTGATGACCGGCGCGAGGCAATGCTTGAAATCGTATTCGCCCGGTTGGTACGGGCGGCAGGAGCGCAGGCCGAATTTATCGCGCATCAGGTTGAGCGTCGCCCGCAACGCCCCGGCATGCGCAAACGGCCCGAAGTAGCGCGCGCCGTCGTCCTTGCGCATCCGGGTCAGTTGAAACCGGGGGATCAGGTCGCCCACGTTGACCTTGACCAGCAGGTAGGCCTTGTCGTCGCGCAGAGAAATATTGTAACGCGGGCGGTACTCCTTGATGAGTCGGCTTTCGAGCAACAGAGACTCCGGCTCGGTCTTGACGACGTGGTACTCGAAATCCCAGATGCTCTCGATGAGCGCACGGGTTTTCATGTCGGCGGTCTGCCGCCGGGAGGGCATGAAATAGCTGCTGACCCGTTTGCGGAGGTCCCGGGCTTTGCCGACGTAGATGATCCGGTTGAGGCGATCGCGCATCAGGTACACGCCGGGTTTGTGCGGCACGTCGCGCAGCTTCTTGGTGAAATCGGCTTTCGCCTTGGGTAACGGAGAATCCATGGGGCGTCAGGATTGTCCGAGCCTACACCCGGTTTGCGCGCCGCGAAAGATGCCGTGATGCCGCACCACGCTCGTTTTTCGTCTCAATGCGGAATCATCAATGAACAAATATTATCGTTATTGGGCGGCGCGGACCCTTCCTTAAAGCTGCTCTCCACGCGTAGCAAAGGCACGAATGCTGCTTTAAACCATCGGATGAGACGACCTTTACTCCGACCCCTCCGGCGGAGCCTGCGGATTGCTACCCATACTCGCCGTCAGGCAATGACCCTGGTTGAAGTGATGATCTCCCTGGGTCTGCTGGTCGTGTGCGGGGTCTCCGGCATTTATTCGTTCATGCTACTCAATCGCTATGCCGCGAGGGAGCGTGCCGTCAGTTCCGCGAAAGCACTCTGCCAGGAGCGGATCGAGCAGGCGCTGACCATGAGCTTCCGGCCTCCTGCCACCCTGCCGGTGGTGAACTGCCAAAACAGCAGCACCTATAATCTGCTTGGCAGCTCGTCAAATTACACCTCGGGCGGGATTTACATCGGCGCGGAAACTTACACCGAACCTGTCACGGTCTACGTGCAGCAAGATCCCGCCAGTGCCACCTCCATCTCCGGCACGCGCACCACGACCGTCACCCCCGCCCCGCTCGCGGACACCAACGGCGGCGTGCTCGGCGTGGTGCAACTCGCCGTGACGGTCGCGTACACCATCAACGGCGAAAACCGCACCTACCAGATGTGGGCCATGCGGTCGTCGGACAATTGAGCTTGCCTCGCCTTCGCACCCATGCACCGTCGTCGCCAGCTCGCCTTCACCCTCGTTGAACTGCTCGTTGCCACCTGTGCTTCCGCCGTCTTGGCCAGCATTATTTACACGGTCGGTAGCGAAGGACTCACGGCGTTCGCGCGCAATATTTCCATCAACCGCTCCTATTCGGACGCCCGGTTTAGTCTGGAGATTATTTCCAACGCCCTGCAATCCGCCGGGCACGTGCCGATCCTGTTAGACAGCACCGGCGTGGCCACCGGGGGCGCACTCCCTGCCGCCGGTGTGCGCTTCTATCGCTACGGCTTCTCGCCCACCTACCAGATCCCCGGCGGCAGTTCCAGCACGATGACGTTGACGGTGACGGTGGCGACGGGCCAAACCGTGCCGTCCATCGGCGACCTCGTGGCCATCGCGCAAATCGGCTTTCAAGGCACGGTCACCGCCGTCAGTTGCTCCTTGCCTAGCGGAACGACCAACTCCTCGTCCGCGACGCCTGCGACGCTGTCTTTTGCAACCACCATCACCGCCGGGTGCGTTCCGGTGACAACGACGACGACGAGTTTCACGGTGACGACGTCTTCGGCCTACTCTTGCCAAGTCTATACCCAGGTGTCGTTTATCGCCGTGCCGCCCACTTCCGGCACTTCGGCGGGTATCACCCAGTTGCGCTATTACCGCCGGGCGATGAGCGCGAGCGCCACCGGCACAGCGTGCGGCGGGTTGGCCGCCTACAACAGCGCGACCGTGTTCAACAACCCGACCAACTACAAAATCATCGCCAGCTTGCCGCTGAACGCAACCAGCACGCAAATCTTGCCTTTCCAGCTACCTCAAGTCATCCCCAGCCCGACTCCGAGCAGTTCCCCTCTGCCCACCCCGACGCCGGTTCCTCCCGCACTCCCGCTCAGTGTCACCCTCTGCGCCGAAGGGCCGGACTACAACAACCGCAGCCTCCACACAGCGGACACTTTCACGCAGATGCAGACCTCGCTCGGCTCCCGCGTCCCCGCGCTCACGTTGCGCGGACCCTATTAGTCCCGAACCATTTCCCTTTATGCCCGTCCCATTTTCACTCGGTTTCTCCCGTCACGGACGAGCCGCCAGCACACTTGCCGCGACGATGCTGGTCGTTGCCGCCATCGTGACATTCCTCTCGCTCGCGGCCTATACCACGAGCCAGTTCGGGCGGCTGGCCGGTCGCCAGCAGGGCGTCTCGGACGAAATTTCTGCTGCCGACGCCGCGCTCGAATATGCCTACGCCCAGTGGAAATCGACGGTTCACACCGCCATGGTCGCGGGTGGCAGCCCCCCGGTAACCAGCTCATTTTCCCTGAACACCTCCGGCTTTCAGACGAACTACAACGCCCTCACGGGAGGAAAATTCACCTTTAGTTCCATGACCATTGAGGCGGTCGACCAGAACGGTCTCAACAACAAAAGCACCACGCCCGCCAGCTCGACAGTCTGGTCAGCCATCCCACCAAAGATCAGTTCCCAAAGTGTACAAGGCTATCCCGGTTGGACCGGTTATATCTACAACTACAAGGTGCAGGTTCAGGTGACGAGCGTGCATTATGGCAACCCGGAGATGGTGGAAGCCACGCGCTATTTCCAGGCGACGCGGGTGCCGCTTTTTCAGGCCGCTATCTTCTACGAGAACAAGCTGGAAATTCACCCGGGTTCGGCCATGACCGTCACCGGCCCCGTGCATACGAACAGTGACCTCTGGGCGCAGGGTTTTGACGTGCTGCGCTTCAACAGCAACGTTTCTTACGTGGGAACTTACCACGAGACCGCTGACTCTTCCGTCTACTACGGTTGGGACGGCTACGGCTACGGCATCTTCCCCCCTGCCTCCCAGCAAGTGACCTGGGACGATGGCAATACCACCAGCACCAGCACCGCCAAGTCCAGCCAGCTCAATCAGGTCAGCCCCATCGACCCTTTCGGGGGAGCTAACACCAACAACAACGGTCTGCACGCCATCGTCGAGGTCCCCACGGTACCTAGCACCTCCGACCAGATCGCTTATAACAACGCCGCCTTGCGGATCATCGGCAACAGTGCCACCGGAGCCGTCGTGATGACTTACAACGACGGCACCCCGTTATCGACCACGGATTACAACAACGTCACCACGGCTCTCTCCAGCGTGGCGCCAACGACCATCTACGACCAGCGCGAAGCCGCTAACGTCGAGGTCACCTCGTTGGACATGGCAAAGCTCGCCACCGCCACCACCATGCCGACCAACAGCAGCAACGCCACCAAACTGCAAACCCTCTTCAACGTGAACGGCCATGGCGGCACGGTTTACATCCATGATGTCACCACCACTTCCAAAGCCGCCATCCGGTTAGTCAACGGCCGCAATCTCGGCGAGAACGTCAGCGTGGCGTCCGACAACGGCGTCTACATCCAGGGCGATTACAACACGGGCGGCAACAGCCCCGGCGACGTGCCATCCAATGTTTCCAACAACGACGGATCGGCCACTCCGCAAGCCAGTAATTACAACCTCGTCAACGGCGTGAGCACCCGCTACTCCTCCTCCGTGATGGCCGACGCGGTGACCATCCTTTCGAACAACTGGTCGGACAGCAACTCGAGCAAATCGCTCCAGAACCGCACCGCGACCGCTACCACTGTCAACACGGCGATTCTCGCGGGTGATGTGCCGTCCAACTACTATCCCGGCGTCGCTTCCGGCGGCGCGCACAATTTCCCGCGCTTTCTCGAGAACTGGCAGAATATCAACTTCACTTACTGGGGTTCGCTCGTGGAAGCGTACCGCAGCCAGGCATTCATGGGAAAGTGGCAAACGGGGAACGTTTACTATTGGCCTGAGCGCAAGTGGAACTTCGACATGAACTTCCTCAACAATCCCCCTCCCGGCGTTCCCTCGGGACTCCAGTTCTCGCGCGGTCGTTGGGAACGGACCTACCAGTAAGATTTCCACGTCTGCTTCCGATGATCTCGTCCATGAACCGTTTGCGCCTTTCGCTTGCCACCGCCCTGCTCTCCGCCGTCTGCTCGTCGCCGTTGCTCGCGCTGGATTTCACCCTCAAGCACCAGGGCGGCTCGGCGGACGGTGCGCCCTCGGACAATACGTATATCACCGATGGCCCGAACAAGATCTTCATGCGCTTCCCGAACACCTGGAAAGTGTCGGACAGCGCGCATGCATTGGATTGTATCCCGCCACAAGGCGGGAGCCGCGTGGTCATCGAACAGGTCGGTGGCAAGCAAGCGGTGGCGCTTGATGCGGCAGGCCGGAGCGAACTCGGTGCGAACGTCGGCAAGACGCTGCCCTCCGGGGCGCGGAACGTCATGGAGTTGCCTGCCCGGACCGACCTGCTGCCGGTCTTCGGGTGGACCACGCTGGAGCTTTCGCATCGCTACGAGTTCTACGGTCAGGTCATGCGGCGCAGCGTCCTGTACGTCAACATGATCCCCGGGCGGGTGGTGCAGGTGACGGTGACCGCGCCAGACGCCGCGTTCGACGACGTGCATGAGCAGATGCGTCTGATCCTGAGCGGGTGGTTCGAGCCGAAGCGCGACCTGCCGCCCGGGCTGGCCCAGAAATATGAGGACGGCACCCTCGGTGGAAGCTAGAATCCGGCAGCGCCGTCGCCGTCGAGAAATTTTCCCGGGTTCAGGATCGCACGCGGATCGAGCGCGTCCTTGAGCCGCCGGTGAAGCCCGCGATTTTCCGCCGACAATGCCTGCGGCCACCAACGGCGTTTCGCCAGACCGACGCCGTGTTCTCCGGTGATCGCTCCTCCCCAGTCGATGACCCGGGTGAACAACTCGTCCAGCGCGAGGTCGGCGTGCGCGCGCACGGCAGGGTTGCCATGGTCGGCAACCATCAGGTTGACGTGGATGTTGCCGTCGCCCGCGTGGCCGAAACACGCCACGGGGAGGTCGTGGCGGCGTTGCAATTCCGCGCCGAAGTCGATCAAATCCACCAACCGTCCGCGCGGCACGACGATGTCCTCGTTGAGCTTGGTCAAACCGGTGGCCCGGAGCGATTCGCTGAACTTGCGGCGCAGTTCCCACAGGCGTTCGCACGGTTCGTCTCCCAACGCG
>CAXSED010000089.1:0-16371 GCA_964236475.1 uncultured Chthoniobacterales bacterium
GCAAATATTACTTCATGGAGATGAACACGCGCATCCAGGTGGAGCATTGCGTGACCGAAGAAGTCTACGGCTGCGACCTGGTGAAGGAGCAGATCCGCATCGCCTCGGGGGAGCACCTTTCCCAGCATATCCAGAGCGCGACGATCCGCATGCACGCCATTGAATGCCGCATCAATGCCGAGGACCCCGCGAAGAATTTCCAACCGTCACCCGGCAAGATCGAGCTTTACTACACGCCCGGAGGCCGCGGCGTCCGCGTGGACAGCCACGCCTACGCCGGGTACACGATCCCGCCGCACTACGATTCGATGATCGGCAAGCTGATCACGTCGGGTTCGACCCGGGCATCGGCAGTGGCGCGGATGAGCCGGGCCCTGGGCGAATACATGATCACGGGCATCAAGACGACGATCCCCTTCCAGCAAGAAATCATGCGCAACGCCGACTTCCAACGCGGGCAGTACCACACGGGATTCGTCGCCGCCTTGCGGGGATAGCCACACCACGATGGCCACCCGCAGTTTCGATCACCTCGACCTGCGGGTTTCCAACTTGGCGCAGGCGCGGAAGTTCTACGACGTGTTTCTGCCCGCCGTGGGCCTGACCGAAACCAAAGCGGACGCTGAATCCGCCGGGTACTCCGCCCCGGGGGAGTTCACCGATTCCCGTTCGTGTGGCTGAACGAGGAACCGGGCCATCGCGGCGGGGCGAACCGCGTTGCGTTCTGGGCGGACACCGAGGAAAAGTCGACCGGCTGGGCGCGGTGGTCCGGGACGCGGGTGCGCTGGTCGTCGAGGGACCAGAGTATTGCCACGACTATACGCCGGGCTATTACGCGGTGTTTTTCGAGGACAGCGACGGCAACAAGTGGGAAATCTGCTGCCGCCGTGCACAGGTGCGCTGACGCTTTCGAGGTAGGGATGCCTCTCCGAGGCACTCCGTGATTTGGCTCGGACGCTCACGTCTGCACCGGAAAGTGACGGAGTGCCTCGGAGAGGCATCCCTACCCGGGACCACGACTGTCGCTAGCCACTCAAAGCGGCGCAAAAAGTCCCGGCGTAGCTACTATATTCTTCGCTTCCCCGTACCCGCCATCCACCGGCAAATCCGCGCCCCGCGCTGCCTGCACGGCCAGCTCGTCGCATCGGTTGTTTTCCCGGTTGCTGGCGTGCCCACGCACCCAGATGAACTGTACGTCGTGTTGCGTGCACGCCTCGAGCAGACGCAGCCAAAGGTCCGCGTTGGGTCGGGTCCCGCCGCCGGGCATCTTCCAATCCTTCGCGCGCCAACGTTTCGCCCAGCCCTTGGTGATGCTGTCCACCACGTAGCGGGAATCCGTGTACAGCTTGACCACACACCGTTGTTTGAGGCTCTGCAAACCCGTGACGGCGGCGATGATTTCCATCCGGTTGTTCGTCGTCAGCCGGAAACCACCCGCCAGCTCCTTGCGCTGCTCGCTATGGATCAGCACCACGCCGTACCCTCCTCGGCCCGGGTTCCCCGAACACGCGCCGTCGGTGTAAATCGTGACCGCCTTGAGATTGTTTCCCATGAGAACCGCAAGACTCTAGGGGCTACCCCGGCGCGCGGCAATCCCGCCAAAAACAAATTTGGCGCGTCCATCGAAGAACGCGCCGGCCAGGTTTTTTGTGAGTTCTAGAAGTTCTAGTTCTCGAACACCTTTTTGATCTCGCCGACCTTCTCCTGCACCTTGCCCTTGAGCTTTTCGACGGTGCCCTCGTCCTGCATGTCAGGATTGTTGGTGGCCTCGCCGACCTTTTCCTTCACGCTGCCGGTTGCCTGGTTGGCGTTGCCTTGGATCTTGTCTTTGGTGCTGTCTTCCATAAGGGGAGTTGTTGGTTGGGGTTTACTGCGAGAAAAGTATCGGCTCTCCCCGCGCAAAAGGCCGGATGCGACGGTTTCTCGCGCTTGAATTCAGGCGTCCGGCCCCTACGGTGCAGCCGTGAAACCCCTCGCCGACTGCCGCCTCTACGGCATCCTTGACCTCGGCTACGTCGCCGCCGCTGACGCCCCCAGCATGGCCCGCCGCATGGTCGCGGGCGGAGTCGACATTCTGCAAATTCGCGCCAAAGATCTGCTTGCTGCCGACATCGTCGCGCTGGCGCAACAGGTCCACCCGATCACTAACGAAGCCGGGGTGCCGCTGATCATCAACGACCACCCTTTCCTCGTGGATCGCTCGCAGGCCGACGGCGCGCACATCGGTCAGGACGACGGCCCAATCTCCGTTGCCCGCGCCAAGGCCGGGCCGGACGCGCTCATCGGACGCTCCACCCACAGCGCTGAGCAAGCTCTCGCCGCCCGGGACGAGGGCGCGGATTACCTCGGATTCGGCCCGCTCTTCGCCACGCCGACCAAGCCTGATTACGCGCCCATCGGTCTAGAGGACATCGCCCGCGTCCACGCCGAAATCACCGACCGCCCGATTTTCTGCATCGGCGGCGTCAAGCTGGAAAACCTGCCGCAGATTATCGCCGCCGGGGCGCGACGGGTCGTCATCGTCTCGGGCCTCCTGCAAGCGTCCGACGTGACCGCCTACACCCGCGCCGCCGCTGACCTGTTGCGTGCTGCTCCGCTCTGATGGCGAAACTCCGTCCCGCCGTCCTCGCCGTCGAAGGCCTGCGCATCGTGCGCGGCAAGGACCGCATCCTCGACGACGTTTCCTGGCGCGTGGAGCGCGGCGAACACTGGGTGATCCTCGGCGCGAACGGCTCGGGCAAAACGTCCCTGCTCAGCGCGCTCACGGCCTACCTCACCCCCAGCGCGGGCACGGTCGAAGTCCTCGGCTCGACCTACGGCAAAACCGACTGGCGCGAACTCCGCAAACACGTCGGTCTGGTCAGCTCCTCCATCCGCCAGATGATCGGCGATGCCGTCACCGGCCTGGAAGTCGTTGCCAGTGGACGGGATGCCACGCTGAACCCCTGGGGTCGCCTCCCTGCCGCCGCCCGCGTCCGTGCCCTGACCATTCTGCGCCGCGTCGAAGCCGTCCCGCTCGCCAGCCGTCCCTGGGCCATCCTTTCGCAGGGCGAACGCCAGCGGGTGCTCATCGGCCGCGCGCTGATGGCTGCCCCGCCACTCCTGATCCTCGACGAACCTTGCGCCGGGCTGGACCCGCTGGCGCGTGAGGGTTTCGTACAGTTTCTCCAACGGCTCGGCACCCGGCGCAACGCCCCGGCGCTGGTGCTCGTTACCCATCACGTCGAGGAAATCGCTCCGGTGTTCACCCACGCACTGCTTCTCCGGGCGGGCCGGGTCCTCGCCAGCGGCCCCAAGGAGTCCACGCTCACTACCCGCCATCTTACCGCCGCGTTCGGCGCGCCCGCACGCCTGCGTCGGGGGTCCGATGGCCGCTACGCCCTGAGCGTCACATTCACCGGCAAGCGCGTCCTCTGAAAATTTGCGGATTGATCTTCGCGCCCCGAAGTGTTCCCCTCTGCCCTCCGCCTTCATTTTTCCGCCTTCCTCCTTTTCTTCCCATGCCCGTTCTCATCGTTGGCTCCGTTGCCCTGGACACCGTCAAAACCCCCGTCGAAGAACATGCCGACCTGCTCGGCGGCTCGGCGGCCTACTCCGCCGTCTCCGCGAGCTTTTTTACCGACGCGCAACTTGTCGGCATCGTCGGCGAGGATTTCCCCCCGGCGCACGTCGATTATTTCCAGTCCCGCCTCATCAATCTGGACGGCCTCCAGCACGTTCCCGGCGAGAGTTTCCGCTGGTCGGGCGAATACATGACCGACATGAACGTACGCGAAACCCGTTCGGTCGCGCTGAACGTCTTCGAGCATTTCACGCCGCACCTGCCGGAGTCCTACCGCCAGACGCCATACGTCCTGTTGGCCAACATCGCGCCCAGCCTGCAAAGCCACGTCCTCGACCAGATGGCGCGCCCGCGTTTCGTGGTCGCGGACACGATGGACCTCTGGATCACCATCGCCAAGCCCGACCTCATGGCCCTCCTGCCCCGGGTCGATCTGCTGATCCTCAACGATTCCGAAGCCAAGATGCTCACCGGCGAGACGAATCTCATCCGAGCCGCCGCGATGATCCGGGGCTACGGCCCGTCGCACGTCGCCATCAAGAAAGGCGAGCACGGCTGCCTGCTTTTCGGTCCCGGCGAGGGCGAGTTCTTCAGTTGCCCGGCCTTTCCGTTGGCGAACCTGCATGATCCAACCGGCGCGGGCGATTGTTTCGCGGGCGGGCTGATCGGCTCGCTGGCGAAGGAAAACCAGGCAACGATCACCTTCGACGCGCTGAAGAAAGCGGTGGTGAGCGGCAGCGTGGTAGCGAGTTTCAACGTGGAGGCATTCAGCCTGGAGCGTTTGCGCACGTTGCAAGCCGGTGACATCACCGCGCGCTACGCCGAGTTCGAGCGCATGAGCCAATTTTGAGGTTACGGTGGCCCGAAATGCATGAACCCGTCCTATCTGTCTGAAATAACCACCCTCCGGCTTTGGCTGCTTCGAGCCATGTATTTGTTTATCGCTGTTGGGCTGGCGCTCACCGTCTGGCCAGCGATTATTGCTCCGTCGAATACCGCTGCAAACGCGAGCACGGTGATTCGCTCCCTCCTCGGTGCGCTTGCACTCCTCTGCGTACTGGGCCTTCGTTACCCTTTGCAAATGCTGCCGATACTGCTCTTCGAGTTGCTTTGGAAAATCATCTGGATCATCGCTTTTGCTTTGCGCATGTGGTTGCATCAAGGACTCGACCAGTATGCGACCGAGACGCTGTTCGCCTGCCTGATGGGGGTCGTCCTCGTCCCCATCGTCTTGCCTTGGAGCTACGTCTTCAAACATTACGTCACGGCCAAAGGCGAGCCTTGGCGCCAATCCGATTCTCCTAGTGCCACTTCACTAGAATCGTGACAACTGCCTGTCCGCAATAAAGCTTCCGTACGTCTCGACACGGCGCGCTTTAGCCGCATCCCGGGCAATTCGCCGCACTTGCTGCCACAGGGCCGCGTGCTGGTAATCCGGTGGATGCAGCCCTAGCCGCGTTAGCGGCGCGCCGTCTAGCCAACGAGCCAGCCCGGCGTTCCACGCCAGACTGCATATCCGCCGCCATCGGTTGCGCGGGCTATAGACCAAGGAGCGCGCCGGGATAAATCCACCGCCGTCCGCCGCGAAATTCTCCACGCCGGTCAGAAACGTCGTGTAGCGGAAACCCGCCTCGCGCACCGCTTCCCGCGCCGGATCGCTCAACAGCCACGCAGGCGCGATGAATCCTTCCGGCGCAGGCGCGTCCAACTTTTCGAAATCTGCCTTCGCCCTCGCCAGAAGCCCCGCCGCTTCCTCCTTCGATAAATCGTAGAACTCACCCTCGCCCTGCGTGTAGACACTCGTCATCACCCGCTGCCTCCAGGTTTCCGCCGGGCGCGCCGCCCGCTGGTGGTAATAGCCGTGCGCGACAATCTCGTGCCCCTGCCGGGCCAACGTTTCCAGCCAGCGGCAAAACCCGGCATCCGCGAGCATGTGTCCGCGACGGTGATGGTCCGGGATGACCAGCAGCGAACATCGCTCCACACCCAGCGAGGCCAGTTCGGCGAGCATCGGCTCGAAAACAGGCCGGGTCAGCGGGCTGACATCGTGCAGCGACACGACCAGCGATGGCTCGGTGATTCCCTTCACGGCGAAACTTCCACCGTCTCGGGCTGTGTCGTCCGCGCCAGCCGTTCCCGGCGACGCCGCAACTCGTGGCCACGCAACGTCCGCCACACCCGCAGAAACGTTGCCAGCAACGCCGCCGCCGCGCACGCCACCGAGAACACCTCGCCGTGCCGCGTGTAGAACGTCAGCGCGCCATCCACGGGCACGCTCACTTCCCCGGACAAAATCCCCTGTCCGAAGACACTCCCCGTCCCGGGCATCCGCAGGATTTGCGTCACGCGACCGTTCCGGTCAATGAACGCCGTGACGCCGGTATTCGCGCATCGCACCAGCGGACGTCGGTTCTCCGCCGCGCGGAACACCGATTCCGCGAGCTGCTGCTGGTTCGCCGCCGTTTTCCCGAACCAGCCGTCGTTCGTGATGTTGACCAGAAGCTGCGCTCCCAGCCGCACCGGTTGGCGTGCCACGCTGCCTATCGTGTCCTCGAAACAAACGAGCGGTCCCAGCCGTAACGCCGGTTCGTTGGTCTCGAACACCCCCGGTTCCGTCCCGTGCGCGAAATCCCCCGGCACCTGGTCGCCCACGATCCACGCGAACAACGGAAACGAATGTCGGAACGGCACGTATTCCCCGTAGGGCACCAGGTGAATCTTGCGGTACACCTGGGGCCGCTCCGCGCCCGTGGCGATCATCATGGCGGCGTTGTAATCCGCCTGCGCGTGGCCGTCCGACCCAAAATCGTAATCCAAACTGCCAAACAAAAGGTTGCACCCCGCCTGCTTGGCGATGCCCATGACATACTGGAACGTGTCGCTGCGGCCATCGAACATCCCATAAGGCGTCGCCGCCTCCGGCCAGAGCAGGAGTTGCGGACGCGTCGCCATCGCCTCCTCGGAAAGCTGCTGGTATGTCTGCCGGATCGGCTTTTCCATGGCCGGGTCCCATTTGTCAGTCTGCGCGATGTTGGCCTGCACCGCTGCCACCCGCAGGGACACCGACGCCCCGGGCCGCGCCGCCGCCTGCTCCGAGGTTCGCACCTCCCGGATGCCGTAGGAAAACACCAGCAGCAGCCCCGCAATGGTCAGCGTGAAATCGAAGTGCGGGCGCACTCGGTGCGTTTTCACCTCCAGCGCGAACCGCAGCACGGTCGCCAGAGCGATCACGTTAACAAACGCCGCGATGAACGATACGCCTCCGACGCCCGTCCACTCGACGATCTGCAAAAACGGCACGTCCCGGTTCAGCCCCACGCCAAGGTCGTTCCAGCCGAAGCCCGAGAACATCCACCCACGCACCCATTCCAAGCCCACCCACGCCGACGCCCCCAGAAACGCGAACCACAGGTTCCAGCGCGACCGCAGTAGCGCCGAATCCGTGGCGGGTTCCGGCGCGCGGAACACCGACCGCGCCGCCGAAATTCCCACCGGGGGGATGGCCGCCGCCTGCCGGGTCCACGGTTTCGCCACCGTCGCCATGAAACAACCCCACACCGCAAAATACAGCCCCATGTAAAACGGCAGGATAAACCAGCCAATGCCCGTCACCTGCCGCAACCAGTAGAAAGCCCACCAGAAGAACACCAGTCCGGCCACGTACCCTAGGGCAAACCCCCTCCCGGCCCGCGTCCGCCACGTCCGTTTCCAACGTCCGGCTCCCGGTCGTGCCGGGGGCTGTTCCGCCGTCAGCCACACCGCCGCCAGCAAGGGCGTCAACGCCAGCCAGCACAACCATTCCTGATTCCACGGCGCGAGACAGAGTGTCGCCAATCCACCGCTCGCCGCCGCTGCCAGCCACGGCCAGACCGTGCGCCAGGAAAAGCGGTTGTTCCGCGCGGCCGGCATCTCTTCAGTGCTCATCATCCGGCGGCGACCATACCCGATCCTCCCCACCGGAACAACCGCGAGTCGTGGCTGTTCCCAACTCGCGCCGCTAACCGTGGCACGGCGTAAGCTAATGAAGTTTGTTGCACGCACCATGAATAAAACTAAGCTTTCCATCGCCGCCGCTTCCCGGTTTCTGCTCAACGCTTTTCTGGTCGTGGCGATTGTCCTGCTGGCTAGCTTGGTCGGTGTGGGCGGCGCGGCTCTCTGGATTTACGGTCGTCCGATGGCAGCCCCGGTTACCTCGCAGCATTCCTCGGCGCGCCTGAAGGCCGATGTGGCTGCGACCGAAGCGCGCACCTTTCCGAAGCTCAGCCCGGTGCAAGCTGACGACGACGCACCGGCCCAGTTGACGCCCGCCCGATACGTCCCCGCCGATTCCGAAATCGCCACGTTTTCCGGCACACCCCGTTACACTTACGTCAGCTACAACGGCGGTCGTCAGCAGGCGCATTTGAGTGTGAGGACGGTGCTCTCGGACTCCGTTCCGGCACCTTTGACCGTTCAGGTAAACGACGATTCCACGGCGGATCGCCCCCCGTTGACCGATGCTGCCAGCCATTACATCACCGACTCGCATGGCCGGGTAATTGGCGTGGATGGCACGGCAGGAGCATCCGCTGAAGCAAGTGCCCAGGAAGTCCCTGTTGCTCGTGCGCTCCCTGCACAGCCGACAAGCATGGCTCAGGAAGTGCGGGTTGCTTACCCGGTTGTCACCCGTAAAGCATTGCCCGTGGATGCGGACGTTCCTGTGACTTCCCCTGCTGCTTTCGATGTGCAGGCAGAACTTTCCCGGGAAGATGCCCAACCGGTCCTCCATGCGATACCGGTGGCTCGTGCAACCCGCTCGACACAGCCCAGTATGTTCGGCGCGTCTGATGGCTTTCAATCCTTTCGCGCCAACTGAATAGCTTTCTGTTCGAGCCTTACGAAGAGGGGCTGCCTATTTGCGGCCCCTTTTTGTTCCTTGGTACTGTCAACGAAAGCCGTAATTTTTTGATACACCATCGTTTGATTGAATTACACTATCGCAACTATCGAAACTGTAAAATCTCACGTAATGGAGCAAAAAGACGATGTCCCGATTTTTATTAAGGGATACATGCAAACGTGTGTTCGCTAAAAACTCTGGTTGTTTTCCTACGGTGTGACGAACGCCACGGCGGGTAGAATGTTTTCGGTTGCTCGTAGCGGCTGGAGAGACCTTGTTTGACTGCCGCCAACCGGAAAGTCTTTGGAATCTGGTCCACTCCGCTCAGGACAACAGAAGGAAAGACCGCCACACGCAACTGAAAACGCTGCAGTACAAGACCTACTTGTTAGGCTCTAGCTGATGGATCTCTCCCGAGGTAGATGGCATCCTCCGGGCACTACAGAGGGCGTGTACCGAATCCAATGGAACCTGGGAGATCGCCATCCCCCCCGGAATCTTCCCCGCCGAAAGTGGATTCGTCAGACAGAACCTGATGATAATGGGGATAGGGAACCATCCTGATCCACTCCAGTTCTCCAAAACAAAAAAGGACGGCTTTTAAGCCGTCCTTCTTCGAATTTAGCAGCCATTTAAGCGGCTGCTTTTCGTTCAGCTGCTTACCGCGAATAAAGCTCGACGATCAACTGCTCGTTCACAATCGGAGCGATCTCCTCGCGCGACGGAATCCGCGCCACCGAACCGCTCAAACCTTCGCGGTTCACGGTGAGCCAATCCGGCACCGGGGTGATCTGCGTCAATTCGAGGTTGCGCGTGGCGAGCTGCTTCGACTTCGGACGATCACGCACCGTCACGGTGTCGCCTGTCTTCACGTTGAACGACGACACGTCCACCTTCCGTCCGTTGACGGAAACGTGCCCGTGACCGACCAACTGACGCGCACCGCGGCGGGTGTTCGCAAAACCGAGCCGGTAGACGACGTTGTCCAACCGGGTTTCGAGCAACTGAAGCAGCGTCTCGCCCGTCACGCCGCGCCGCTTGAGCGCGATCTCGTAATACCGGCGAAACTGACGCTCCATCAAACCGTACATATACCGCAGCTTCTGCTTCTCGCCGAGAGCAATGGCGTATTCCGACTGCTTGCGGCGCGAGCCTTTCGGGCCATGGATGCCAGGCGGATAATTCTTGCGTTCCAGCGCCTTCGAGGGGCCGAACAACGCCACGCCGTAGCGGCGGGCGACTTTCGTCTTGGGACCAGTAAACCTTGCCATATCGAGATCTTAAAAAGGGTAAACGTTCTGTGTGTAGACGCGAATCAGACGCGGCGTTGCTTGGGCGGGCGGCAGCCGTTGTGCGGCACCGGGGTTACGTCTTTGATAACGGTCACTTCCAAGCCGATGGCCTGCAAGGCACGTACTGCGGACTCACGGCCAGCGCCGGGACCTTTGACGCGGACCTCAACTTCCTTCAAGCCGTGGCCCATGGCTTGGCGGCAAGCATCCTGCGCGGCCATCTGAGCAGCGTAGGCGGTGCTCTTGCGGGAGCCTTTGAAGCCCACCTTGCCAGCACTTGACCAGCCGATGGTGTTGCCGTTGAGGTCGGTGATCGTCACCGACGTATTATTGAACGTGGAAAAGATGTGGGCGATGCCAACCATCACGTTCTTGCTGCCCTTCGCCTTGACGATCTTGGGCTTTTCCACGTCGTTCGGATCGAGCGACAGGTTCTCCTTCGGTTTTTCGGCCTCGGGGGTAGGAGCAGATTCTTTCTTGCCCTTGGGGGCACGGGGCGCTTTGGGCGCAGCGGGAGCCGCCGGGGCGGCGGCAGAAGCGTCAGCAGGCGCGGCGGCGGCAGTCGGCTCCGGGGAGGAGGCGGCAGCGGTTGGCTCCGGCGCAGGGGCAGCAGCTTCTTCGGTGGGTTTGTTCTCTTCTTCGGCCATACGAGGTGTTTTCGGTGACTAACAGACTAAAACTATTTCTTCGCGTCCTTCGCACGCTGCACGCCGACGGTCTTGCGGGGTCCCTTGCGAGTGCGGGCGTTGGTGGAGGTTCGCTGGCCACGCACGGGCAACCCGCGGCGGTGGCGGATGCCACGGTAGCAATTAATCGCTTGGAGGCGCTTCAGGTTGCCCTGGAGTTCCCGGCGCAGGTCACCCTCGATGGGCAACTTGCTCGCCGTGATGGCGTGGATGATTTCGCCGATCTGCGAAGGAGTCAGGTCCTTGGCGCGGATGTTGAGATCAATGTTGGCTTGTTCGAGGATGCGCTTGGCCGTGTTCGGTCCGATGCCGTAAATGTACGGCAGCGATGCTTCGATACGCTTCTCTCCGGGGATGTCGACTCCTAGCAAACGGGGCATAAAATCAAGTTCTTTGGGCTGTGGTTTCGGTTTTGGCTGGGGCTCGTAAATCGACTAACCCTGGCGCTGCTTGTGCCGGGCGTTCGTGCAGATCACCCGCACAACGTTCTTGCGCTTGACGATCTTGCAATGTTCACACAGCCGTTTGACGGACGCTCGGACTTTCATAATTCGTGGTAAAAATGGTGAAAAAGGCACTCCCCTGCCCGGTTCGGGAGGGTTCGCCTTCATGCCTTGGTTTTAACGTTGACGGAAGATAATCCGCCCCTTCGTCAAATCGTAGGGACTCATCTCTAGCATAACTTTATCGCCTGGCAAGATACGAATGAAGTGCAAACGCATTTTCCCGGAAATATGCGCCAGGATGCGCTTGCCGCCGGGAAGCTCCACCCGAAACATCGAGGTCGGCAGGAGTTCCACGACCGTCCCTTCTACTTCGATTGCATCTTTTCGCGCCATGTCAGGATTTCGGGTTCACCCCTGGTGATCAAAACCGTGTGCTCGAAGTGCGCGGACGGTCGGCCATCGGCGGTTACCACGGTCCAGTTGTCGCCGAGCACTTTCACGTCCGCCGTGCCCATGTTGACCATGGGTTCGATGGCCAGCGTCATCCCAGCACGCAGTTTCGGGTTGTCGCCTGCCTTGTAATTCGGCACCTGGGGTTCCTCGTGCAGCTTGCGCCCGACCCCGTGGCCCACGAACTCGCGTACCACGGTGTAGCCATTCTCGACGACATGCTTCTCGATGGTACCAGAAACGTCGTTGAGCCGTCGGCCCTCGCGGGCAAACGGGATGGCGCGCTCCAATGCTTCTTCGGTCACCTGCAAAAGTTTCTGCCATGCAGGCGGGATGATGCCCACTGGCACGGTCTTGGCCGTGTCGCCGACCCAGCCGTCCTTGAACACGCCCACGTCCAGCTTGACGATGTCGCCGTACTGGATGCTGCGCGCGCCACCGATGCCATGGACCACCTGCTCGTTGATGCTGATGCAGATGTGGCCGGGGAACTGCCGGTAGCCGAGGAACGCGCTTTTGCAGCCCGCCGCCGCCATGAGATCCGCCGCGTACTGATCCACCTCGCGGGTCAGCACACCCGGACGTAGGAAGGCACTCACCTGCTCCAAGATTTCGCTGGCCGCCTGCCCCGCTTTGCGCATTTTCTCGATCTCGCGCGGACTCTTGATCGGGATCTGACTCATGGGCGGAAGGCTGCGGTTTGACCGGCGGCGTTGGTGGCTACTTCGATCTGGGCAAAAACTTCGTCCGGAGTCTGCGCGGCGTCGATCCGTCGGAGCAAGCCGCGCTGCTCGTAATACGCCATGAGCGGCGCAGTGCTTTCTTTGTAAGCAATCATGCGCGTCGCCAATTTTTCTGGGTCGTCGTCGTGGCGCGTCGCCAGCACGCCACCGCACACCGGGCAAACGGCATCCCGGCCAGCGACATGGGTGCCGACCTGGAATGAACGTCCACAGTCCGCGCACACCACGCGCTGACTGACCCGCTGTTCGATCAACGCAACCGCCAACTCCAGCCACAGCACACCTGTCAGCGGGGCATTTCGCTTGGCGAGGATCGTTTCCAATGCCTCGGCTTGACCGACCGTGCGCGGGAAACCGTCGAAGACAAATTCGTTGCCGTGGGTGTTGAGCCAGCCTTCCACCGACGCCAGCGCCACATGGTCTGGCACCAGGGAACCGTGATTCATATATCGGGCCGCTTCCTGACCTAGAGGTGTCCCGGCAGCAATCTCGCTTCGCAGCACGTCACCCGCCGAGACTACCGGCACCTGCCATCGATCCATCATCAATTGCCCCTGGGTCCCCTTGCCGGAGGCCGGAGGCCCGAGCAGAACGATGCGGTGATTCACGAGCGGTTTTGAGCCCCTATTTTTAGTGGTTCAAGAAGTAAGCCAATCCGCAAATCAACAGCAGCGCGGCCCCGACGCATAACATGACCGCCGTGCTTTGGCGGGCAGGCTCGCCCTCTTTCACCGGGCTGAGCACATCGTAACGCCCACGGGTGCGGCCCTTGCGCAGGAAGCCGTCGTAATGCCGCTGGATGAGGTGCGTCTCGATCTGGCGCATCGTGTCGAGCATCACGCCCACGATGATGAGCAGGCTCGTGCCGCCGAAGAACTGCGCCGTGATGTATGGCACGCCCGCCGCGCGCGACAGGAATTGCGGCAGAATGGCCACGATCACCAGGAAGATCGCCCCGGCGAAGGTGAGCCGGGTCATCGTGTAATCGAGGAAATCCGCCGTCGGTTTGCCCGGACGAACGCCCGGAATATAACCGCCGTTCTTCTTCAGTTCTTCCGCCACCTGCCCGGGCTGGAACATCATCGCCACCCAGAAGTAGCTGAAGAAGAAAATCATCAGCGCGTAGACGAGGTAATGCAGCCAGCCGCTCGTCAAATTTTGCGCCAGACGCTGGGCGGTCGGCGAGGTCTTCCAGACCATGTTGATGATGGTTGCCGGGAAAAGTAGCAACGCCTGACCGAAGATGATCGGCATGACCCCCGCATAGTTAAGCTTGAGCGGGAGCGACTGCGTGCCGCCACGGTATTCCTTGCGGCCTACCACCCGGCGGGCATACTGGACGCTGATCTTTCGCTGCGCCTGGGTCAGCGCGATGATGGCCCCGACCACGAAAACGAAGAAAACCAACATCATCAACAACAGGAGCGGATTTGCCTGACTTCCGCTGCCGTTGGACGGCACGAAGGTATGCCAAGCTTGAATCAGCGCGGCGGGCAAGCGGGCCACAATGCCGATAGTGATGATCAATGAGATTCCGTTGCCGATGCCGCGCTCGGTGATCTGATCGCCCAGCCACATGAGTAGCATCGTCCCGGCAGTCAGACTAAGGACCGTGATAAACTCGAAACCCGGACCCTGGTTCGGCACCAGGTGAACGCCCATGTTTTGGATAGTCGTCATGATCCCGGGCAGGAAGATATTTGACGCGGGATTCTCGAAGGAACGTGCCAACAGAAAACCCTGGACCAAACACAGAAGCAGCGTGGCGTAACGGGTGTACTGGCTGATTTTTTGCCGCCCGCCGTCTTCTTTCTGCATCTTGCTGAGTTGCGGGATGACCGAGGACAACAACTGCAACATGATCGACGCGCTGATGTAGGGCATGATGCCCAACGAGAAGATCGCGCAATTTTCCAACGCGCCACCGCTGAAGATGTTGAACAACGCCGCCACCGAGCCGGTCGCTTGGCTATCCACCTGGTTGAGAAACCACTGGTGAAGCACTGCCGCGTTGACGCCGGGGGTGGTGATCTGAGCACCGATCCGCACAACGATCACAACCAAGAGGGTGAAAATGATTCTCGCCCGGAGTTCGGGAACTTTCAGCGAGTTGGCAAAGGCGGTGAGCATGAAGGTAAGGAAGGTAAAAGGCCGAAAGGCGGAAGGCGGAAACGGGACCGGAGAAGGAAGACTATTTCTTCAATCCACCTTCCGGCTTCCGGCTTCCGCCTTTCTCGTTCTCAGATTGTGGCCGAAATCTCAGGCGTTTGCAGCCGCTTTTTTCTCGGCTGCTTTGTCACGGATCGTCACCGACCCACCTGCCGCTTCGATTTTGGCGCGGGCCGGAGCACTGATATGATCGGCATGGATGACTAGTTTCTTGGTCACGTCGCCGTTACCAAGAATTTTGACGCCATCGAAACGACCGCGCACCAAACCGTGCTCGCGCAGGGTGGCTTCGCTGATCGTGCCCGTCACGTCCATCGCTTCGAGATCGACGATGTTCACCAAGGCATATTTCGTCTTGAACGCCGTGTTGTTGAAGCCGCGTTTGGGCAAACGACGAATCAGAGGCATTTGACCACCCTCGAAACCGAGGCGGATGCTACCGCCGGAACGGGCCTTCTGACCTTTGTGGCCCTTGCCGCTGGTTTTGCCATGGCCACTGCTCTCGCCGCAGCCGAGACGCTTGACGCGGTGTTTTGCACCCGGACGGGGCGCGAGTTCGTGTAGTCGCATAAGAACGATGAAGTGAAAAGTTAAGCAGCGACGCCGACCGGTTCAGCGGGAGTGGTAACCTGGCTTTCGCCGTCATTGACGCGACCGGAACGGATGCCGCGCAATTTCATGGTGTCGTCGCGCAGGCGGAGTTGGCTCAGCGCTTCGAGCGTTGCCTTGACCACGTTGGCGTGGTTATTTGAACCGAGCGACTTGGCCAGCACGTCTTTGATGCCCGCCGCTTCGACCACTGCCCGCACACCACCACCGGCGATGACACCCGTACCGGGCGAAGCGGGACGCAACAACACGCGGCCACCACCGTATTCGCCGACCACCTCGTGGGGGATCGTGTTCTGCTGCACGGCCATTTTGACCATCGCCTTGCGGGCGGATTCCGAAGCTTTGCGGATCGCTTCAGCGACCTCGTTTGCCTTGCCAAAACCGCAGCCCACCTTGCCGTCGTGGTCACCTGCGACGATCAACGCACTAAACGAGAACCGGCGTCCACCTTTAACGACCTTGGCGCATCGGTTGATGAACACGACCTTTTCGGTCGTCTCGCCACGGACCGGTGCGGCGCTTTGGTTGGTGTCGCGCTGGCGATCGCCGCCGCGACGATTTCCGCCGGATTGTTGGCCTGGAGGCATAAGAAAAGAGAGGAGGTAAACTGAAAGGGTTTAGAAATCGAGGCCACCGGCGCGAGCCGCATCGGCCAACGCCTTAACTTTGCCGTGATACTGCGCACCGCCACGGTCAAACACCACGCGGCTAATCTGTTTGTCTTTAGCGCGTTCGGCGATGAGCGTGCCCACCTTTTCGGCGGTTAACTTGTTGGCGCGGGTCGCCTTGTCGTTGCGGAAGTTTTCTTCGGTCGTCTGGACGGAGGCCAACGTGTGGCCAGCGGCGTCTTCAATGATTTGCGCGTACACGTGGCGTCCCGAGAAAAAAACGCTCAGGCGGGGCCGCTCCGTCGTGCCGCTGACTTTCTTGCGGATACGGAGATGGATGCGTTTGCGAATGATACGGCGATCTGACTTAGGCATACAGGAAAAATGTAAAAGATGAGGAGACGGAGGCAGCCTTACTGGACGGTCTTGCCTTCCTTGCGCTGCACGTTTTCGCCTGCGTAACGCACGCCCTTGCCCTTGTACGGCTCCGGCGGGTAGTAGCCACGGATATTAGCAGCGACCTGACCGACCATTTGTTTGTCGATGCCTTCGACCTTGACCTTTGTGTTGTCGGCCACGGTGATCTTAATGCCAGCGGGGATCGGAAAAAGGATCGGATGCGATTTGCCGAGGCTCAAATTGAGCTTGTCGCCCTGCACTGCCGCCTTGAAACCGACGCCTTGAATTTCGAGGTCCTTGACATAACCAGCGGTAACACCGGTGACCATGTTATTAACCAAGCTGCGCGCCAAGCCATGCAGAGCCTTTACCGCGCGGTTTTCGTTGTCGCGCTGAAAGGTGATCTGCTTATCGGTGACCGAAGCTTTGATCTCGCTCGGGAGCGTGTAAGCCAACTTGCCTTTCGGGCCTTCAACCGCCACCGCGCCATCCGCAGCAACGTTGATCTTGACCTTGTCCGGGATG
>CAXSED010000090.1:0-16329 GCA_964236475.1 uncultured Chthoniobacterales bacterium
CGAGCGTGGATTTACCGTGGTCGACGTGGCCGACGATGACGATGCGCAGAGGCAGGGCGGAGGATTGCATTCTAAATTTGTTACTTCAAAATCTGATCATACTCAGCGTGGGTCCCGATCCAAACCCACATGAATCCTTCCGGCACTTCAACGCTGAGCGCTCGGTAGTGCTCACCCACTCGCACAGACCATCGCCGCGCCGCGCGATCAACTTTTTTAAGATGCAAAGACGGATGGTGCGGATTGCTTTTCAGCAAAGCGTAGTTTTTGTCTGCCAAGACCTGCACCTCACGCGGCAGCGCACGGTACAGGCGCCAAAATCTTAGCGATGCAACATGGTTCATGAACCTACAATATCCAAACCATGCAAAACTGTTAACTTGGCCTAGCGCAAAGTGCTTACCATTCTGTCAGAGCGGTTTGGACAAGCCTGCCTTGTACTCGGCCTCGGCCTCAGCGAATAAGGCATCCAATTTTCCAGATTCTGAGTCACGCTCTATCTGTTTGTCCCAAGCATCGTTATGGAATTGATGAAACCATGAGGCCAATTCAGCCAGTTCGTGATCTGACAACTGGGTGATTGCAGATTCGATATCTTGCACGCTCATTCGAGTCAGGTTAGTCAGAATTGCAACATCCGTCAAAATTACATATAACCACTGGCGCGTAAACGCTCGAAGGCGTCTTCGCTCTCCTGATCCTGCGCGCGGGTGCTGCGCTCGGCGACCTTGGTTTTGCGCAGTTCGTCGATGATCTCCTCGGTCGTCGTGGCATTGGATTCCACGGTGCCGGTGCATGGCGCGCAGCCCAACGAACGGTAACGGCGGCCCTCCCGGGCGTAGTACAGGCTGACCAACGGGATATTCTCGCGGTGGATATATTCCCACACGTTGAGTTCGGTCCAGTGCAGCAGCGGGTGGACGCGCAGGTGCGTGCCCGGCTCGAAATCCGTCTGGAACTGCCCCCAGAACTCCGGCGGTTGGTCGCGGAAGTTCCACTCGAAATCCTTGTTGCGCGGGGAAAAATACCGCTCCTTGGCGCGGGTGCCCTCCTCGTCGCGGCGGATGCCCACAATCACCGCCTCGTATGCCTTTTCGGCGATGATCGCCGCCAGCGGGTCGCGCTTGAGCGTCGAGCAGCAGCCCACGCGGTCGAGCGCGCCGTCGGGAAACGTGCGTTTGGCGGCAAGCGCCTCCTTGTTCTGGCCGACCACGAGGGTCAGGTTCCACTCGCGCGCCAGACGGTCACGGAACTCGATCATCTCGGGAATCTTGAAACTCGTATCGACGTGGACGCACGGAAACGGGACGTGCCCGAAGAACGCCTTGCGCGCCAGCCAGAGCATCACGCACGAATCCTTGCCGATGCTCCAGAGCATGCCGGTTTTCTTGAAGTGGCGGAAGGTCTCCCGCAGGATGTAAATGCTCTCGTTTTCGAGGGCGTCGAGGTGCGGGTACAGAGCGTCGGCCCCGGCAGAGGGCGACGCGGAAGAAGCGGTAGCGGCGTTCACTGGGTCTTAGGCAAAAGGGAAAAGCTAGATGTTGTCACCGAGGAAAGTGTGGATACCGCACTCGGCCTTGTCAAAGCCCGTCCAGCGGCCCGCGCGGTCGTCTTCGGTTTCACTGACGGGCCGGGTGCAAGGCACGCAGCCGATGGAACGGTAGCCGCGATCCTTGAGCGGGTTGTAGGGAAGCTGATGGTCGGCCAGGTAAGCGCGCACCCGGGCACGGGTCCACGTGGCCAGCGGGTTGAGCTTGTAGATGTAACTGTCGCGCAGGGCGTCGAAGCGGTAGCGTTCGAGGACTTGGGTGCCCGCCCGGGTTTCCGAGTGCTGGCGGCGCAGGCCGGTGATCCACACGTCCAGTTGGGCCAGTTTTTTCTGCAACGGAACAACCTTGCGTAGAGTGCAACAGGTGTCCGGTCGGCGTTCCCAGAGAGCAGCGCCCATCTCGGCAGCCTGCTGCTCGACGGTCAGTTCCGGGTGCAGGTTTTCGATGGTCACGCCCAAGCGTTCCTCGATCTGCTGCTTCAAGCGCAGCGTTTCCGGGAACAGCAGGCCCGTGTCGAGTGTGAACGAGGGAAACGGCAGCTCCAAGCGGCACGCGTGGTGGAGGATGATCAGCCCCGCCCCCTGAAAACTCGTCCCGATGGCTGCCCGCGCGCCGAAGTGGTGCCAGCACCACCGCAGCAGTTCGTCGAGCGGCATTTCCTCCAACTGGGAAGATAAAGCGCGCACCTCCTCTGAATTCATCGCGGCGTGCGGGGTCAGGGCGGTCATTTTCTCAACGAATGGGCGATTGTCTATATACCTCGTCGGGAATTAGGGCAAACGATTTCATCCCGATTGCTCCGCCGAGGCCGCCACGCTAAATTGGCGAATGCCCACCCCTTACCGCTGGTATCACGACCTCAAACAATTGTTCGTCCAAGCGCTCGAACGCTACCGCGTGGGCGAACGGGACACCGCCCGATTGTTCACGGAAGAACAAGACGCCTACCTTGGTTCGATCGGGATGACCGTGCAGGAATTGTATGATTTCGTTGAGGACCACGCCAAGAACGACGGCGATCCCGACTGGGAGACGTTCCTGCTCATCTCCGCCGCGCGACGGGATTATTTCCTGACCGTGCAATACGGCATCGCTTCCACGCACGTCGTTTCCAGCGACGCCCTCCCGGCCAAGGACGCGCAACTCGACGGCGTTCCGTGGCTACCGCGCCTGATCAAAAAGGCCGAGGCCAAACTGCGGGGTGAAATGTCCCCGGATTTCATGTACGGCTGCGGTGGCGACCGCAGTTTCTTTCGCACCAACCATCTGCACCCCGCCGATTTTCTGCGACACGTCTGGGCCGCGCATGGGGAGGAGCAAAAGATCCTCGCCTACGTGCGAGAGGCCAAGGTCCGCGGAGACGTGATCTTCGCCCACGGGATGGCCGACCAGCCAACAGCCTAATCGTGCCCCTGGTGTGATTTCTTACTACGCGGGGTCGGCGACGGCGGAGCGTTGTCGTCGGCGTCGGTTTTCTGATCGGTCGTTGGAGCGGCCTTGGCGGAAGTGGTCTGGCGGCTGGCCACGTCGCTGAGGTCGGTCATGCCGGGGATCGGGCCGTAGCCGGAGAAGTCCGGCGCGTGGTCGGGCGATGTCGTGGTGGCGGCATCGGCGGCGTCGCCATTTTTCGCGGCGGGCATCTTGAAATCGAACACGCTGACCCCGTTGCGGCGTTGGCCGTCGTAGGGGCGACCGTCGCTCGCGCCAATCATGAGGCGGAGGCCGTCGGACTTGCGCTTGCCGAGGTAGATCATGGTGTGCGTGACGGGCGGGTCCCGGTCCACGCGGTAGGTTCCGGTCCAGAAAAGGAGGTCGCCGGGACGCATCTCGCGCAACTCGAAGTTGTCCTGCTTCTTGCTCAGCACCGCGTAGAAATGCGATTTGCTGCGCACCCAGTCGTACTGCTCATTGGCCTGGCGGGGCACGTCGGTGAAACCGGCCTGTTTGAGCAGGTAATACATCGTGCCGGAGCAATCCATGCCGCCGCTGGCGGGGTCGGACGAGCCGTAGGTGTAAGCGAGGTTGCGTTTGGTCAGGTCGAGCGCCGCGGTGAGCAGCTTGCGGATGGGTTCGGGATTGGCGTCGAACCCCTCGACCTGAGCCGGGTCAATTGTGGAAACGGCGGCGGTAGCCGGGGCGGTTTTCGTGGCGGGGTCGCCGGACTTGGACGGCGCGGCCTCGTCGGCGGACGATGGTTTGGCGTCGGCCTGTGGTGCGGGAGTGAGGGAAGCGTCGGTGTTGTCGGCAGGAGGGGATGACGTTTTGTGATGGTGGCTGGACGATTGGGCACGAAGCGGCAGCACCCCGAAGAATAGCACCAGCCCGATCAGGAGTAGAAACAAGGAGCACGTCGTTTTCATGGGTCTGTTTGGGGTTTCGTTGGATACGTGCGGCGATCTGCTGGTCACATGGATTGCAGCTGGCCCACGCCATCACATTACAAATCCCGACAATTGTAAACTCAAGGGGCCATTTCCGCTGCCGATACGCGTAAATACCGGCAATTCCGCCGACATACACTCCAGTCTCAACATTGCACAGTTCATGATCTCCAGCATCTCATCCAGCACTGCCAGCACGGTGCAAACTCCCGACTTTACGACGACCGTTCGTCCTCACCATGGCGGACATCACGGCGGCGCGTCCAAGCTCGCGTCGGACATCATCAGCGACGCCGACAGCGACGGCGACGGGTCCATCAGCAAAAGTGAACTCACCACGATGCTGACCAAGCAGCTCGGCAGCAGCGCGAGCGCCTCCGATGTCAGCTCGAAGGTCGACGCCATCTTCAAACAGGTCGATACCGACGGCAACGGCGAGATTTCCAAATCCGAACTGACCAACGCGTTGAAAAAGGCCCACGACGAGCAACAGGCTCAGGCGGCCTCCGGCAGCGCTGCTTCGGGAGATACCGACAGCTTGGCATCGGTCATGAGCAGTCTGATGGGACCGCCGCCGGACGCCGGCTACAACGCGAGCGGCACGGCGACAGGCAGCTACAACGCGACGACTTTCTCGGCCAGCGCATAGTTGCCCGGGCGCATCGTGATTTCCGGCGCGCCGTCGGCGGACCGCGCTGTCAGATGCCCTTGGCCAATTCCTTGAGCAGGTGGCGGCTCATCGTCGCGCCGGCGCGGAAGTTTTCCAGCGGGAAATTCTCGTTGGGCGAGTGCGCACGGCAATCGGGGAGCGCCAGGCCGAGGAGGAGAGTCTCCACGCCGAGCACGTCCTTGAACGTCTGCACGATGGGGATGCTACCGCCCTCGCGGATCAGCGCGACCTCGGGGCCGAACGTCGTTTGCAGGGCGCGCTGGGCAGCCTGACCGGCGGGGCTGTGCGGGTCGCACAGGTACGGCTCGCCGCTGTGACCGGCGTGAAACGTCAGTTCGACGCCGGGGGGACAGTTCTTGCGCAGATGGGCTTCCACCTGTTGGAGAATCTTTGCCGGGCTCTGGTTCGGCACCAGCCGGAAGGTCAGCTTTGCCATCGCTTTGGACGGGATGATCGTCTTGCTCCCCTCCCCCTGGTAGCCGGACGCCAGGCCGTTGATCTCGGCGGTCGGACGGGCGCTGCGGCGTTCGGTGGACGTGTAGCCCTTTTCGCCGAAAACGGCGGGTGAGCCGGTCAGGGACAGCAATTCGGCGTCGCTGCCGGGCAGTTTGGCGGCGGCTTCGCGTTCCCAGGATTGAAGGTCGTTCACGTCGGCATAAAACCCTTCGACGGCCACATGGCCCTCGGCGTCGTGCAGCGTCGCCAGCACGCGGGCCAGCGCCGTCGCGGGGTTGGCTACCGCCCCGCCGTAGATGCCGCTGTGCAGATCGACCGCCGGGCCGGTGATGTTCACCTCTGCCGCCGCGATGCCGCGCAGGCCGTAGGTGAAAGTCCCCTTGCCCGCGCCGATCATCCCGGTGTCCGAGATGGCGACGATGTCGCATTTGAGCGCGTCGCGGTGTTTCTCCAAGAACGGCCCGAGGTTCGGGCTGCCGATTTCCTCCTCGCCTTCGATCAGGAAAATCAGGTTGACGGGCAATTCCTCGCCTTCGGCCAGGGCCTGCTGGACGCCGTGGATGTGCGCAAGAATCTGGCCTTTATTGTCGGTCGATCCCCGGGCGTAGATGACGCCGTCCTCGATGCGCGGCTCGAAGGGCGGCGTTTTCCACAGGTCGAGCGGGTCGGCGGGCTGCACGTCGTAGTGGCCGTAGATCATCACGGTGGGACGGCCTTCCTTGTGCTCGTTGCGGGCGACGACGACCGGGTGGCCCGGCGTGGCGTGCTTTTCGGCGGCGAGGCCCAAGCCGTTGAGTTTCATGACCAGCCAGTCGGCGCAGTTGCCCGTGTCCTGGTTATGGGCAGGATCGGTCGAAACGCTGGCGAACCGGAGAAGTTGGATCAGGTCGGCGACGGCGTGATCTTCGGCGTTGTGGCTCTGCGGGTAGCTCATGCGGGCAGAGTCCGGCGGGTTGTCCTTGCTTGCAAGCGCCTTTCCGGTTAGGAACTGCCCTTTCGCCGTTGTAGGAAGGCCGATTTTACATGTATTTGCGTCGTCTGGAGATTCACGGTTTCAAATCGTTCGCCACGAAAACCGAACTGAATTTCTCGCACGGGGTCGCGGCGGTCGTGGGGCCCAACGGCTGCGGCAAGAGCAACGTGCTCGACGCCATGCGCTGGTGCCTGGGCGAGCAGTCGGCCAAGGCCCTGCGCGGCGGCGAGATGGCGGACGTGATCTTCAACGGCGCGGACTCCCGGCAGGCCGTCGGGATGGCGGAGGTGACGATGACGTTCACCGATTGCGAGGCGCAACTGGGCACGGCGTACCACGAGGTCAGCATCTCGCGGCGGGTGTACCGGGATGGACGCGGTGAATATTTGCTCAACCGGACGTTGTGCCGGTTGCGGGACATTCAGGAGCTTTTCATGGACACGGGCATCGGGCGCTCGGCCTACTCCATCATGGAACAGGGCAAGATCGACCTGATTCTCTCCTCCCGACCCGAGGATCGACGCGCGATTTTCGAGGAAGCGGCGGGCATCACCAAGTACAAGAGCCAGCGCAAGGAAGCGGCGCGCAAGCTCGAACATACCGAGACCAACCTGACGCGCCTGACCGACGTGATCGGCGAGGTGAAACGGCAGCTCGGCTCGCTCCAAAGGCAGGCGGCGAAGGCGCGGCGGCACCAGGCGTTGACCCGTGACTTGCGGCTGCTGGACTCCCACCTCGGGCACGAACTCTACTCCCGGCTGGAGCACGAACGCACGGAGACGGCGGCGGAACTGACGCGTTTGCAAACCGCCCACGCGCAGGCGGAGCGCGCACTGATCGAAGGCGAAACGGCGCTGGCGGAGGCGCGTGCCGTGCAGGAAGACGTGTTCGCCCGCTTGCAGGACGCCCGGGCGGCGGCGCAGGAATGCCGCGACCGTCTGCGGGCCGCCGAGAGCCAGCGTGAATTCAACCGTGAGCGCACGGCGGAAAGCCAGGGATTGCTCGGGCGGTACGAGACGGAACTGACCGGCGCGGAGGAACGGCTCGCCGCGCAGGTAGAGCAGCTCCAGGCCGCCGAGGAGGAAGAACGTCAGATCGCCGGGCTGCTGCAAGTGGGCCAGGGAAACCTGCGCGAACAGGACGCGGCGGTGCGCGAGGTTCGGGCGCGCCGGGTGGAGGCCGAGGGGGCGTTCCAGGCGGCTGACCGCGCGGCGCAGGAAATCGAGCGCACCCTGGCGGCGGGCCGGGCGGAATTGGCGCGGTTGACCCAATCGCAACAGGCCGGGGAAGTCCGCCGCGAACTGCTCAGCGCGGAAGCGGCGCGGCTCGAACCGGCGCGGGCGGAAGGGAACGCGCGCGTCGCCGAAGCGAAGGTCCAGATCGCCGCCGCTCAAGGCACGCTGGATACCCGCCGCCAGGAGGTCCGCGCGGCGGAGGAAGCGCAGGGCGTGGCCCAGACGGAACTCGCCGGGGCGGAAACCGCGCTGGCTGCTGCCACGAAGACGCAGGCGGCACGGACCTCGCGGCTGGAAGTGCTGCGCGGGTTGAACGAGGCGGGCGTGGGGTTTTCCAGCGGCACGCAGGCCGTGCTGCGCGGGCTGGACCGGCCCGAATTGTTCAAGGGCGCCATCGTCGGCGTGCTGGGATCGTCGGTCGATGTGGACGCGCGTTTCATCCCGGCGGTCGAGGCGGTGCTGGGTCACCACATGCAGACGATCCTGCTGCGCGACGAGGAGGTGGCGGCGACGCTGCTCGAAAGCCTCGCCACCGGCAAAAAGGTGGGCCGTGCGACGCTGGCGACCACCACGGACCAACTGGTCGAACGTCCGCACGGCGAGTTGCCGCCGGGCGCGCTGCTCTGGACGCTCGACGCCGTGAAAGCTCCCGGCGCGGTGACACCGCTGCTGAGCCGGTTGCTGGTGGGCAGCGTGGTCGTGGAAACGCTGGAAACGGCCCACGACGTGCGGCGTCATCATCCGGGTCTGACGGTGGCCACGCTCAACGGCGAGCTGCTGGACCGCGACGGGTTCCTGCATGGCGGGCAGGCCAGCGGCGAATCCGCGCAACAGGGTGTGCTCCAGCGGCAGGCGCAGATCAAGATGCTCGACGCCGAAGCTGCCGTGGGCCGGGCGGAAATCGACACGCTCACCCGCACGCGGGACCAGGCCTCGGTGCGCGTGCAAATCGCCGCTGCCGCCCTGAGCGACGCCCGCGCCGCGTTGCAGGCCAGCCAGTTGCAAACCGCCACGCTGCAAAGCCAGCACGCGTTGCTGGAACGCGAGGCCCGGGACCTGAACACGCGCGGCGACAATCTCCAGCGCGAGCAGGCACAGGTCGCCCGCCAGTGCGAGGCCGCCGGGGAGCAGGTCCTCGGGCTGTCCCGACGGCTCGAAGAGACCGGCGGCAAGCTGGACAAACATCAGGGCGACCGCGCCGCCGCGCAGGAAAAAACCGGGACGTTCCGCGCGCAGGAACTCGCCCTTTCTGAAGTCCTCAACGACCTGCGCGTCCGCGTCGCCACCGAGCAGCAACGCCACGAGGGATTGCGCCGCCAGCGGCAGCCGATGGACGCCCGGCGGCTGGAACTTTCCGAACTGATCGACCGTCGCCGCCGCGAATTGGAAGAACATCGCCGCCGCCTGGAACGCTACGGAACCGAGGCCCTGGAACTCGGCATACAGATCGACGCCGCCCGCGCGGACCTCGACGCCGCCGAAGCCCAAATTACCGAACGCCGCGACGAGAACGCCGCCGCTGCCGGGCACGTCGAAACCATCGACGCCGACGGGCGCGCCAAACGCCAGGCCCTCACCGGCTGGCACGACCGCAAGGCCCGCGAGGAAGTGCGCGAAACGCAACTTCGCTTGCGCCAGGAAAACCTGCACGAGCAGACCGTCGGGCGTTACCAGATCGACCTGAAACTCTTCGTGCCGGAGCCGGCGGCGTTTCTCGATTTGTACCAGAGCCTCGTCGAACAGCCGGGCGCGGCGGCGGACTGGGCCCGCGTCGAAACCCTCGCCGCCGGACTGCGCGAAAAACTCGACGCCATCGGCACGGTCAACGTCGATGCCATCGCGGAATACGACGCCCTCGAAGAACGCTACCAGTTCCTCGAATCGCAGAACGCCGACCTCGTCGCCGCGAAGAAGGACCTCCTCGAAATCATCGGCAAGATCAACGCGACGACCCGCACGCTGTTCGCCGAAACGTTCGAGCGTGTGCGCGTCAATTTCCAGGAGATGTACACCGAGCTTTTCGGCGGCGGGCGCGCCAATCTCCTGTTGGCCAACGAGGAAGACCCGCTGGAATGCGGCATCGACATCATCGCCCGCCCGCCCGGCAAACAACTCCAGAGCATCACGCTGCTCAGCGGCGGCGAGAAGACGATGACGGCGGTCTCGTTGTTGTTTGCGATCTACATGGTCAAGCCGAGTCCGTTTTGCGTGCTCGACGAAATGGACGCGCCGCTCGACGAGTCGAACATCGCGCGTTTTTTGAAAATCCTGGACCGCTTCGTGGCGCAGAGTCAGTTCATCGTCATCACGCACAACAAGCGCACCATCGCCCGGGCGGACGTGCTCTACGGCGTGACGATGGAGGAAGCCGGTGTCAGCAAATTAGTCGCCGTCCGTCTCGCCCGCCGGGAGCAGGAAACGTCGGTCGGCAAGGACCTAATCGGCACGGCCAACCCGGACGCGGCTCCTGGCGCGGTGGATGAATCCGCGACGGGCACCGCGCACCGCGCCGAGCCGCCGAGCATCGCGGAGAGCTTCGGCAAAACGGGCGACTTGCACAGCGAGCGCACGCCTGCAAACGCCTAGAGCACAGCGAACAAAACCCTACCGCGCCCGGCTTCCATAAGCTATCTTCTTCGTCATGCTCACCGAATACATTGATGCCGCGATGCGCGAGGCGCGCTACGAATTGATGGAAGACGGTCGTTTCTTTGCCGTCGTTCCTCCCTGCGAGGGTTTGTGGGCCGATGGCAACACTCTCGAAGACGCACGCGAGCAATTGCAAAATGTGTTCGAGGATTGGATTCTCATCAAAGCGCGCCACGGCGACGCTTTTCCGGTGATTGGCGGGGTGGACATCAATCCCCAACCTGCCTATGCCGAAGCCGATTAAACGACGGGAGCTGATCCGCCGTTTCCGCACCCTTGGCTGGCAGGGTCCAGAGCCAGGGCATCGGCATATGGCCATGCGCTTGGGTGAGCGGACCGTACCCATCCCCAATCCACACGGCGACGGAGACTTGGATTGGACGCTCGTCAAGCGCATCCTCGTGCAAGCCGGGATCGACCCGAAGAAATGGGAGACCCTCTGATGGTTATCTGAGGGCGAAACGATTCCAACACAAAAGCTAATACACAAAACTTGTGCCGATTCCCGACTATCAATCATTCATGTTACCCGTGCTCCGAACTGTCGCCACGCGGCCAACGGGCCCGGCGCTCATACGCGATCTTTTTGGGGTTCTCGCAAAAGAGTTTTTGCTGAATGAGATGGATCTACTTGAAATGCTACCAAGCGGGGCCACCACGACGTTTGGAAGTCGAGTTTCCTGGGCCTGTACGTACCTGAAAAAGGCGGGGCTGCTTTCCGCGCCAAAGCGAGGATTTATATCGATTACCGAGCGTGGCACCGAGGCTCTCGCAAAAAATCCATTGACTATCAACGTCGCTTTTCTCAAGCAATACCCGGAGTTCCGTGCCTTCCAAACCAGTACCAAAGTAAATGAGCAAGAAACCGATGGAAATACCCCGGAAGTATCCTTGATCAAGACGCCAAACGAAACCGTCGAGAGCGGTTATCTGAAGCTCCGCGCCCAACTCGCCGATGAACTTCTCGAAACCGTGAAGACATGCTCGCCTTCATTTTTTGAACGGCTCGTGGTTGAGCTTCTCGTCAAGATGGGGTACGGCGGTTCGCTCGCGGATGCCGGACGTGCCGTCGGCAAATCCGGCGATGGTGGAATCGACGGAATTATCAAGGAAGATAAACTTGGCCTCGACGTGATTTACATTCAGGCCAAACGATGGGATCAAAACTCGATAGGAAGGCCGCAGGTCCAGCAATTTGCCGGGGCCTTGCAAGGTCAGCGTGCGGGTAAAGGTATTTTTATTACAACATCCGTGTTTACTGATGACGCGCGTAATTTTGTGAAGGGTATCGGAAGCAAAATTGTGCTAATCGACGGTGACGAATTAGCCACCCTGATGATCGACTACGGAATCGGCGTTACGACCATTGCAACATACGAGGTCAAACGGATCGACTCGGATTACTTTGTGGAAACGTGAGTGTGCCGGAAGGTTGGCTGCCCTCAGAGCTGACTCAATATTTTATAATCTAATACAGGGTAATTAAATTGCCGGGCACCAAAAAAACATGCCACAGCTGCGAACTAATTCCTCCCCGTTCCCAGGCTCCGGCCTGGTCACGCCGCGACGGCTTGCATCTCCTCGGCTTCCTTGAGCGCGCTGGCCGCCCAACGCTCCAGCGTCTCGCGCAAGGCTTCGATCTTCACCGGCTTGCTCAGATAATCGTCCATGCCTGCCGCCAGACAACGCTCACGGTCGCCTTCCAGCGCGTTGGCCGTCAGCGCCACGATGGGGGTGTGCATCCCGGCGTTCGCCTCCCGGCGGCGGATCTCGCGCGTCGCCGTGAAGCCGTCCATCTCGGGCATCTGGCAATCCATGAGCACCACGTCGTAGGCCACCTTGGCCGTCGCTTCGAGCGCCTCCACGCCGTTACCCACGGCGTCGGCCTTGAACCCGATCTTCTGCAACTGCTTGATGATCACCTTCTGGTTGACCTGATTGTCCTCAACGACAAGCACACGCACCCCTTTGCCCTTGGCGGGCCGCACCGCCGCTGGCGCGGACTTTGGCGCGACCGGCGGCACGCTCTCGCTAATCATCAGGGTGCGGAACACGCCGTGCAGTTGCGAGCGTTTGACCGGCTTGTTCAGGCACGCGGCGATGTCGGTCCCCTCCCCGCTGCCAAACGTCGAACGCTGACCGGGCGCCAGCAGCAGGATCGTGCGGGTCGCCGCCAGGGCCGGGTCTTGCCGGATGGTTCGCGCGAGGTCCGGACCGTCGAGGCCGGGACCCTGCGCATCCGCCAGCACGAAATGGTAGGGCTGCCCGCCCGCCGCAGCCTCTTGCAGAGCCGCGAGCGCGTCCTGCCCATCGGTCAGCACGTGGATGCCCATGCCCCAACTCGTCAACTGTTCACGCAACACCTCGCCCGTGCCGCCGCTGCCGACGATGAGCGTGCGAATGGTGGCGAAATTGATGAGCTGCTCGGCGGGCGCATCGTCGTCGGCGAGCAGGAGGGGCTGCTTGGGCAGGCGCACCGTGAACCAGAACGTCGAGCCCTTGCCGACCGCGCTCTCGACGCCGATCTCGCCGCCCATCAACTCGACGAGCTGCTTGGAAATCGCCAACCCGAGGCCCGTGCCGCCGAACTTGCGCGTGGTCGAGCCGTCCGCCTGCACGAACGCCTGGAACAACCCGCTCACTGCCTCTTCGGTCAGGCCGATGCCGGTGTCGCTGATCTGGAAACTGATCTGCACGTCGCCGATGGTTTCGTGCAGCTTGGCGACGTGGACCATCACGCGGCCCGAGTGGGTGAACTTGATGGCGTTGCCGATGAGGTTGACCAACACCTGCCGCAACCGGCCCGGATCGCCGCGCAGTTGCCGGGGCACGTCTTCGAGTATGTAGCACGCGAGGTCGAGGCCCTTGTGCGCGGCCTTTTCGGCGAGCAGTTCGATGGCCCCTTCGACCGTGCCCTGCAAATCCATGTCCAATTCCTCGAAGTCGAGCTTGCCCGCCTCGATCTTGGAGAAATCCAGGATGTCGTTGATGATGGAAAGCAGCGCGTCACCGCTGGCGCGGATCGTCTCGATGTATTCGTGCTGATCTTCGTCGAGCGTGGTGTCGAGGAGCAAGCTGGTCATGCCGATCACCCCGTTCATAGGCGTGCGGATTTCGTGCGACATGTTGGCCAGGAACTGGCTCTTGAGCTTGGCGCTGGCGAGGGCTTCGTCGCGCGCCTCGGCGAGTTCGTCCTCGATGATCTTCCGCTCGACGACCTGCTGGTGGAGGATGCGGTTGGTTTCGGTGAGCTGGGCGGTGCGGTCCTTGACGCGTGCTTCCAAATCTTCCTGCGCGCGGCGCACGACGTTTTCGGCCTGCTTGCGGTCGGTGATGTCCGTCGAGGTGCCGATCCACTCGCGGATGCGCCCATCGCCCTCCAGCACGGGCACGCCGCGCGTGGAGAAGAAACGGTACGAGCCGTCCACCATGCGCAGGCGGTACTCGTTCTCGTAGCCGGTGCGGGTTTCCAACGCCCAGCGCCACAGGTCGCGGGCGTGTTCGCGGTCCTCGGGGTGAATGGCGTCCATCCAGCCGTAGCCCGTGCTTTCCTCGAAGGTCTGGCCGGTGGCGTTGCGCCATTCGGGCAGGTCGCTCGTCACCCGGCACTCGGCGTCGAGCAGCCAGACGATCTGCGCGCTGGCGGCGACGAGCGAGCGGTAGCGTTGCTCGGAGCGCAGGGCGGTTTCGCGGGCGCGTTTCTGGTCGTCGATGTCCGTGCAGGTGCCGAACCACTGGATGATCAGACTGTTCGCGTCGCGCATGGGGACCGCCCGGCTCAGGTGCCAGCGGTAGGCTCCGTCGCGGCCCCGGCGGATGCGCATTTCGGAGTCGAGCGCCTCGCCGGTTTGCACGGCGCGCTGCATCCGTTCTTCGTAACGGGGTTGATCGTCGGGATGGACGGTCGTCATCCAGCCGTGCTCCTTCAACTCTTCGACCGTCATGCCGGTGTATTCGTGGAAGCGGCGGTTGAAGTGGTCGATGGTGCCGTCGGGCTTCGCGGTCCACACGATCTGGGGCACGCTGTCGGTCATGAACCGGTAACGGCCCACGGCGGTGGCGAGTTCCTGTTCGGTGCGGCGGCCCATGTCCACCTGCCGCTTGAGCGCGCGCCCGGCGGCGGCGACCTCGGCGGCCTGGGCGCGCACTTTGCCCTCCAGATCCATCACCTCCGCGCGCAGGCCGACCTCCACGCGCTTGTGCTCGCCGATCTGGCGGCCCAGGTCGCGGCTGGCGGCGGTGATTTGGTTGGTGCGTTCGCTCACCTCGCGCTCAACGCTGCTGCGGGACTCCTGCAATTCTGCGTTGCTCCGGTCGGCGGCGCGCCCCTCGCGGTCGCTCTGAAGGCAGGTCCAGGCAAGGAACACGTCCTCGAAGATCACCCAAGCGGTGTGTTCCATCCAGCGCCAGGGCGAGGAAATGTCGGCGGTATCGCCGAAGATGGACTGCGGCCAGTAGTATCCCCGCAGCCCCTGGTCGAGCGCCATGATGCCCGTGGCCGTCGCCAGCACCCGCCAGTCGCGGTAGAACGCCAGGAACGCCAGCGAACCGAAGATGTGGTAATGCGTCTCGCCGTGCCCGCCGGTGAGGTGGATCAGCAACGCGGAGCAAAGCATCTGCCCGACGGCCACGGCGTGCCTCGTGCCGACCGCGCCGGGACGCCGGTAAATCAGATAAAGCGGCAGCGCGATAAACGCTCCGCCCAAGCCGATAGCGGTCGTCACCTCAATACTGACGTAATGGATTTTGCCGATCCAGGTGTGCGGCGCATACCAGACGGCGATGGCGATCTCCGCGAGCCATTGGACGACGAACAGCCCGGCGAACAGGCGGTCGACCCGTTTCGACAGAGCAACGCGCTGACTTTTGTAAAGCTGCTCGCTGCGCTGTTTGATAAAAACGGTGTCGGCTTCCATGGAACGTCAGGCCGTCAGGCGGACGCCGCCGAAATCCGGCGACATTAGAGCAGACGGAGCAAATGTTATTCCCAGCGTTGCGCCGGGCGGTTTTTATTCTTCCTTGCGCGTCCCATGCGCCCCGGCCTAAGCTTGCCGATGATGGTCCCAGCCGTTGCCCCTGCCGCCCCCCCGGCCCTGGCCCCGGCGTCTGCGGTTCCTCCGCCCGCGCTCTACATAGACACGTTCCGCTGGACGCTCCTGGCGCGGACGTTCGAGGAAAAACTTGCCAGTCTGTACCGGGCGGGCAAAATCCAGGGCGGCGTCTTCCTCGGCACCGGCCAGGAGGCGCTCAGCGCATCGCTAGGCGTGTCCTTGCATCGAGACAAGGGGGATATTTTCGGCCCGCTGATCCGCGACATGGCGGGCCGGCTGGCGTTCGGCGAGCCGCTGCTCGACGGCGCGCGCACCTACCTCGGCTCGCCCCAGGGACCGATGCGCGCCCGCGACGGTAACATCCACCGGGGCCGCCCGACCGAGGGGTTGTTCGCCATGATCTCGCACCTCGGCACGATGGTCGCCACCGTTGCGGGCGCGCTGCTGGCCAAACGGTTGCAGGGCAAGCTCGGCGGCGTGGTCGGGGCGACGTGCATCGGCGACGGCGGCACCTCGACCGGCTCCTTCCACGAGGGGATGAACATGGCGGCGGTCGAACGGCTGCCGCTGGTCGTGATCGTGGCCAACAACCAGTACGCCTACTCGACGCCCACCCGCAAACAATACGCCTGTGCCGACCTGCTCGACCGGGCTGCCGGTTACGGGTTTGCCGGGCATGCCGTGGATGGGACCGACCTCGGCGCGTGCCTGGAAACCGTGCAAAACGCCGTCACGGCGGCGCGCGGCGGTCACGGACCACAGATGGTCGTGGCCACCCTGCTCCGGCTGACCGGCCACGGCGAGCACGACGACGCCTCCTACATGGACCCGGCTTTGCGCACGTCCGCGCTGGGTGGTGATTGCGTCAAACTGGCCCGCCAGCACATTCTCTCAAACGATTGGGCCAGCGTCGCCGACCTCGACGCCTGGCGTGCCCGGTGCGTCTCGCAGGTGGACGCCGCCTTTGCCACCGCGTCGTCCGAACCGCCGCCGGACCCGGCCCGGGAAGATTGGTCCGCGCTGAGCACCCGGCGGCTGGCAAGCGATCCGTCTGTGGCCTGATCTACCCTGACGCCGGTGGTTTGAGGCGTTTCTTTCTCTCCACAGGATGAGCATCACTTATCTAGAAGCGATCCGCGAGGCCCAGGCCCGTGCGCTGTCCGAAGACGACCGCGTGTTCATCTACGGCCAGGACGTGGGCACGTTCGGCGGCGCGTTTAAGGCAACCAAGGGCCTGTCGAAGGAATTTTCCGGGCGGGTGCTCGATTCCCCTATCAGCGAAGATGCCCAGGTGGGCGTGGCCATCGGTGCGTCGATTGAGGGGATGCGGCCCATCATCGAGATGCAGTTCGCCGATTTTTCGA